>NZ_JAWJTI010000008.1:0-134521 GCF_032911525.1 Stenotrophomonas veracruzanensis
CCCCCCCCCCCCCCCCCCGCCACTACCAGAACCCGCCTTTCGAACCTCATCGGCGCGCTGATGTATTGCCCGTGGGTTTACGGCGTGTCCCGGCCAGCGCCTTCCCCCGCCACAACCGATATCAACAAAAGCGCCGGCAGACGAACCAGCCGCCAGCGCCTTCATCAACTCAACTCAACCAATCCTTGCACGCACCATCCACCTGGTCGCCGCACGCCTGCTGCATCCGCTGCTGCAGCCGCGCCAGTGTCTCCGCACCCTGGTGCTTGCCGCTCCACGTCTTCAACTGCCCGGCCAGGCGCTCGAAGCGCTGACGGGTGCGCTGGTGGTAGCCCGAAGGCTGTGCTTCCAGTTCGGCGATCAGCGAGGCGGTGGCCTGCTCGATGCGTGGTGCGTCGTCCGGCGCCAGCTTCAGCAGGCCCTCTACGTACAGCACGCCCCACTGCACGCGGGTGGCCGGACCCTGCGCACCGTCGTAGGCACGCTTCAACCACTCCAGCGCCCCGGCGGTATCGCCGCGTTGCTCGGCCAGTTCGGCCAGCTCGGGCATGTAGTAGTACGGCTGTTCGCTGCGCTTCAGCTCGGCCAGCAACAGCGCCTCGGCACCCGCGTCGTCGCCAACCTCGCGCAGGGCATGGACCGCGCTGCTGATCGTGGCCTGGCGCGCATGCGCATCGGTGGCGGCGGCATCGGCAGCGGCCACGCGCTGCTTGACCCGATCAACCAGCGGCGCGGGCAGTGCACCCTCCGGCTGCTGCTGGCGGACCAGCGATACTTCGGTCAGCGCGCGCGACAACGCGTCGTCGGCGCGGTCGCCGCGCTCGGTGTCTGCCCGCTCCAGTGCGACCAGCAGCTGCTGTCCCAGCGTGTTGCTGGTGGCCGGCCCGGCACTGGCCTGCTTGACCAGCTGCACGCCTGCATAGCCGAGCAACTCGCGGTTGCGGCGTACTTCCGCCGGTTGCGCCAGCACTGCCTGCAGCAGTTCGCGTACTTCGGTGGGTGAGGCATCGGGCTTTTCGGCCGTCGCCAAGGCAAGCAGAGCGAAGCGGCGCTGCAGGGCGGCATCCGGTGCCGCCTTGGACAGCTGGCGCAGCACGTCCTGGCTCCTGCGCTCGCCGGCCAGGCGGTTGGCGTCCACTTCCCAGCCGTAGTCGCCCAGCACCTGCCAGTCTTCGGCAGCCAGCTTGCCCGGCGTCGCCAGCGCTGTGGCCAGGGTGGCGGCAACGGCACTGCGGCGGCCTGCGGCGACGGTCAGTGCCCGGGTCAGTTCGGCGGCGTCGTTGCCGCCGGCCACGCGGGTGATTTCGTTGCGCTGTGGGTCCAATACGATCAGGGTCGGATAGCCGCGTACGCCGAAGCGCTCGCCCCAGGCCTGCGCCCCTTCCTCGTCGCCATCCAGATAGACAGGAACGAATTTGCTGGTCAGCGCGATGAAGGCCGGATCCTTGAACAAGCCTGCTTTGAGCTGGTTGCACGGCGGGCACCAGACCGCGCCCCAGTACAGCAGCACCGGCTTGCCGCTGTCGGCGGCCTCGGCGAAAGCATCGTCGACATCGCCCTGGCGCCAGGCGATTGCCTTGGCCGGCGCGGGCGCCTCGGCGGAGTTGGCGGTGGAAACCGGGGCCGGGGTGCAGGCGCTCAGCGCCGAAGCCAGCAGCAACACGGAAAGCGCGACGCGCATCGGCAGCATCTCGAAGGGCAGGGTGACAGGCCATTGTAGGAACCGCCGGGGAGCTTGCTGATTCAGTTTGCTTATGACGGGCGTGCTGCATGGCATGACGCCCGCCCGGCATTGCCGGGCATACCCGGCGGATGCCTTCAGGCCGCTGCCCGCACCATCTGTTGATACACCAGCCCGTTGAACTCGCCGACGTCGCCGTCCAGCACGAAGCCATAGCGCAGGTAGGTCGGTACTGCATTGAGCGAGGCGCGCACGGTCAGGACCGGCGCGCGCACCTGTGGAAGCGCCGCCTCAAACAAAGCATGGCCGATGCCCTGGCCCTGGCAGGCGGGATCGACGAACAACATCGCAAGGTGCCGGCCTTCCTTCAGTTCGACCACGCCGACGACGCGGCCGTCCTGCTCGGCCACCAGGATGTGGTTGTCGCCGTGCAGGCGCGCGCCGAACGCTTCGGCTGCGGCGACACTGCCGAAGGTGGCGATGCCGGCCGCGCTGAGCGAAGGCGCGACCGCCGCAGTGAACGCAGCCAGGCACACCGCACTGATCGCGGGCAGGTCATCGACGTGGGCAGGGCGGATCATCGGCATGCAGTGTTCTTCCGGTAGTGGGCGGCGCGTCATCGTTGCCGCAGGCCTGCACGCTAAGCTGCGGGCATGAGTGATCTCAATCCTGCTTACGTTGCCTTGTTTCCGCAACAGGGCCTGAGCCTGGGCCTGATGACGCCTGTCGCCGCGCATGGACTGGCCGATCCGCACGAGGCGCGGCGCATTGCGCGACTGGCCGATGATCTGGGCTTTGCCGCATTGTGGACGCGTGATGTACCACTGATGGTGCCGCAGGGTCCGGACGCGACAGCAAGCGCGCTGGATGACCCGTTTCTGTGGCTGGGCATGCTGGCTGCCGCGACCGGACGCATCGTGGTCGGCAGCGCGGCCATCGTGCTGCCATTGCGGCAGCCGCTGCAGGTGGCGAAGTCGGCCTTGAGCCTGGACCGGATCAGCGGCGGACGCTTCGTGCTGGGCCTGGGTTCGGGCGACCGCCCGGAAGAATTCGCCGCCTTCGGTGAGGATCTGGAGGGCAGGGCGGCGACGTTCCGTGAGCGCTGGACGTTGCTGCGCGCGGCGTTGTCACCGGAGGCCGATGAGCGGAGCGCCGTACTGCAGGCCACGGGTGGCTTCGACGTGCTGCCGGCGCCGGCAGCGCGCATTCCGATGCTGGTGGTGGGTACCGCGCGGCAGAGCCTGCAGTGGGTCGCCCGCGAGGCCGAAGGCTGGGCCACCTATCACCGCGAGGAGGCTGCGCAGGAAGGACGCATCGGCCTGTGGCAGCAGGCGCTGGCGCAGCGCGGCGGACCAGGCAAGCCGTTCGTGCAGTCGATGCTGCTGGATCTGCAGGTGGATCCGCAGGCGCCAGCCGAGCCGCTGCCGCTGGGCCTGAAGGTTGGCCGCGATGGCCTGCGTGACTACCTGCTGCGCGTGCATGCGCAGGGCGTGGCGCATGTGATGTTCAACCTGGTCGATAACGGGCGACCGATGGACGCGGTGCTGCGCGAGATCGGGGAGCAGGTTCTGCCGCATATGCTCCGGTAGGTGGCCACCTGGGTGGGACACGTTCCAGCAGTCGAGCACGGCCCGACTCTACATGGGGTTCGCATCTGCGTATCATTCGCATTTGATACCCCGATGCCGGAGCCCCGCGTGACCCAACCTTCCCCCATGCACCCGACCGGACGTCTGTTCGCCGCGGTCGCTTTCATCGAGGCTGTGACCTGGGCCGGCCTGCTCATCGGCATGTGGATGAAGTACGGCCCAATGGCCAACGTGGCGCTGGTGAAGCTGTTCGGGCCCCTTCACGGCGTGGCCTTCCTGGTCTATGTGGCAGTCACCCTGTTTGCGGCAGTGCGCCTGCGCTGGCCGTGGTGGGCCAGCGCCCTGGCGCTGCTGGCGGCGATCCCGCCGCTGGTGACGCTGCCGCTGGAGTGGTGGTTCAAGCGCCGTGGCCTGCTGGGCCTGCGTGCGATGCGCTGAACCCGCTGTTGCATGCCCATTCAAGAGAATGGGTATCAAATGCAAATACGAGCCGTTATCATTTAAGGGTGGTGTCTGGTCCTGAGCGGGGCCGGTGCCGGGTGGGGCGCGCAGGTGCGCCCGCCCATCCTTTCCTGTTAGGGCTGGTGTTTCATGCATGCACGTCCCGTCGTTCCCGGCTTGCCGGCGCTGGTGTTGGCTGCCCTGATCGGCACCATGGCGATGATGTCCTTCGTCGCTGTGATCGGCCCGGTGGTCCGCATGCTCGGCCTGTCCGAGTGGCATGCCGGCCTGTCGGTCACTGCCGCAGGCGTGTTGTGGATGCTGGCCGCGCGCCCCTGGGGCCAGCTCAGCGACCGCATCGGCCGCAAGCGCGTGCTGATGCTGGCGATGAGTGCCTACACCGTGGTCTACATCGCGCTGGCGGTGTTCATCGACATTGCCTTGCAGGCGGTGCCGCCGGTACTGGTGTCAGTGCTGGTGCTGGTCGGCGCGCGTGGCCTGATCGGCCTGTTCTATGCGGCGGTGCCTCCTACCGCAGCCGCGCTCATCGCCGACAAGGCACCGACCGGCCAACGTGCGAAATTCCTCGCCCGCCTGGGCAGCGCCAACGCGCTGGGCATGGTGCTCGGCCCGGCCGCCGCGGGCTGGCTGGCCTATACCAACCTGTCGCTGGCGCTGTACGTGGCCGCGCTGCTGCCGTTGCTGGCACTGGCGTTGCTGGCCTGGCGGCTGCCGGCGACACCCCCGGCGGCGGCTGGCAACGCACAGCGCCGCACGCCGATGAGCCGCCTCGACGCGCGCCTGCGCCTGCCGCAGCTGGCGGCGTTCATCGCGATGGTCTCGGTGACCATCGCGCAGGTCACGGTCGGCTTCTTCGCGATTGATCGCCTGGGCCTGGATGCGGCTGCGGGCGCGCGCATGGCCGGCATTGCACTCACAACGGTCGGCGTCGGCCTGATCCTGGCGCAGGCGCTGGTGATGAAGCTGGAGGTACATCCACGCCGCTGGATCGTCCTTGGCGCCCTGATTTCCGGCATTGGCTTTGCCTCGGTGGCAGGCGTGCAGCAGGCCTGGCAGTTGCCGGCGGCGTATGCGCTGGCCGCGTTTGGCATGGGCTTCGTACTCCCCTCGTTCCAGGCGCTGGCCGCCGATGCGGTGGAGGGGCACGAGCAGGGCGCCGCCGCCGGCACCGTCGCTGCCGCGCAGGGGTTGGGCATGGTGGCCGGGCCGATGCTCGGCACGCTGTTGTATCGCGGCGGGCCAAGCCTGCCTTACCTGCTGGTCGGCGCGCTGCTGCTGTTGCTGTGCGCGCTGGCTGCAGCGCATCGGATGAAGGAGACCGCATGAACGATTCCCTGATGCAGGGCGTGTGGCCGGAGGCTGCGCCAGCGCCGCAGGAGAGCACCGACGACGCGTCGCTGTTCCTGTTGCAGCATGCGGGCCAGCACGTGCACGCACGCGGCTGTCGCGCCACGCTGCCGGCCGGTGCGCTGGCGACCTTGGCAGAGCGCGTTGCGGCGTTCTTTGCCCAGCAGCGTGGCGGCCCGGGCCTGCTGGTGGGGGCGGTGCCGTTCGAACCGCGTGCGGACGACGCGTTGTACCAGCCCGAGCGCCTGCTGCCGGCGCTGGCACTGCAGCCGCAGGCCGCACCGCCGCTGGACGGTTCCCTGAAGGCCGAGCCTGCGCCGCAGGACTATGCGTCAGCGGTTGCCGCGGCGGTGCAGGTACTGCGCGCGCCCGAACTGAACCTCCAGAAGGTGGTGCTGGCGCGCAGCCTGCTGGCGCGCACCCGCCAGGCGCTGTTCCCGGACGTGCTGCTGGCACGTCTGGGCGCGGATCCGTCGGTGGCGACCTACGCGGTGCCGTTGCCGGTGGAGCCAGGGCAGGCGCCAGCATGGCTGGTGGGGGCAACCCCGGAACTGCTGCTGCGCAAGCGCGGCGCCGAGCTGTTGTCGCATCCGCTGGCCGGTTCCGCGCGGCGCAGCGCCGATGTCGCCGAGGACGAGCGTGCGGCGCAGGCGCTGCTTGCCTCGACCAAGGACCACGACGAGCACCGCCACGTGGTCGAAGCCATCGTCGAGGGGCTGGCGCCGTACTGCAGCCACATCGATGCGCAGCCGCGGCCGGTGCTGCATGCCACCGCCAGCATGTGGCATCTGGGCACCCGCATCCACGCCACCCTGAAGGATCCGCAGACGTCTGCCGCCGAACTGCTGGCGCAGCTGCACCCCACGCCGGCGGTCTGCGGTACGCCGCGGTTGGCGGCGCTGCAGCGCATCCGCGAACTGGAGCCGGTGCCGCGTGGCTTCTATGCCGGCGCCGTGGGCTGGTTGGACGCGCAGGGTGACGGTGACTGGTACGTGGCGATCCGCTGCGCGCGCCTGCAGGGCACGCAGCTGCGCCTGTATGCCGGTGCCGGCATCGTCGCCGAGTCACACCCCGAGGCCGAGGTGGCCGAAACCGCTGCGAAGTTCGCTGCCCTGTTGAACGCGCTGGGTGTCCATGAATCCGCGCCCGCCATCGAGCCTGCCGCATGAGTACCTCCACTGACTCTTCCCGCCTGCCACTGCAGCAGGTGTGGCCCGACACGCTGGTGGCGCACTATCGCGAAGCCGGTCATTGGCGTGGCGAGACCTTCCCGGGTTTCCTGCGCGAGCGCGCAGAACGCTATGCCGATGACATCGCGGTGGTCGCCGGCGACGTACGCCTGAGCTATGCGCAGCTGTGGCACGAGGCAGGGCGCATCGGCGCGGGCCTGCTGGCGCTCGGCCTGCAGCCGGGTGAACGGGTGCTGGTGCAGCTGGGCAACACGGCAGGCTTCATCACCACGGTCTGCGGCCTGTTCCGCGCCGGGCTGGTGCCGGTGTATGCGTTGCCGGCGCACCGCATCACCGAGCTGGTCCACTTCGCCAACAAGGCTGAAGCGAGCGCCTACATCACCACCGCACTGCACGATGGCTTCGATCATCGCGGGTTGGCAAGGGCGCTGCAGGCCGAAGTGCCGGCGGTTCGCCATGTGGTGATCGACGGCGATGCGGCGGAGTTCATCGCGCTGGAGGCACTGCAGGGCGATCGCAGCCAGCTGCCGGCCGATCCGGACCCGCAGTCGGTGGCGTTCCTGCAGATTTCCGGAGGCAGCACCGGGCTGTCCAAGCTGATTCCGCGTACCCACGACGACTACATCTACTCGTTCCGCGCCAGCAATGACCTCTGCGGCATCGACCGCGACAGCGTCTATCTGGTCGCTCTGCCGGCCGCGCACAATTTCCCGATGAGTTCGCCGGGCTTCTTCGGCGCACTGTATGCCGGCGCCCGCGTGGTGCTCAGTCCCGGCCCCGGTCCGGACGCGGCCTTCCCGCTGATCGCCCGCGAGCAGGTGACCTGCTGTGGGCTGGTGCCGCCGCTGGCGTTGCTGTGGGCGCAGGCGGCTGCCACCAGCAAGCATGACCTGTCCAGCCTGCAGGTACTGCAGGTAGGCGGCGCCAAACTGGTGCCGGAGGCGGCGCGGCGCGTAATCGACGGCCTGGGCTGCACACTGCAGCAGGTGTTCGGCATGGCCGAAGGCCTGGTCAACTACACCCGGCTGGATGATCCGGAGGAACTGATCGTGGCCTGCCAGGGCCGGCCGATCAGTCCGGACGATGAAGTGCGCGTGGTCGATGACCATGACCAGCCGGTGGCCGAAGGCGAGGTGGGGCATCTGCTCACCCGTGGCCCGTACACCATCCGCGGCTACCACAACGATGCGGTGGCCAATGCGCGTTCGTTCACCGACGATGGCTTCTATCGCACCGGCGACCGCGTGCAGCAGCTGCCCGGAGGCTACCTGGTGGTGCAGGGCCGCGCCGGTGACCACATCAACCGTGCCGGCGAAAAGATCTCCGCCGAGGAGATCGAAGACCACCTGCTGGCACATCCGGGTGTGTTCGATGCCGCCGTGGTCTCCATTCCCGATGAGTACCTGGGCGAGCGCAGCTGCGCCTTCGTGATTCCGCAGGGCGAACCGTTCAAGGCGCCGGCGTTGAAGTCCTGGATGCGCGGTCGTGGCCTGGCGGCGTTCAAGGTGCCCGATCAGGTCGTGTTCGTCGACAGTTTCGATACCACCGCGGTCGGCAAGATCAGCCGCCGCGAACTGCGCGCGCAACTGCGTGCGCGTCATCTGCAACAGACAGGAGGAACGCGCTGATGGCGCTGCCCCGTATCACCGATTACCCCTTGCCGACCGCCGCCGAACTGCCGCAGGCGCGCGGCCCGTGGCGCCCGCGGCGCGATCGTGTCGCCTTGCTGGTGCACGACATGCAGCGCTACTTCCTGGCCGCATTCGACGCCGGCAACGCACCGCTGCGGCCGGCCGTGGACAACATCGCACGCCTGCTGGCGCATTGCCGCGCGCACGGTATTCCGGTGTTCTACACCGCCCAGCATGGCGACCAGGACCGCCGTGACCGTGGCCTGCAGGCCGACCTGTGGGGGCCGGGCATGCGCCGCAGCGCCGACCATGAACCGATCATCGAGGCGCTGGCACCGCAGCCGGGCGAGCACGTGCTGGTCAAGCACCGCTACAGCGCGTTCCAGCGCAGCAACCTGGAGACGCTGATGCGGGTGCGTGGCCGCGACCAGTTGCTGGTGACCGGCGTGTACGCCCATATCGGCTGCACCGCGACCGTGGTCGAGGCCTTCCAGCGCGATATCGAGGCCTTCATCGCCGCCGATGCGGTGGCGGACTTCTCGCGCGCCGATCACGATCAGGCGCTGCACTGGATCGCGCGCACCAGCGGGGTGCCGATGACCACCGACCAGCTGCTGGAGGTGCTGTGATGGCTGCCACGGGTGAGGTGCTGGATCTGGAGCGGATGCGTGCCGACGTGGCGCGCGTTCTTGAGTGCGAGCCAGCAGAGATCGGTGACGACGACAATCTGATCGACCTGGACCTGGACTCGATGCGCATGCTCGGCCTGGTCCTGGCCTGGGGCAACACCGGCCTGCCGCTGGAGTTCTCGCAGTTGGCCGAACACACCACGCTGCGCCAGTGGTGGAACGTTGTGCAGACGCTGCAGGCCGCGCAGAACGCATGAACGCCGTCGCGCTGGCCACGCCGGTGGCATTGACCGAGGCCCAGGCCGGACTGTGGTTCGCACAGCGGTTGGCACCGGACAACCCGTCATTCAATACCGCGCATGCGGTGTGGATCGACGGCCCGCTGGACGTGGCCGCGTTCGTTGCAGCGGCAGACCAGGCTGCGGGCGAGGCGCAGGCCTTCGCGCTGCGCTTTGCCGAAGGGGCCGATGGCCAGCCGCTGCAGTGGCATGACCCGGCACACGTGCCGCTGCTTTCGGTGCGTGATGTTTCCGCCGCGGCGGATCCCTCCGCTGCCGCACGCAGCCTGATGCACGCTGACCGGATGAGCCCGGTCGACCCCACCCGCGACCGGATCAGCCAGCAGGTGCTGCTTGAGCTGGGCGGGCAGCGCTGGGTCTGGTACCTGCGCGTGCATCATCTGGCCGCCGATGGATACGGCATGGCGCTGTTCACCGATCGCGTCTGCGCGTTGTACGCCGGCCGCATGGGTGAGCCACTGCCGGGGCTGGCGGGCGTGCTGGCCGATGATGCCGCTTATCGTGCCGACCCGCGCCGCACGCAGGCCGGGCAATGGTGGCGCGAGCACATGCAGGGCGCACCGGCAGGCGTGGGCCTGGCCGGCACGCTCGCGGCCAGTGACGACGCGCTGCGCCGGGTGCAGCCGCTCGATGCGGCCTTCCGTGAGCAGCTGCTGCAGGCCTCGGCACGTTGGCTGCAGCCATGGCCGGATGTGCTGGCCGCGTTGTCGGCCGAGTACCTGCGGCGGATGAGCGCGGCCGATGAAGTGGTGCTGGGCGTGCCCTACATGGGGCGGCTCGGCAACGCGTCAGCGCGGGTGCCGGCGATGGTGATGAATGTACTGCCGCTTCGCGTGGCGGCCGGCGAGGGCAGCGTCGAGGCCTTTACCCGTGGGCTGGGCCGGCAGCTCAGCCAGGGCCGCAAGCACGGCCGCTACCGCGGCGAGCAGCTGCGCCGGGACCTGGGCCTGGTCGGCGCGCAGCAGCGCCTGTACGGCCCGCTGGTGAATGTACAGCCGTTCTACAAGCCGTTGGCGCTGACCGGCGTGCAGGCCACGCTGGAGGTGCTGTGCACCGGGCCGGTGGATGACCTGACGCTGGGCTTCCGTGGCGACGGCCAGAGTCTGCTGGATCTGGAGATCGAGGCCAATCCCGCGCTGTACAGTCGCGAGGATGTCGAGGCGCATGCGGCGCGGTTGCTGCATTTCGTGTCCGCGGCAGTGCAGGCTGACGATATCGCAGCCGTGCCTCTGGCGACGCCCGTGGAGGCGCAGCAGGTGCTGCATGGTTTCAATGCCACCGCGCACGCGCTGCCGGAGACGACCCTGGTCGAGCTGCTGCAGCAGGGCATGGATCGGGACCCGCACGCGCCGGCGCTGGTGTTCGGCGACGCCGCTTTGGATTACGCAACGCTGGAAGCGCGCAGTTTCGCGCTGGCGGCACAGCTGCGGGCGATGGATGTCGGCCCGGGCAGCGTGGTGGCGGTGGCATTGCCGCGCTCGCTGGAGCTGGTGATCGGGCTGGTTGCGGTGCTGCGCGCAGGCGCGGCCTATCTTCCGCTGGACCTTGCCCATCCCGATGAGCGGCTGGCGCGTATCCTCGCCTCGGCACAGCCTGTGTGCGTACTGGCTGCTTCCGAGGTTTCGGCGCGCATGGCTGGCGTAGCGGTGCTCGCGCCGGAACAGTGGACCGCGCTGAGCTTCGCCGCGCCGTGGGCCGATCCTTCGCCCAGCGATGCAGCCTATGTGATCTACACCTCCGGTTCGACCGGCGAGCCCAAGGGCGTGGTCATCGAACACCGTGCCATCGTCAACCGCCTGCTGTGGATGCGCGAGCACTACGGCATCCGTGCCGACGACCGCGTGCTGCAGAAGACCCCGGCCACCTTCGATGTCTCGGTCTGGGAGTTCTTCCTGCCGCTGCTGTGCGGGGCCACCCAGGTGGTCGCCGGGCCGGAAGCGCACCGCGATCCCACTGAACTGGCGCGCTTGATCCGTGGGCATGGCATCACCACGGCGCATTTCGTGCCGTCGATGCTCGATGCCTTCCTCGCTGCGCCGGCCTCGGCGGGGCTGCAGCTGCGCCGGGTGTTCACCAGCGGTGAGGCGCTGGATGCCGCGTTGCGCGACCGTTTCCACACACGCGTGCACGCAGAGCTGCACAACCTGTACGGCCCGACCGAGGCGGCGGTGGATGTCAGCTACTGGCCGGCGTCGGCGCGGGATCGCTCGAGACCGGTGCCGATCGGGTTCCCGGTCTGGAACACCCGCCTGTACGTGCTAGACGCCCGGATGCAGCCGGTGCCGGTCGGTGTGGCCGGTGACCTGTACCTGGGCGGGGTGCAGCTGGCACGCGGCTATCTCGGTCGCGACGATCTGACTGCCGAACGCTTCATCGCGGATCCGTTCCGGGCGGGCGAGCGCATCTACCGCACCGGCGACGTGGCCCGTTGGCGGCGCGATGGTGCGGTGGACTACCTCGGCCGCAGCGACCACCAGGTGAAACTGCGCGGCCTGCGCATCGAGCTGGGCGAGATAGAGGCGGCACTGCGCGAACTGCCGGGCATGGAGCGGGTGGAAGTGCTGCTGCGCCAGGATGCCCCGGGAGACGCCCGGCTGGTGGCCTATGTGCCAACCGCGCTTGCCGGCGCCGTGACGCTGCGCAGCCACCTGGCCGCGCGGGTGCCGGACTACATGGTGCCCTCGGCGTTTGTCGGCGTGGACCACTGGCCGGTAACCGCCAACGGCAAGCTCGACCGCAACGCGTTGCCGAAGCCACCGCAACTTGAAGTCGTCGGCTTGGCGCCGCGCACGCCGTTGGAACAGGAACTCGCGTTGCTGTTCGCACAGGCGCTTGGGCGTGAGGCGCAGGTGGCGGTGGATGCGGACTTCTTCAGTCTCGGCGGTGACTCGCTGTCGGCGGTGCACCTGCTGCTGGCGATCGAGCAGCGCTGGCGCCGCGATCTGGGTCTGGGTGTCTTGTTTGCGCAGCCCACCGTGGCCGCGCTGGCGGTTCGTATTGCCGAGCCGCCGGTGCTGGCCGATCACGCACTGGGGCCGGTGATTGCATTGGCCGAGCCCGACGCCGCTGGTCCTTCGCCGCTGTTCGTGCTGCATCCGGCCGGGGGCATCGCCTGGAACTACCGCACCCTGGCCCGGGCACTGCAGCCGGCACGCCCGGTGTACGGCCTGCAGTCGCCGGCACTGGACGCGCGGCAGCCGCTGCCGAGCAGCATCGAGGCGATGGCCAACGACTACGTACAGCGCGTGGTCGCATTGCAGCCGAAGGGGCCGGTGCATCTGCTGGGCTGGTCGGTGGGTGGCATCCTCGCCCAGGCGATGGCGGTGCGCCTGCATGAGATCGGCCGCGACGTCGGCGAGCTGGTGCTGCTGGACGCCTATCCCAGCGAGTGCTGGCGGGCCGAGCCGGAACCCGATGCCATCGCCGCATTGCGGGCACTGCTGGCGATTGCCGGTCATGACCCGGATGCGCATCCGGAACTGGACAGCCGTGAACGCATTCTGGCGTTTCTGCGTCGTGGCGGCAGTGCACTCGGCAGCCTGCCGGATGTGGTTCTCGATGGCGTGGTGCGGGCCGTGACCGGCACCAATCGACTGATCCGCGAACACATCCATCAACCGTTTGACGGCACGCTGGTGCACGTCCGTGCGGGCCGGGATCACCAGGCGCGACCGCAGCTGCAGTCGGCGTTGTGGCGGACGCACGCGCGCAAGGTGCAGGCGCTGGAACTGCCGTTCCTGCATGCCGAATTGACCGGCCGCGATGCGGTGGCGCAGCTGGCACCGTGGTTGTCGGCGCGACTGCGCCAATGGGACGAGCAACAGGAGATCGCAGCATGCAGTTGACCGGTTTTGAAGGCCGCGTGGCGTTGGTGACCGGTGCTTCCGGCGGCATCGGAGAGGCACTGGTTCGGTTGCTGGCCGAGGCCGGCTGCACGGTGGTGGCGACCGATCGCGAGGCACCCATGGTCGTGGAGGCACGTGTGCAGGCATTTGCTCTTGATGTGACCGACAGTGCGGCTGTGGACGCGCTGGTGGACCGGGTAGAGTCCAGCATCGGGCCGATCGCGCTGGCCGCCAGCGTCGCCGGGGTGCTGCATTTGGGTGGCGTGACCAATACCACCGATGACGACTGGCGTCGGGTGTTCGCGGTCAATGCCGATGGCGTGTTCCATGTCGGGCGTGCACTGGCACGTGTGATGTCGCCGCGCGGCCAGGGCGCGATCGTTACCGTCAGCTCGAACGCTGCCGGCGTGCCGCGGCACGGCATGGCCGCCTACGCGGCATCCAAGGCCGCCGCCACGATGTTCACGCGCTGCCTCGGGCTGGAACTGGCGCCGCTGGGCATCCGCTGCAACATTGTCGCCCCGGGTTCAACGTTGACCCCGATGCAGACCGGTATGTGGCAGGACGAGCACGGTGCCGAGCGCGTGATCGCCGGCAGCCTGGAGACCTACAAGGCCGGCATTCCGCTGCGCAAGCTGGCCACGCCGGAAGACATCGCCCATTCGGTGATGTTCCTGCTGTCCGAGCAGGCCGGGCACGTGGCAATGAGTGACCTGTACGTCGACGGCGGCGCCACCCTGCGCGGTTGATGGCACTCCATCTGCGATGAAATGGATCGGGGGTTGTAGAGCCGAGCCCATGCTCGGCTGCTTTCTGCCTCAGCCGAGCATGGGCTCGGCTCTACAGAGAGCGTGACGTCTGTTCTTCGTCAAGGCAGCGTCAGGCGATAGACCAGCACGCGGTTGTCGTTGTCGTACGGGCTGTCGCAGGTCTGGCCCTGCATGCGGCAATGGCGGGCGATGAAGTCGTTGTCGTTGCCGATCAGCAGCAGTACGTCGTTCGGATGCTGCGGGTCCAGCGCCGGCAGCACGTCCATGGCTTCCCACTTTTCCGACAGCAGGCCGGCATGTGGGCCGCGCTTCGTGTCCAGATCCAGCCCTGCACGGGCCAGCTGCGGGCGGTCGAGCAGGTTCAGCAGTTCATCGCTGCGTGCGGGCACGATGCCGGCCTTCAGCGCGGTACCCGCCGGGTCGGCCAGCACCGAGGCGGTACCGGACTCATGGTTGCTTCCCGCCAGGTTGCTGGCATCGCCCACATCCACCAGCAGCACCGACTTGTAGACGATCGGGTCTTCGCCGTCCTTGCCCAGCCCGTTGCCGTCGCGGGCCAGCAGCAGGAAGCGATGGTCGTCCAGCGCGCGCAGCTCGCTCTGTGCGGCGGTGCGGTCCAGCTTGCCCTTGCCATCGTGCGCGTAGGCGGGCAGGGCCAGCACGTAATGGCCGATCGGCTGCTGTGGCGTCGGCGAGGCCGTCACGTCGTAGACCAGTACACGGGTGTTGATGCGGCCCGCCGCGTTGCCCTGAGCACTGTCCTGCAGCGTGGCGCTCTGCAGGGCGACGAACAGGCGGGTACCGTCGGGTGACAGGCCCATGCCTTCCACGCCCTGGTTGTTGCGCCGGCCGGTCTGCGGTGGCGCCAGTGAACCGAACGCCGGCTTGCCATCGCGCTGCGGCCTGATCGCAGGCGGTGCCACGATCACGCCCTGCAGGTGCCCTTGCGCATCGAAGTAGTAGACGTTGGCGGTGTACTCGTCGCCGATATAGAAGTGACCAGCAGCGGTGAACTGCAGCGATTCCGCGTCCAGCGACACCTTGCCCGCACCAGCGCCGCTGGCGGGCGAGGGCAGCACCACCTGGCGCTGGGTGACCGTGTGGTCACCGGGGTCGGCACCGGTGAACGGTTGCCCGTTGAAATCCTTCAGCACCACGCCCTTGTCGGGCACCATCGTAAGCGTGCCAAGCTCGGATTTACCCGGGGAAACGTCGATGCGCAGCTGCATGCGCTCCACTCGGCCGGTGTAGTCGTAGAACAGGCCGGCCTCGGGGTCGTTGCGGCCGCGGTCGGGCAGGGTCCACAGCACGCCTTCGTAGCCGTTGGCGGTGCGCTTCCAGGTGCCGGGCTGCACCGCCAGCGACGAGAACGAGCCCAGCGTGTCGCCCAGGAAGTCCACCGTGCCCGCCGGCAGCCGCCCGGCGGCGACCAGGCCTTTGTCGACATAGGTACGACCGCCCAGCTGCAGGGTGCGTGGTTGTGCACCCGTTGCCTCGTGCGGAGCGGCGTATCCGCTGGCGGAGAGCGTGGCCAGCAGCAGGGCGGTGGCGAGCATCGGTGGACTCCGGGGCGATCAGAAGCGAAGGTCGATCGTACCGAACACCTGGCGCGGTGCCGAGGCATGGAACACATACAGCTTGCCGGCAGGGTCGCTGGGTGCGAACACGCTCGAATCCAGGTTGCTGGCGTAGCGCTTGTTGGTCAGGTTGGTCACGTTGAACGACAGGCGCATGCCCTTGGCGAAGCCGACCTGGCCGAAGTCATAGCCGCCGGCCACGTCGAACACGGTGAAGCCGCCGAAGCCCTGGTCGTTGGTGTAGGTGTAGAAGCGTTCGCCGGTGTACTTGCCGCGCAGGCTGGCGAACCAGCCGTTGTCACGCCAGGTGATCTCGGTAGCCAGCAGCTGCTTGGGTGTATCGGTCTGGATCTTGCCCTTGATCTGCTGCTCCACACCGGCCTGCACGTAGTTGGAGGCGTAGGTCGAACGGTTCAGCGAGGCCGAGGTGTACCAGCTGAAGTGCTCGTTCGGGGTCCACAGCACGGTCAGCTCGGCGCCGCGGCTGTCGACGCCGCCCACGTTGTAGAAGCGGTTGCCGCAGGTCGGGCCGACCGGCTGGCGCGAGTCGCAGGGGTTGTACTGCAGCAGGCGGTTGTCGAAGCGCACGCTGTAGGCCGCGATCGAGGCCTGCAGGGTATCGGTGACGAAGCGGTAGCCGGCTTCGAGTGAGCGCGATTCCTCCGGCTTCAGGTTGCCCTGCGCATTCCAGGTGGCCTGGCTGACCGCCTGCGGGCCCAGCTTGAACCCGCCCTGGAACATGGCGATGTTCTCGGCGTAGCTGGCGAATACTTCGTGGTGCTCGGCCAGGCGGAAATTGGCACCGATGCTGGGCAGGAAGTTTTTGCTGGCCTTCAACGAGCCGGTGGCGAACTGGTTGTTCGAGGCAGGCGGGATCGGCGCCTTCGCGTCGCCCGGCAAGGCCTGTGCATCGGAGGTGGCATGCAGGCTCTTGGCGCCGAATTCCAGGGTCAGGCGATCATCGAGCAGGCGCCAGGTGTCCTTCAGGAAGAACTGATGGGTCTTCCAGCGCGTGCGCTGGGCGAACACACCGACATCGGAGGGCAGGGTGTTCATGCCACTCAGGTCGCGCGGGCCATCCACGGCGGTCTGGTAGCGTTCGGCAGTGCTGGTGTTGCGCTCGTACCAGACGCCGCCTTCGATGCGATGTGCACGCAGCTCCCAGTCGAACGACAGCGTGCCGCCATCGCGGTCGATGGTGTAGATGGTGTTGCGGAAGATGATCGGAATCTCCTGCGCCGTGCCCTTGTTCGACCACGCGCCACTGTTCCAGTTGTGGCCTTCGCCGCGGTCATCGTGGTGGTAGGCCAGGGCGCGCAGGCTGAAGCCATCGGTCAGGAAGAAATCGCCGGCCAGATAGTAGAGGTTGTCATCGCGCAGAATCTGCCCGGCGGTGAAGGCACCATCGGCATCCTTGTCCGGGCCGCTGTTGTCGCACTTCTTCGCGTTGAAGCTGGCGGTATTGCAGTAGGCCTTGGCCACGGCCTTGTTCCAGTCCGGCGCGTAGCCGCCCCAGTCCCAGCCGAGGCCGCGCGACATCTCGTCCTTGGACAGGTAGAAGTAGTCAGCCTGCGTGGTCCGCGAGGTATCGACGAAACCGGTGATCTGGCCGCGGCCGAAGTTCCACACGCCCTTGGCATTGAACTGCTTGGTGGTGGATTTGTTGTAGGCGGTCTGGTCGTTCCACAGATCGGAGACGGCGTTCATGCCGGAGACGTAGCCGGAGAAACCGTTGTACTCGCCGCTGTCCACGCGCGCGAAAGTGCGACGATTGGCATCGCTGCCGAAGGTCTGCACCACGCGACCGCCGATTTCCTGGGCCGGGCGGTCGGAGGTGTACGAGATGGTGCCACCGAGGTTGCTGGTGGACGGCGTGCCGAGGCTGCCGATGCCCACCGCCAGCTCGGCGCCGGCCATGTTCTCGCTGATCAGCGCACGGTTGATGGTCAGGCCGTTGTAGTTGTTGTACGCGCCATCGCCCAGCGGCACGCCGTCCAACGTGTAACCGAGACGGGTGGAGTTGAAGCCGCGCAGGCTGAGCGTCATCGACTGCTCGTTGGTGCCCAGCGCATCGGCCGACTGCGCGTTGACGCCCGGCAGCAGGTTCAGGGTCTTCTGCAGGCTGGTCCCCGGCGGCAGGATGTCGAGGTTCTCGCGGGTGATGCGCTGCACCTGGCGTGCTTCACCGCTGCCGATCACCGAGACCGCATCGAGGGTGGTGGCGGAGGGTGTGCTGGAGGTCGGGGCAGCATCCTGCGCCCAGGCCGCAGGAGCGAGCGCGATCGACAGCGCTGCGGCCAACAAAGTTTTCGTCATGTTACGGACACTCAGGCGGGCACGAGCCACCGCGAGGGCGCGGAGCTCATGGAGTTTGAAGAGGGAGATAGCCGATGCGACCGGCAGGCACTGCAGGCGCCGTGGGTCAACGTGAAAATGGTGCGCTAGACAGATGACTGTCTGGTGACACCGCTACACGCGTGGCATGCCGACGCATGCATTGGTGGATGCCAACCTTGGTTGGCATGCGCGGTGTCGTTGGTGGAGCGCCAACCAAGGTTGGCGTCTACCAGAAGCGCGGATCAGGATTGTCGTATCCAGGAACGCCGAACGAGGTCGGCGTCAATGTGCGATCAACCCGCGTTGCGCGGCTTGCGCGTGCGCTTCGGCTTCGCGGCATCCGCACCGCTGGCGGCGCCGTCCTGCAGCGCCTGCAGCCACGACAACGTATCCACGTAATCGATGAAGTGGCGCAGGTAGCCGGGGCTGGTCGCCTGCATCGTGTCCAGCATGCGCTGCACCAGCACCGCCGAGTTCAGCGGGCCGCCGTCGGCCGGGGCTTCGGCGCGCAGTGAGCGGCGCACCTGTAGCTCGCTGCGCAGCTCCGACCATTCACGCTGCACCTGCTGCAACATAGGCACCTGCGGGTAATGCGGCAGCGAGCGCGACCCCGCATCGAGGTCACGCACCAGTGCGCGCAGGCCTTCGAGCGCTGGCGGCTTACTTGGCATCCGGCGCCTTGGGCTTGGGAATCGGCGCGATCTCCACGCGACGGTTGCGTGCGCGGCCTTCTTCATTGGCATTGGAACTGACCGGCTGCTCGCTGCCGAACGCGGCGGCGAACACGGCGTCGGCCGGTACGCCGTCGGCGATCAGGGTGCGGGTCACGGTCAGCGACCGCTGCGCGGACAGCTCCCAGTTGTCGGCGAAACGACGGTTGCCTTCGCGTACCGGCGCGTCATCGGTGAAGCCGCTGACCATCAGGATCTCTTCGCGGCTGCCCAGGTAGGCAGCCAGTGGTGCGGCCAGGCTGCGCAGCAGCTCCTGGCCTTCCGGCTGCAGCTGGTCGGAGTTCAGCGCGAAGAGCACGCTACCGCTGATGCCGATGCGGCCATCCACCAGCGTCACCCGCCCAGCAGCCAGCGGGCCAGCCAGTGCCTGCTCGAGGGTCTGCAGGCGCTTGGCTTCTGCCTGCCGCTGCTTCATTTCCTGGTCCAGTCGCTGCGACAGTTCCAGCTGCACGGCGACCACGCCGACCAGGATCAGCACGAACGCACCCAGCAGCACCGACATCAGATCGCCGAAGGCGGCCCAGATTGGGGCGTGCGAGCCGCCATCGACCTCCAGCTCGTCGCTCATGCGCTGCCGGCCTTGCCGCGGCGGGCGGCCAGCTGCTGCAGTTCTTCCATCACCTGCTTCTGCGACAGCAGGCTGAGGTCGACCACCTCGCGCGCCTGCGCCACGTAGTAGGCCAGCTGTTCATCGCTGCGGGCCAGCGAGGCATCCAGTGCGCCGCCGATCTGTTCAAGGCGGCCGGACAATTCAGTGGAGGCGCTGCCGAACTGCGCGACCGCTTCGCCGAAGCTGCTGGCCAGCTGGCCGACGTCGCCCGCGCTGCCGTGGAGCGCTGCGGCAATGCCATCAAGCTTGCCGGTCTCTGCGGCGATATGGTCGGTGAAGCGATTGCCGACGCGCTCCAGCAGCTCGGCCGAGCCACCGACCAGTGCGTCCACAGCGGTGCGCTGTTCGTGCGAGGCATGGTTGATCGCATCGAGCAGGGTCTGCACGGTGGCCAGCAGGCGTCCGCGTTCTTCCAGCATCGCGTTGTCGCGCACCAGGCTCTCGGACAGCGTGCTGCGCAGCTCGTTGATGACGTCGGCAGCAGCTTTCGGTGCCGCCGCCGCGGTCTGCAGCAGGGTCGACACCTCGGCCAGCGTGGCGTTGGCCTGCGCGCGACCGTTCTCGCCGATCTGCTGCGCGGTGGCCGCCAGCGTGTCGCAGACCTGCTGCTGCTGCGCGGCCAGGCGTTCGCCGTTGGCCTGCAGGCGCTCGGCCAGATCGGTGGAAACGTGCTGCAAGGCATCGCTCCAGCGCTGCAGGCGCTGTTCATCGCCGGCCTGCAGCTGTGCCTGCAGGGTGGCGTGGGCCTGCTGCAGCTCGGCGCTGACCGCGTCCCAGCGCGCCTGGCGCTGCTGTTCGCGGCTGTCCAGGCTGGCCTGCAGTTCGGCATGCGCGGTCGCGGCGGCGGCCTGCGCGGCCTGCCAATCCTGCGAGCGCTGCTGTTCGTGGTCCTGCAGCAGCGACTGGCTGGCGCTGTGCTGCTGCTCCAGTGCTTGCAGCAACGCCTGCGCGTGCTCCTCCAGCTGCTGACCGACTGCGAGCAGCGCCTGCTGCTGGCGCTCGACCAGCGCGCTGTTCAGGGCCTGCTGCTGTTCGGCGGCGGCGCGCAAGGCCTCTGCATTGCCCTGTGCATCGGCCTGCAGGCGCTCGCCGATGCGCGCGACCAGCGCTTCGGCATGCGTGGCCTGGCCATCGCTGAAGGCCTGCAGGTGCTGGCGCAGATCACCCACCAGTGCCTGTTGTGCCTGGGTTTGTTCACTGACCACCTTGGCCCAGCTGGCCTCGGTGGCGACGCGGCTGCGCTCGAAACCGTCGCTCAGGCCGGCCAGCTGCTGCTGCACGGCCTGCTCGACGCGGGCATGCAGTGCTTCGCCGTGATGGGCCAGGCCAGCCAGGGTGGTCTCGGCCATCGGCTGCAGCGCGCCACCGATGGCGGCGGCGCTGGCTTCGGCGCCTTCGCGCAGCGACTGCTGCAGCGAGACCGCCAGGCGCTCCTGCAGGGCCTGGCTCTGGGTCAGGAACTCGGCCTGGCCGGCCAGCAGGCGCTCATTGGCAGCCGCACTGTGCTGTTCAAAGGTGCTGGTCATCGCCTGCAGGCGGTCGACCAGCGCCGGCAGCGCCGCGGACTGTGCCTGCAGCAGGCGCAGCGATTCGGCGCGCTGCCAGGCCTGCGAGTACGGATGCAGGTCGCCGGCAATGGCGCGGTCCAGCTGCTGCACGGCCTGCAGGCGGTCACGACGCAGCAGCGCTGCCAGCAGGCCGAGCATGGCCGAGCTGGCCACACCGGCGATCGAGGTACCAAATGCCACCGCCAGGCCCTGCACCGGCGAGGCCAGCGAGCCGCGGATCGCGGCCATGTCGGTCGCGCTCTGCAGGGCCAGTCCGGTGCCACGCAGCGTGTCCATCATGCCCAGCAGGGTGCCGAGCATGCCCAGCAGCACCAGCAGGCCAACCAGGTACGGGGTCAGTACCGGTGCGGGCAGGGCAGTGCGCTCGCCTTCCACGCGCAGGCGCACGGCGTTGCGCAGGCCCACCGGCACGCGCTCCAGCCAGGGGGCGAGGCTTTCCTTCGCGCTGGACAGATCGTTCAGTGCGGTGCGCAGGCCGTTGCTGGCCTGGCGGTAGCGGTACAGCTCCACGCCACCGGCGATGTAGCAGGCCGCGATGATCGCCGCCACCGCTGCACCCAGCGGATGCACCGAAACGTAGCCAATGCCGATCCAGCACACGGCCAGCAGGCCGACAAGGAAAACAACGACATGGAAAGCAGTTCTGGACATGGTGTTCCGGTCAGTGGGAGCGCAGGGCGTCTTGCAGCCCTTCGATCGGGTGGAAGCGCAGCTGCAGCTCGGCGAGCAGCAGCGTGCGCATGTCTTGGCGGAAGGCCGCGCGCCAGCCGGGCTGGCCGTGCACGCGTTCAAAACGGGCGCTGAGCACTGCCGGCGCAGTGGCCAGCAGGCTGTGCTCGCGCGGTGTGAGGGTCTGTTCCATCACCGCATCGACCTCGGCCAGCCGCGCCAGCTCGGGCGAAACCTGCACCAGCTGGTCGCGCAGGCGGCCGCGCAGGCGCCCGGTGGCGGTCTGGATGGCCTGCTGCAGCACCCGGTAGCGCTGGCGCAGCGAGGCGAAGTTGGGTACAGCGGCGGCTTCGGCCAGGTCCAGCAGGCGCTCAGCCTCGGCATCCTCACTGATCGAGGCGAGCAGGCTGGCGCGCGCCTGGGCACAGTCGGCCAGCACATCCTCGACTGCTTCGGCGGCTTCACCGGGCTCGGGCAGGCGTCCGCCGAGCGCTCCGGACAGGGCCACGGCACGGCTCCAGTCCACCCACTGGCCGAGGCGATCGGTCAGGGCGGGACTGGTGGCCGGTATCGCGCCGTCGCTGAGACGGGCGAGCAGGCGGAGGAACTCCGGTCCACCCAGGACCGGCTGCGCTGCGTTCGCCATCAAGGGGTTGGGGCCAAAAACCGTTGATTTTACAACCAGATGACCCGGCCTGGATGAAGGCGGGGGCCGGGTGGGGGCGCCCGCAGGCGCGACAAGGCTTAGAATGTCCGGCTGCACCCATCCGTTCGACCCCTGGAGTTCCCCAATGACCGTTGCGCAGTTCTACCCGATCGGCACCCCCGGACAGCCCTGGGGCGACGCGGAACGCGCACAGTGGCGGGCCCGCCAGCAGCGTCAGCGCAGTTACCACGATGACGTGGTGGCCGCCCTTGAGCGCCTGGACGACAGTTTCGACGTGATCCAGTACGGCCAGTTGGACTATGCGCCGGACCATTACCCGCTGTTCGCCGTGGTCAACCACGACTGGAACCCGGCGCTGCCGACCGCGCTGATCACCGGTGGCGTGCATGGCTACGAGACCAGCGGTGTGCACGGTGCCCTGCAGTTTCTGGAACAGCAGGCCGAGCGTTACCTGGGCCGGCTGAACCTGATCGTGGCACCGTGCGTCAGCCCGTGGGGCTACGAGCGCATCCAGCGCTGGAACCCGGATGCCATCGACCCCAACCGCAGCTTCCGTGACGGCGGCCAGATCGAGGAAGCGGCCGCGCTGATGGCCTGGGTGGCCGAGCGCAAGCCGAACCTGCTGGTGCACCTGGACCTGCACGAGACCACCGACAGCGATCTGCACGAGTTCGATCCGGCGCGCTGTGCCCGCGACGGCAAGCCGTTCGAGCGCGACACCATTCCGGACGGCTTCTACGTGATCGGCAACAGCGAAGATCCGCAGGCCGAGTTCCAGAAGGCCCTGATCGCCGCCGTCGCCCCGGTCACCCATATCGCCCCGGCCGACGCCGAGGGCAACCTGGTCGGCCTGCCGTTGCAGTCGCCGGGCGTGGTCTGGGGCGAATCGCGTTCGATTGGTGCCTGCGCCGGCTTCACCGATGCACGCTTTGCCACCACCACCGAGGTCTACCCGGACAGCCCGCGCACCAACCCGCAGGAATGCAACGACGCCCAGGTGGCGGCGGTATGCGCCGGCCTGGATTTCGCCCTGGCCGCACAGTAACGCGCCACGTTGCGGGCAGCGACCGGCATCAGCCGGCGCTGCCTTGCTGGCGAGGGGGCCACAGCCGGCGAAGCCGACGCGCGGCAACCGGCGAACACATCCAGATCGCGCTGGTAGACCGTGCTATTGACCCCGAACAGGCCCAGCAGCGAGTGGAAGACGTTGTCGTGGCTGTGCGCCCGGTGCAGGGCGTTCTCGCGCAGGCAGGCCAGGTCCACGCCCGCGTTGCGGCTGAATTCCGGTGGGAACCACATCACCATCGGCACCTGGGTCTGTTCGCGCGGGGCGATGAAGTAGGGCGTGCCGTGAAGGTACATGCCGCGTTCGCCGAGCGACTCACCATGGTCGGAGACATAGATCAGCGCAACGTCGCGGTGGTCCGCATAACCCTGCAGCAGGTCGATGGTCTTGCCAAGCATGCGGTCGGTATGGACCAGGGTGTTGTCGTAGGTGTTGACCAGCGCCTCGTTGCTGCAACGCTGGATCTGGTTGCTGTCGCAGGTCGGACTGAATGCCCGCGACTGTGCGGGGTAGCGTTCGAAGTAGGTCGGGCCGTGGCTGCCCAGCTGGTGCAGCACGACCAGGGCATCGCCGTGGATGGCGTCGATGCGTGCGCCAAGCTGATGCAGCAGTACCTCGTCGTAGCAGGTGCCGTCGGCGTTGACACACTGGCCGGCCACCTTCAGCGCGGGCATGTCCTCGGTCGGCACGCGTTCGCACACGCCCTTGCAACCGCCGTTGTTGTTGTTGCGCCAGAGCACGCCGATGCCGGTGCGCTGCAGGATGTCGAGCACGTTCTCCTCGGTCGCTGCACGTACATCGTCATACTGGCGGCGGGTCATCTGCGAGAACATGCACGGCACCGAGATCGCCGTTGCGGTTCCGCATGAGGAAACATCACTGAAGCTGATGACGCCTTCCTTGCGCGAGAGCCGGGGATTGGTCGCGCGTGGGTAGCCGTTGAGCTGGAAGTTCTGTGATCGCGCGGTCTCGCCGACGACCATGAACACAAGCTTCGGACGCGCGCCCGGTACGCGCCGTGCGTCCATGCCGATCGGGCGCAAGGGTTGCTGGCGGGTGCTGTAGAGGCCTTTCAGATAACCGTGGGTATGGCGCACGATGTTCATCGGCAGCACCTGGTCACGGATATAACGATTGTTTCGCAGCAGCGAGGAGTAGTCCTTGTAGAACGCGAAGCCGACTGCCAGCAGTACCAGCAATGACGCCAGAACGCTGGCCGGCCACACCAGCAGCGAACGTATCGAACCGGCCCCGCTGGTGGTGCGCACCAGGGCCAGCCCGGCAGCAGGCAGCACGCCCAGCGCCAGCAGGGTCAACAGCAGTGGCAGCGAGAGATAGGCGTTCAGCTCGGCCTGGTTGGTCTCGAACACGTTCTGCACCATGCTGCGATCGATCAGCACGTTGTAGTGCAGCATGAAATAGCTGCAGGCGGCGCTGACGACAACGAGCAGCACCAGCAGCGGCCTGCGCAGGAACGGCAGTGCCAGCAGTGGCGTCAGCATCAGGTTGAACAGGCAGAACAGCACCACCGGCAAGCTGGCCAGGAACAGCACGCTGCGCAGGCTGTTGAGGTCGATCAGCCCCCACAGCGTCTTCCAGAGGGCGATGTTTCCAATCGTGGTGAAGAACAGTGCGGCGGCCCAGACCAGAACGATCGGATGGAGCCGTGGAAAACGGAGGCATTGACGCACGAGCAGGTTCCGCGGAACAGGAGTGCGCGCAGTATCGAAACGGCTTTATCAGGAAGTTGTCAGGATTGCCGGGCTAGCCCAGCAGGATCACGCTCCACACCGCACCGACCATCAACAACGCGGTGGTCTGCGCGGCACTGCCCATGTCCTTGGCGTTCTTGGACAGCGGATGCTGCTCCAGCGAGATGCGATCAACCACGGCCTCGATCGCCGAGTTGAGCAGTTCCACCAGCAGGCTGATGAAACAGACCGCCAGCACTATCGCGCGCTCGACCGCGCTGATGTCCAGCACGAACGCTGCAATGATCAACAGCGCGTGCAGGAGCAGCAGCTGACGAAAGGCAGCTTCGCCGCGGAAGGTGGCGATGAAACCATCGCGCGAATGGATGAGGGTGTGGAAGATGCGGCTCAGGCCGGTCTTGCCGTGCGGGTACTTGCCGCTGTCCTTGGGGTGCTGCATGCGGGTTCCGCCGTGAAGTGAGCCATCCCAGCATGTGCACGCGCGCGTCAGGAAACCGTCAGAGGGGCCACTCCAGGCTGAACCGGCATCCCTGCTGCGAGGAATGCACCGTCATCTTCCAGCCCAGATGCTCGACGATGCGCTGCACGATCGACAGCCCTAGTCCCTCGCCACTGTGCGGGTTGCCGGGCAGGAAACGCTCGAACTGCTGTGGGTCGATACTGGAGGGCAGGCCGGGGCCCGTGTCGGCGACGATGAGTGCGGCGTCGTGGAGGGTGATCCGCACCTCGCCGCATTCGGTGTACTGGCAGGCGTTGCGCAGCAGGTTCCAGATCACGCTGTGCGCCAGATTCGCGTTGGTGTCCAGCACGGTGTCATGCAGGGCATCAAACGCAACGATCACCGGCTTGCCGGAAAGCCAGGGCTCGCAGCGCTCCATGCTGGATTCGATCAGCGGACGCAGGGCCACCTGGTTGCGCGGCACGGTACTGGGGGCGCGCGAGAGCAGCAGCAGGCAGGTCAGCTGGCGCTGCATCTCCTGGGTGGTGCGCAGGATGCGCTCGGCACTGGGAACCAGGTGGCTGTCGGCCGGAAGCTGGCAGGCGAGCGTCTCTGCGGCGCCTCCGATGATGGCCAGCGGCGTACGCAGCTCGTGGCTGGCATCGCCACTGAAGCACTGCTCGCGATGCAGGAACCGTTCGAGCTCGTCGCTGTGCCGGGCGAAGGCGCGGGCGAGTACACCAATCTCGTCGCGCGCGTCCTGATAGGGAAAGGGCTTCTGGCCGTCCTGCACCGCGTCCGCCAAGCGCGTGATGGGCGCGATGACGTGCGTCGCCACCTTGCGACCGATCAGGAAGGCGCCCAGCACGCAGATCGAGATGACCAGCGCCGCAAAGGCATTGATCAGGTGTTCCAGGTAGCCATAGGGGGCAGCGTCCTGCAGCAGGTAATAACGTTGGCCGCCACTGTCGAACACACGCAGGTGCCACTCGTTGGGTGCTGCTTCGCCGTGGTAGCCCGGACCGTACTGGCGCAGGACCATCGGCACGCTATGGCTGTCGTACAACTGGCTACCCGAGGGCAGGGCGGGGTGTTCGCCACGGGTCAGTGCTCCCTGCAGCGTCTGCACGGCACTATCCTGGGTCCGCGCGATGACGGCGGCCCTGACCTGGTCGTAGTCGACCTGTTCGGCCAGGACGATGAAACCCATTGCACCGGCCATCAACAGCACGAACGAGATCGTGATGCGGGTGCGCAGGCTCAGCCGGCGGTAGAGGGAAGCAGGGCTCACGCCAGCATGCGCCAGCCGACGCTGTGCACCGTGGTGATCAGCGCGGTGTCAAAGCTCCGGTCCACCTGCAGGCGCAGCTCATGGATGTGTGTTCGCAGCGCGCCGCTGTCCGGTGGCTCGTCGCC
The DNA here is from genome assembly GCF_032911525.1 of Stenotrophomonas veracruzanensis. Taxonomy (NCBI): domain Bacteria; kingdom Pseudomonadati; phylum Pseudomonadota; class Gammaproteobacteria; order Lysobacterales; family Lysobacteraceae; genus Stenotrophomonas; species Stenotrophomonas veracruzanensis. Next base: position 26,236 of record NZ_JAWJTI010000008.1, read on the forward strand.
CCAGACCAGGTACTGCATCTCCTGCTTGCGCACCACCGCGGGAGCCGCACGCACCAGGCACATCAGCAGCTTGTGCGACGTGGGTGTCAGCGTAATGCAGTGGCCTTGCCGCCAGGCCTGTGGCGAGCGCGTGTCCACCTGCAGATCCTTCCACGCCAGCACGCTCTGGACCTGGCGACCCTGCGCCCGTCGCACCAGGGCCTTGATCCGCGCATCCAGTTCCGTCAGCGAGAACGGTTTGACCAGGTAGTCGTCCGCACCCAACGCAAGGCCCTGAACCCGGTCTTCGACCGGATCGCGCGCGGTCAGCATCAGGATCGGCACCGGGTTCTGGAACTCCTGGCGCAGCTTCTGGCACAGCGTCATGCCATCCAGGCGCGGCAGCATCAGGTCCAGCAGGATGGCGTCGTAGTCGTGCTGCGTGGCCCGGCGCAGGCCGCTGGCACCGTCGCGGGCGTCGTCCAGCACGTAGCCGAGAGGCTCGAAGAAGGCGTACAGGTTGGCTACGAGCTCGGGGTTGTCTTCGATGATCAGCAGGCGGGTCATGGCGTGCGTCCTTGCGCGTGGCCGAACTGTGCCCGATCCCTGACTGATTGCCAATGCGCAGGCTGAATGGATCGCGGCCGGGGTTCGGCCCCGTCAAACGACGTTCAATCGGCCGGGCTGCGTGAATCGCGGACCGAGTAGATCACCGAGAAGATCTTCCAGCCCTGCTCGGTCCGGATCAGCTGCCACATTTCCTTGCCCCAGTTGGTCTTCACCCCATCGTCGTGGAAGCTGTAGTCGAACGACACCGAGGCCACATCGCCATCCGTCTCGATCTTGGTGTTGGAGAATGTCTCTTCTTTTGGCTTCGGCGAAGCCACCGCTCCGTCGATCAGCGCGATGAAGTTGTTGGTGGGAATCTGCCGAGCCTTGATCGCATCGGGCTTGGCCTTGCGGATGTCCTGCAGGCGCGCGTCCTCGGAGACGAACTGCCAGCCGATATCTTCCGGTTTTTCCGAAAAGAACAGGCCCATGTAGGTCGGCTTGTCCTTGTTGATCAGCGAGGTGCGGAACGATTCGACCACCTGTTCGATCGCTTTTACATCCGCCGCTGATGGGTGCTGGGTTGCGTGGGCCGGCTGGCCTGCGACGAGGAAGGCAGCGAGAAGCGCGCCTTGGAATCCGATGGTTCGCATCATTGACGTGGGTCGCAGCAGGGTAGGTGCGCCGCCGGGGCCACGGCTACAAGGCCCCGGCGCGCTCCACATTCAACGATGCAGCGCGTCAACAATCAAGCCGGTTGCGATCTCCACCAACAGGTACTCGTTGTCGGACTGGCGCACCCAACGCCGGTCGCGGCCCGGCTCACGCAGGTGATAGCGCGCATAGTCGTCCACCCAGTATCGGCGATCCACTTCGGACCACGGCAGGCGCTCACCGTGGCGCCAGGCCTTCTTCTGCCAGCCCGGCGGCGGCGCATCACGGTTGTGGGGGCCGCCGGCATGCGGCGGCGGGCCGTTGCCGCGGGCGTGGTGCGGCGGATCCGCGAAGGCGGGAGCTGCGGCGAGTGCTGCGGCCGTACTCACTGCAAGGGCAAGCAGACGTATGGATGTCATCGGGATGCCTCCGTCATGGCCGCGGTATGCGGCGCTGTGAACGCGAATGTAGGGCAAGCCATGTGAATGAATACGGGTGTCGGCATGCCGTTCATGAATAGATCGGGTTGCGCCTGCTGCTGCGAAGATGATCTCAGCGTGTCGCGCCATCGGCTGTGTCGCCCGCAGCCCAACCGCCGCCCAATGACAGGAACAGTTCCATCTGACGGTCGACCCGCTCCGCGCGCGAGGTGGCCAATGCGGACTCCGCATCTGCCAGCGCGGCCTGGGCCGAAAGCACGTCGAGAAAATCGATCCTGCCGAAACGGTAGAGTTGCTGTGCCTGCCCGGCGGCCCGCGCTGCGTCCATCCGCGCCTGCGCCAGGCTGCGCTCGCGTTCAAGCTCCTGCGTGCAGGCAGAAAGCGCGGTCTCGGTCTGGCGCAGTGCCCGCAGCACGATGCCGTCAAACGAAGCGAGAGCAGTATCTGCATTGGCACCAGCCGCTGCGATGCGGGCCTTGGCTGCGCGGCGGTTGGGCCAGTGCCATGACAGCACGGGGCCGATGCTCGCACCGAAGCTGTCGGCTGACAGCAGATGCGCCGGTGTGCCAGCCACGCCGGAAGAGGCGCCCAGAGTGATCTGCGGATAGAGCCCCGCCGTCTCGACACCGATCATTGCAGTCGCGGCGGCCAGGCTGCGTTCGGCTGCGCGTACGTCAGGGCGCCGCTGGAGCAGCTGCCAGCCGTCACCGACCGGCAATGCTTGCTCCAGCTCAGGGGGCTGTGGGCACCCTTCTGCTTCCCTGGGATAGTCTGCCGGGAGCCTGCCCATCAGTGCGGCCAGTTCGAACAGTGAGGCCTGCCGTTCCGCCAGCAGGTGCGGTATCCCCGCCGCGCTGCGGTTGACGGCGGCACCGGCACGGCTGACATCGAAGTCCGTTCCGCGCCCGCCTGCAGCCAGGCGTCGGGTTGCCTCCAGCGTGGCGCGCTGTATCGCCAGCACTTGCCGGGTTGCGGCGAGCGTGTGATTGCGGGTACACACCTGGAGATAGGCACGGGTGACGGCCGCAGCGACAACCACGCGGACTTGGTCCCGTGCCGCAGCGACGGCCTCCGCGTCCGCGGTGGCGGCTTCGATGCCGCGGCGGATGCCGCCTGCAAGATCCAGTGGATAGGAGAGGTGCAGGCCCAGCGCATACGACTGCGACGCGGCCGACGCCTGGGTGTAGCCACCAGCATGGGTGAGCGTGCCCGATGCATTCACGTCCGCTTGCACAGCACCGCGCGCACGGTACTCCAGCACGGTAGCGCTGGCGCGCCGAAGGTTGGCATCGGCGGCGCGCAGGTCGGTATTGGCCGCCAGTGCTTCGCGTACGTAGGCGTCAAGCTGGGGGTCGCCATACAGTTGCCACCACCGATCCGGTGGCACGTCGTGACTGAACGATGCGTCCTGGCCTGAGACGAACGCCCGGGCCGCCCGGGGGGAGGCCGCGACGGCATTCGCAGGCAGGTGATAATCAGGGCCGGATACGCAGGCCGTCATCGGCAGCAGCAGGGCAAGCAGCCCACCACGTACGGTTCGCACGCTCACTTGCAGGCTCCCTGGGCCGAGGGCGTGATGGTCACGTTCGCAGTGCGACCCACGATCAGACGCGTATCCGCCGGCGCATCATCGATGTGGATGCGGACCGGGATGCGCTGTGCAAGCCTCACCCAGGTGTAGGTCGGCGCCACGGCCGGCAGCAGGTTGTGCGTGCTCGAGCGCTGATCGTCGGCAATGCCGGCGGCAATGGTGTCCACGTGTCCGCGGACATCGCGGGCGTCGCCCATCAGCCGGGCCACGGCGGCATCACCCTCGGTGATGCAGCCCAGTTTGGTTTCCTCGAAGTAGCCTTCGATACGCAGGCTGCCGGTATCGATCAGCGCCAGCGCCTGCGCACCGGGTTGCAGGTAGTCGCCCGCGTGCAGGTCCAGATTGGTGACGATGCCATCGGTAGTCGCGCGCACCTCGGTACGTCGCACGTTGAGCTGGGCTACGCGCTGTTCGGCTCGTGCCTGGGCAAGGGCGGCCAGCTCGGTATCGACCTTGGCGGCGTTGCGTTCGCGTGTTTCCGAGGCGACCAGGTTGCCAAGTGCGTTGTCACGCGTCGATTCGCGGCGGGCCAGCGCCAGCGTCGCTCGTGCACTGCTGACCGCTGCGTCGGCCTTCTCAAGCGCGGCAGCGAAGCGCGGTTGATCCAGCACCAGCAGCAGCTGTCCGGCGCTGACCCGCTGGTTGTCGTGCACCAGCACCTGGGTGACCAGGCCTCCCATGTCCGACGCGACGCGCACCACATCGGCGCGCACCCGTCCATCACGCGTCCACGGGCGTGTTTCGTAACGATTCCAGAGGGACAGTGCAGCGACGACAGCAATCGCGAATACAACCAGCGTTGCGCTCCAGCGCCCGATGACAGCAAGCGTGTGTTTCATTTCATTTCTCGAACAGAGGCGCAAGCCGGATCATCAGCTCCGCCAGGATCACGAACAGGGAAAGGCCTACCAGCGGCCGTGCGGCGAACCAGCGGTACAGACCGAGGCTGGCGAGCAGGCGTGAGGTCAGCATCGACAGCGCCAGCGCGGCGGCGGCCACGGCGAGCAGGCCGGGAATGAGCACGCCATCAATGGAAAGATCAGAAAACATGAGGTCGGTGCCGATGGGTGAGCGGGGGTGCCAGCAGGTCGCGGCGCAACCCGCAGAGCAGGTGCGACAGATGCTCCCGATCCGCGCTGCTGGCCACCGCTGCTTCTCGCATGCGGTCGAGCAGTTCCAGGAGATGGGCGTCGACACGGCGTGGCGCGTGGGCGCGGATCCTGAAATGTGCTGCGACGCGTTCGATCAGCGTCGCCTGAAGCGCTTGCATGCGCGGATCCTGCAGGCGCGTGTCCAGTGCGCGGAGTTGGTTGGATGCACGTGCCGCACGAACGTCCGCAAACAACGCTCGCAGGTCGTGTGCTGGGCTGGTACGGCCCTGCAACCTGGGAGCGAGCAGCCCGATGCGATCCAGCATGCGGCTGAGCCAGGCGCGGGTCATAGCACCTCGTCCGGCGGCGCGCCGCGCGATGTCCCGACGGATCGAATGCTCCAACCGTGCGCGGTTGCGGCCCGCATCGGTGGTCTGGAATAGCTGCATGCTGCACAGTGCCATTGCCGTACCGACGAACAACGCAACGCTGTTGTTGAGTGCACCGACGATGTTGACCGTATTGGTCGCGCCCAGGCCGGCGATGAGCGGAAACGTCAGCACCACGCCCAGCGCAGCCATGGTGAAGGGTGGCCGGGCCAGGAAGGATCCGCACAGCAGCAGCACCGGCGCGAGCGCGGCAATCAGGCCGACGAAATCGGAGAGCGCGGGGAAGATCAGTAGACCGTAGAGCAAGCCGACGGCAACGCCGATCAACGACCCCACCAGATAGCGCATGACATGCGGCGCAGGCGCTTCGATCGTGCCGAACAGCACGCACGCCGTGCCGATGATGGACACCGCCGTGGCGCCGTCCGACCAGCCGGTAACGATCCACAGAACGCAGCTCAGCAGGATGCCGACGAACGCGCCCAGCGCGCTGCGCAGGGCAAGCCGATGATCCCGGTGAAGTACCGCACCCTGTGCATGTCGCGCAAGGCGAGCAGGTACATGCCGGCGCCAGTCGGGGCGGGCAGCGCATAGTTGCGCCTGCAGTACGCGGCAGTCGGCGTGGGCGAGGTCGAGCTCGGCCTGTTGCGCGACGAGGCTGGCCTGCAGCAGATCGCGCCAGCCCGTTGCATCCATCGCGCCGGCCTGTGGTGAACGCAGCCGGGCGATGGAATCTTCCACCGCGCTGGACAGCAACAGTACGTCCAGCATCCGGTCATGCAGGGCGCGCAGGATCTGTACCTGGGCCACGCCGTGGGCACTGTCGAAGGGCAGGTGGATCGACAGCACATGCAGTTCGAGCAGGTCGGTTGCCACTTTCGAGCGGTCCGTCGCCAGCACCGTGTCCGATGCACTGGCGCGCAGGTCGCGTGTCCATCGTTCCGCATCTTCCAGCACGGCAGCAACCCGTGCGTGCACGCGCATCGAGACCCGGCGCGGCAACACCAACGCATGTACCAGCGTGGCGGCCAGGATGCCGATGGAGATTTCCTGCACCCGCGTGATGGCAATGGTGAACACGTCTCCCGGCACCATCACCGCAGGAAACCCGATCAGGCTGGTGGTATAGCCGGCCAGCAGGAACGCGTACGCACGTGGCGTGCGGTCGAGCATCGCCAGATACAGGCACAGGGCCATCCACGTGGCGAGCGCGGCGCTCAGCACCAGGGGTTCATTGGCGAAGCGTGGCACCAGCGCGACGGTGGCGACGGCCCCGCCCACGGTGCCGAGCAGACGGAACAGTCCGCGGCTGAGCGTTGCGCCGGACAGCGGTTGCGACACCAGATAGACCGTGCCGATCACCCAGAACGGGCGGTTCAGGCCGATCCGCAGAGAGACATACAGCCCCAGTGAGGCGGCGAGCAGGCATTTGAGCGAGAACAGCACCGCCTCCTGGTCGGTCCGGAGGGCAGGGCTTTTCAACCGGGCAAATGCCTGGAACAGGTGGGGAAGGAAAGGTGTGGGGAGGTGCATGCGGGTCATGCTAGTGATCGGCCGCACTGGCGAATTTCGCTACAATGACAATCAATCGCTAAAACCGGTCAATGTGAGAATGGCTCGCATTTCGCTCCCCGGCTTTGACCTGGACCCGGACGAGACCGATCGCCCGGCGGTCGCCAGCCGCCTGCAGGTAGCCGAGCACGACGCGGAGATTCCCGTGCATGAGCACCGCAAGGGCCAGCTCATTCTTGCGTTGCACGGGGCGGTGACCTGCGAAGTGGCCAACGCGCTGTGGATCGTGCCGCCCCAGTGTGGTGTCTGGATTCCGGGCGGCATGCCGCACAGCAATCGCGCCACCGCCAACGCGCGCCTGTGCTACCTGTTCGTCGAGCCCGGCGTCGTCGACCTGCCAGCGCAGTGCGTGACGCTGGCGATCTCCCCGATGCTGCGCGAGATGATCCTGCACCTGGCCGATGCGCCGCTGGACTACCCGCACGGCAGCCACACCGACCGGCTGGCGCGGGTGTTGCTGGACGAGCTGGTACAGATGCCGGCCGAGCACCTGTCGTTGCCGGTCAGCCATCACCCGAAGGTGCGGGCGTTGGCTGCGTCGCTGTCGGCGGATCCGGCAGACCGCAGCACCATCGGCCAGTGGGCCGTGCGCCTGGCCCTGGGCGAGCGCACGTTGACCCGGCTGATTGAGCGCGAAACGGGCTTGTCGTTCGGGCGCTGGCGGCAGCAGCTGCATCTGCTCATCGCCATTCGTGAACTCGCCGGTGGTGCCCCAGTACAACGCGTTTCCGAGACGCTGGGCTATGAGTCGGTGACGGCCTTCATCACGATGTTCAAGAAGGCGCTTGGCCTTTCCCCGACGCGGTACTTTGCGGTGCGCCTGCGTGGGCAGTAGCAGGGAACAACCCGGAAAGCCGTTGCCTGGAACGGCTACTTCAAGGTGCCGGAGACGGACTGAATCGCGGCCACCACCGCAGCGGGGTCCTCGCGCTGGAGGGTGTGCCCGGTCGACAGATAGCGATGCGTACCGCGTGTGAATCCCGAGAAGAGCAGGGCGTGCTGTGCCTTCCAGAGTGCCTTGCCCGATGCGGTTTCTTCGAAGAACAGCGGTTCGGCAGCCAGCTTCGTTGCAGTCAGCAGCGCCACGGGCACGTCCGGCATCGTGCGCGGGGTCTCCGCACCGGGTGCATCCAGTTGTTCGGTCAGCACGGCGTAGTCGGCAGCCATGGCCGGCGGCAGCATTGCCCGCAGCTGGGCATCGTCTGCCTGCACGCGGGCACTGTCGGCCTGCTTGAACGCATGGCGCTGCCCCATCGTGGCCGGGTCCACCAGTACCAGGCCCTGCAGGCGCTCCGGATGCCGGCGTGCAAACTCCGTGGCCAGCAGGCCACCATAGGAATGACCCACCAGCACAACGCGGCGACCGGGTGCGAGCGTATCGATCACTGCCGTGAGGTCGGCCAGATGCGCATCGATGCGCTTGGGGTGGCCGTCGCTGCCGGACTTGCCGAGTCCTGCACGGGCGTAGGTGATGCTGTGGTAGTCGCGCCCCAGACCGGCAACCACCTCCTTCCAGGATTCCGCGCCCTGCCCGAAACCGGATTCAAAGACCACGGTGATCGGGCCGCCCCCGGTCTCTTCGGCCTGCAGTGCGTAAGCGCCGCGATCCACCTGGATTTCCCCTGCGTGCGCGGCGCCCACTGCGGCCATAATCGCGGCCAGCGCCCACAACGTCACTCGGCTGCTTTTCATTGCCATTCCCCTGGGCCGTGACGCGTGCCAGCCCTTCCGATGGGTCAGGTCTGCAGCGGAGCGCCACAGCCTGCCGACGTCGCGACAAGTCGTGCTGGTAATGTAGTGAGGTAGAGCACCAACTCTCTGTGCAGGAAGTCATGGGAGCAGGGCGCAGTCCGCTGAATAGCGTTGGGTGCTTGAATCTGTGATCGGTTACTCGGCTCCACACTTGAATGTGTAAGCGTCCTCAACGATAAAGGCGGCATGTGGCACTGCCGCATTCCGGACCAGGGACGATCCGAAGCATGACGCGGGGAACACCTTCGCGTTCTCGTTCCCGCCGGCGCTGTGTTCGTCCAGGAAGGAGAACAGGGATGTTGGAACGACTGAAGACCCTCTCGCGTGCCGCGCTGGCGATTGTTGCCCTCGGCTGCTTAGCCTCTGCAGTGGCACAGGCGCAGGAAAGCAAGATTACCTGGCGCATTTCGCAGCCCGGCGGCGATGCGACTCAATACAAGACCCAACAGGCGGCGGTGGCTGCCATCAAGAACCTGCCCGCACCCAGCCCGTTCCCACCGGAGTTCCAGTTCGGCTGGCAATCTGTCGACAAGATCAAGTCGAAAGTCGTGGACTTGAACGGAAACACGTCGATCACCTACTGGATGGGGAAGGCGCAACCCTCTGATCCAGACTGGACCTATCTGAGTACAGCGGAGTTTTCGACCGAAGAGGCGATGGTTGCGAGCTATCTCGCGGACGTCCAGGCAAGCAACCCGGTCTGTCCGGGTGCTGCTGTTACACCACAGGGAGACTGGTTCTCCGGCGTGCCTGAAATGGAAGGCGTGGTCGAGTCCAGGTTCTATCAGATCACGCATATGATGGGGCAGAACACGGCCGAATCTCCCTGCGCGCCATATGTGAGTCAGACGGCCTTCGGTCGCAAACGCCGCCTTGATTGCCCTGTTCCGCTTACGCAGTGGTCCAACACACACAGCGCCTGCGCGAACGAGGAGTTCGTTGCGACCATCACCTCCAAGTCGCAGAAGTGCGACAAGGACGGCGCTGGCACGAATTGTGAGTCGGAAGAGGAGGGGGAGGCCACGAACAAGGCGCCCTGCGACGGAGCCGTAGGCAACCCTTGCGACGTAAAAACAGGCGAGAAGTACGAAATCGCACAGGATTTCGATCTGGGCTGGATCGCACTGACGCGCTTCTATCACTCCGGTATTTCTACTTCATCCGGTGGCTTCGGCTATGGCTGGACCCATTCGCTGGGAGCCCACCTGGCATTGGATGGTGTTGGCAGTGTTGGCATCATTGAAAGTACGGGCTTCCAGCGGGCGTTCAAGAAGATCGGCCAAGCCTACGAGGCGGATGACGATAGCGGGGATCGTCTCGTCCAGAACGGGAGCTGGACGCTGTATTCAGCGGGCTCCATCTCGACCTTCGGCGCGGATGGGCGTCTTGCCACCAAGCGCTTCCCGGATGGCACGTCGCTGACCTACATCTACGACGACAGCGACCGCCTGGCGGCCGTCACCCACAGCAGTGGCCGCACGCTGGAGTTCGTCTACCAGTCCAACGACTACGAGGCGCTGATCAGCTCGGTCCTGGTCGAAGGCATTCCGCTCGCCACCTATACCTACACACCGCAGAGCCAGGTTGCCACGGTGACCTATGCGGGTGGCGGTGTACGCTCGTATCACTACGAAAATCAGGACTTCCCCCAGCACCTGACGGGTATCACCGCCGAGGACGGTCGCCGCTACAGCACCTTTACCTATGATTCCGACGGCCGTGTGATCTCCAGTCAGCACGCCGGCGGTGCTGACGGCGTGACGCTGGCCTACAGCCCCAACGGCGGTGCGGTCGTGACCGACGCGCTTGGGCGGCAGACCGACTACACCCTGACACCCGGCGGCGACACCGCGCCGTCGCGCAAGGTGACCGGCCTGACCGATTCGCAGGGAACCGTCAGCCGAACCTACTACAACCAGAGTGTCGACTTCCGCCGGCGCCTGGATACCTACACCGATCGCCGCGGTGTCCAGACCAAGCACACCTATGCGCAGGGCACCGATGCGGTGAGCGGTCGTGCCGTCAGCATCCACACCGTGACTGAAGCGGTCGGCTTGCCCGAGCAGCGTGTGGTGACCACGGCGCGCGACGTCGAAGCCAATGCGGTACTGACCACCCGGATCGGCAGCCGCGAAACCCGCACGGCCTTCAATGCCCGACGCCAGCCGACGGCCAACACGGTGACCGACACCGCTTCCGGTCAGACGCGCATCACCAGCTACACGTACTGCGAAGCCGCCGATGTGGCAGCGGCAGGCAGCTGCCCGGTGGAGGGGCTGCTGAAGAGTGTGGATGGCCCGCGCACGGATGTGGCCGATGCGGTTACCTATGCCTATTACTCGGAGGATGATGCAGGGTGCGCGAACGGAGGTGCCTGCACCTATCGCAAGGGCGACCTGCGCAGCGTGACCAATGCGCTGGGCCAGACGGTCGAGACCCTGGCCTACGACGCGTTCGGGCGGCCGTTGTCGGTCAAGGATGCCAACGGCGTGGTGACCGAGTACACCTATCATGCCCGCGGCTGGCCAACCTCGGTCACCGTGCGCGGCGCGACCACTGTCGAGAATCGGGTCACCCAGATCAGCTACTGGCCGACCGGCCAGGTGCAACAGGTCACCGAGCCCGATGGCAGCAGCGTCACCTATGTCTACGATGCCGCGCTGCGCTTGACCGACATCGAGGACAACGTAGGCAACACGATTCACTACACACTGGACAACGCCGGCAATCGCCTCAAGGAAGACACGCTGGATACCAGCGGCACCCTCCGCCGTACCCTGGCACGGACGTTCAACACGCTCGGCCAGCTGACCGCACTGAAGGACGCGGGCAATCACGCCACCGGCTTCGCCTACGATGCGAACGGCAACCCGCAGACGGTGACCGACGCACTGCAGCGCATTACCAGCCAGCAGTACGACCCGCTGAACCGCTTGGCCCAGACCCTGCAGGACGTCGGCGGCGTGGCGGCGGAGATCCGCAGCCAGTACAACGTGCTGGACCAGGTTACCCAGGTCACCGACCCGAAGGGCCTGCATACCACCTACGCCTACAACGGTTTCGGTGACCTGACCGGGCAGGTCAGCCCGGATAGTGGCGCCAGCAGCTTCACCGTGGACGCCGCCGGCAACCGCAAGACGGCTACCGATGCGCGTGGCGTCACCGCCACCTATCACTACGATGCACTCAACCGCCTGATCGGCGTTGCCTATCCGGACCCCAATCTGGACGTGGGCTACAGCTATGACGTGGCACAGGCCGCCTGTGCCGTCGACGAGCGCTTTGGGAAGGGACGGCTGGGGCAGGTGCTGCACGCCAATGGCAGCACCCAGTACTGCCACGATCGCTTCGGCCAGGTCACCCGCAAGGTGCAGACCGTCAACGGCGTTGCCAGCACGCTGCGCTATGCCTACAGCAAGTCGGGTCGCCTGACCGCATTGACCTACCCCGACGGCAGCGTGGCCGACTATGTGCGCGACACCCAGGGGCGCATCAGTCAGATCGGTTTGACCCGACCCGGCCAGACGCGCCAGATCGTGGTGAACAACGTAACCTACGCAGCCTTCGGACCGGCCACCGGTTGGACCTACGGCAACGGCCGACAGCTGCAGCGTCCGCTGGATCTGGATTACCGCCCGCAGGCGGTGCACGACCCGGCCGCGGGCGGCCTGTCGCTGGGCTACGGCTATGACCCCGTCGGTTCGATCACCGAGCTGAAGAACGGCGCAGGTTCGATGGTGTTGGCCAAATACGCCTACGACACGCTGGGCCGCCTGACCCAGACCCAGGACGGCACGACCGGCACGCCGATTGAAACCTATACCTATGACGCCACCGGCAATCGCACCGCGCTGACCACCTCGGCAGGCACCGCCAACTACACCTATCCCGCAACCAGCCATCGCCTGACTGCGGTGGATGGCGAGTCGCGGACCCATGACGCAGCCGGCAATACCACCAGCATCGGCAGCAAGACGTTCACCTACAACGATGCCAATCGCATGAACGCGGTGAAGCAGGGCAATGCCGCACTGGAAAGCTACGCCTACAACCACCGCGGCGAGCGCGTGCTGCGCAAGCCGGCCGGTGGCGCAGCGCAGATCACGCTGTATGGCGAGGCGGGGAAGTGGCTGGGCAATTATTCGGCGACGGGCGAGGCTCAGCAGCAGGCGATCTGGCTGGACAACTACCCGGTGGCACTCATCAATGTGCCAAGCACAGGTGTGCCGGAGCTGGCCTATGTCCAGCCGGACCATCTGGGCACACCGCGTGTGGTGATCGACCCTGCGCGCGATGTTGCGATATGGGAGTGGAGCAGCAAGAGCGAAGTGTTCGGCAATCAGATTCCGAGTGCTGATCCAGATGGTGATGGCGTGCCATTCCTGTTGGCCCTCCGCTTTCCCGGACAGCAGTCAACCGATGCGAGCGGTTTCTTCTACAACTCGCAGCGAGAGTATGACCCTGCGATTGGGCGGTACTCCCAGGGAGATCCGCTGGGGTTGAATGGTGGGGTGTCGCTGTATCTGTATGCAGGTGCGAGGCCAGTCGCTTCGACGGATCCATTCGGCTTGCTGGAATGGGAGTTGAATCCCGTTGCATGGAAGAGGGGGACTCAAAATGGCGACATGACTGCGACGTACCCGGGCGCACCAACGTCTGAGTTCAGGGCGAATACACTTGCTCGGACAACCATGGAATGGACTATCAGCCCCAAGTGCAACTGTGATGCTGCCGGCCACTACCTTGAGGAGTATGCCGTCGGCCTCACTCCGACTGTGCTGATGCGCGATCGATATGATTCTCCTTCCATCAGGCGGTCGACGATGCGTGACGAAATGGATCATGTCGGAGACCTGCAGGGCTGGGCCGAGAATGCAAGAGCTGCCGCAGAGCGATTCGAAGCCAGTATTGGCGCAAACCGATATCAGAGCGCGCAGGAATGTGAGGTGAAAAGTGCCGCCGCAATGCAGAGCCATTTGTCGGAGAGCATTCTTCCTGCGGTGATCAGGTCAAGGCAACAGTGGGATGATAGTGGCAAGCATCGATTGATAATCAGGGGAAGGTGAATTGAAGAACGTCACGCTTTTCCTAGCGATCGCACTGAGTAGTGCGGCATGTTCCACTCTCGGTGGTAATAAGGTCTGCAGTGAGGCCCAGATACGGTATGTCGAATCGGCTTCAGTTGCCGAATCCCGGGTTGGCAGATTCGAGGTGACACATATGTCTGGTCCCACAATCCGGATTGCGCTCGACGGTCCTGACGGGCATGTCGCTGCCCGGAGCGCGGTCACCGAGCAGAGACCGAAGGGAAGCCCAAGCTGGAGGATTTTCAACCCGATCCTTGAGGAGGTCGCTGGCCCCACCCGGAGTCTGCGTGTCAGTAGTGGCAAGCCGCAGGTAGTATTGTTTGATGCAAACGGGCTCTTCGTTCCCGGGCAGGCAGATGAACATAAGGAATACTCAGTAGTGTTTCGCGACATCAATGGGTGTGAGTACAGGTCTGAGCCTTTCACCCCTTGATGCCGACTGCCGGGGCGAGGCTTGGGCTGTTTGTGGCGGGTTCAGGAATCCGTAGCGACACGCTATGCGCGGCGAGACGAAGGCGCATTAACGGTTACGGACGGAGTGTGAAATCCTAAAAAAGGGGCGGCGGCGTTCTTTGCCAAAGAGTCCACGTGAGGTACGCCTTCGTCGTAGATGAATGAGGATTTCAACGCGCTCGAATGGTGTGACGCCACGATGCTGGCCATCAACATCGACAGAAGCAATCCTGGCGTATCCGACGAGGTAAAGGTCCACGTGCGCTGGCCGGATGGCCGGCAGGCAGCCGTTTGCTTCTCGGAAGCCTACGGGTGCTCGGCGCTCATGAACTTCGGCGTGTTGGGTGGAGAGGGGATAGAGTTTGCCGGGGTCGACGATGACGAGCCGTGACTTGCTGATCTTCTTGATCGTTGGAAGGCGGTCGGCTCTATCCGTTGTCCGGACTGAAGTGTTTCCGTATCGAGACCAGCTCGACCGGAAGCGTCATTCTCATCTACGCCAAGACATGGCGGATCGAGCATCTGCCGATGGCGGACGCGGTGCTCTGAAGGACATCCCGTGCCCAGATTTCTCACCCCCGACGAGGTCTCCCTCATCCACAGGCTGCTGCCTGGGACGATCGAGCTGTCCGAACGGTTGTTGAAGGATCTGGCGCTCGCCCAGGTGGAGGATGTGGGTGTCGTCGGATTCGGGGGCGTGGTGTTCCTGTCCAGCACGACCCAGGTCTTCGGAAGCGACATTGCCACGGCCATGCTTGCCGATGCCGATGGCGTGCCGGTGAGGGTCACCTTGTGCCTGGACAATCACGATCAGCTCTTCGAGCTGGAGCTGTGCAAGGTGGACTTCTCGCCGATCATCGGCGTCGATCTGAGGAGCGCTTTCAGCGAGCACTGACGCCTGCTGAAAGCGGTCCAAGCTGAAGGGCGTTGTGCATCGCGTTCACCCTTCGGGCTGCAACTGCCCCACCGCCTGCGCGCACAACGACTGGCAGGCCATGACCAATCCCTCCATCACCCGGTCGCCCACGTACTCTTCCGGTTCGCCGTTCTGCCGGGTGCGTTCCGCCGCCAGCAGCATTTCCAGCACCACCCGCAACCCGCTCAACGCGCAATCGGCATCGGCGAGGGCCAGGCAGCGGCCGGGTAGTTGATGCCGCTCCGGCCAGGGTTGTCCGTCGGCTGCTGCACCGGAGCCGATGCGGTTGAGATTGGCAATCAAGGTGTTTCTGTCCACTGCAGGCGCAGCCTGTGGCGAACCGTCGTCGCGGGCGGTGCTGCGGTAGGCGTGCAGATGCGGGAAGTCCGATTCGTTCATGGCAAGGCTCCGTGCAGGGCAATCGGTAGCCGCCACCCGAAAGGTGGCGGGCGGTACGTGGTTCGAATCCGGGTTGGCTTCAAGCCGGCGGGCGCGAACGCCCCCAACGCACCGCCCGCCATAGCCGGCAGACGGATTGCCAGCCGGCGCCACGCATGGTGACGCCGGCTGGCAAGCGCACTTACTCAAAGCCAACACGGGATTCGAAGCCCGGCCACCCCTTTTCCGGTGGCACGCCCATCTGAGCCCCTGGCGCTGTGCAATGCCAATCAGAAGAGTTGCAAACATCACTCGATTGGAGACGCTTTTGGCATTCTCACATGCAGTTGAGCACCGCCAGCGCTGGCTGGCGTGGGGATCCGCCCGCACCGTGCAATCTGCGACAGGTGTCGAGGTTGCCACGGCGAACGGGACGGGCGGGGAGGGCCTATCGCGACAGGTGGCGCCAATTCAGGCTGCGTGCCTCCCGGGTTGACGCTTTCAACGCCCCAGCGCACTCTGCGGGCTGGGGTCGACAACCCGTTCAGGGGCAGGGCTGCAGGGTGGTACCAGGAGGCGGAACAGCCATGAGCCAACTCACCGACAGCTTCGGACGCAGCTTTCCGTACCTGCGCTTGTCGCTCACCGAAGCCTGCAACTTCCGGTGCAGCTACTGCCTGCCCGATGGGTACCAGGCAGATGGCCGCCCGCGCTTCCTGCAGGTGGATGAAATCGCGCGCCTGGTGCGGGCCTTCGTGGCGTTGGGCATGAGCAAGATCCGCCTGACCGGCGGCGAGCCCAGCCTGCGCAAGGACCTGGATGAGATCATCGCCACCGTGGCGGCAGTGCCGGGCATCCGCAAGGTGGCCATCACCACCAATGGCACGCTGCTGCCGCGGCGCCTGCCGGGTTGGCACCGGGCCGGCCTGACCGCGCTGAACGTGAGCATGGACAGCCTGCAACGCGAGCGTTTCCACACCATCACCGGGCACGACCGCCTGCCGGAGATCCAGCAGGGCCTGGCGCTGGCGCAGGCGCTGGGCCTGCCGGCGATCAAGCTCAATGCGGTGCTGCTGCGTGGCCTGAACGACGACGAGCTGCCGCAGTGGATGGACTACCTGCGTGACCGGCCCTTCAGCGTGCGCTTCATCGAGCTGATGCGCACCGGCGACAACGAAGCCTATTTCCAGCGCCACCACCTGCGCGCCGACCTGGTGATCGAGCAGCTGCTGGCCGCTGGCTGGCACGAGCGTCTGCGCGCCGCCGATGCCGGCCCGGCGCGCGAGTTCGGCCACCCTGACCATCGCGGCCGCATCGGCATCATCGCGCCGTACTCGCGTGATTTCTGCAAGGGCTGCAACCGCCTGCGGGTGACCGCCAAGGGCGACCTGCGGCTGTGCCTGTTCGGCGAGTTCGGCGTGCCGCTGCGCCCGCTGCTGCAGCGCGATGAGGACCATGACGCGCTGCTGGCACGCATCACCACACAGCTTGGCCTGAAAACGGCCGGGCATGGATTGCACCAGGGCCAGACCGGGCTGACCCCGCATCTGGCCTCCATCGGAGGATGAGCAACACGATGAGTGGGGAATTGAACGCGGCCTTCCACATGGCCGATGTGCGCAACAAGCGCATCAGCCGCCGCCGTGCGGTGGCGGTGGGCGAGCTGCATGCCGGTCCAGTGGCCTATCCGCTGATTGTCGAGCGCCGCCTGCCAAAGGGCGATGCGCTGGTGATGGCCGAGATTGCCGGTCTGCAGGGCGCCAAGATGGCGTCGATGCTGATGCCGCTGTGCCATCCGCTGCCGCTGGAACTGGTGCAGGTCTTCTGCGCGCCGGTGCCGGAACGGCAGGCGATCCGCGTGTGGTGCGAGTGCGCCAGCGAGGCGCGCACCGGCGTGGAGATGGAGGCACTGGCCGGCGTCAACGCGGCGCTGCTGACCCTGTACGACCTGAGCAAGCCGGTGGAACCGGCCCTGCGCATCGAAGGCATCCGCCTGCTGTTCAAGGAGGGCGGCAAGCGCGGTGTCTGGCTGCACCCGGAAGGCATGGACGAGGCCGAGCGTGAGCGGTTCAAGCCGCGTGCGCCGAAGGGCCTGGAAGGCGCGGCCTGCGCGGTGATCACGCTGAGCGATCGCGTCAGCGAAGGCACCTATGAGGATATCTCTGGACCGACCCTGGTGACCGGGCTGAAGAAGCTGGGTGGCGAGGTGGTGGTCGCCGAAGTGCTGCCCGATGGCATCGAGCCGTTGGCCAGCCGCCTGCAGTCCTTGGCCGCCGAGGGCGTGCGCCTGTGCCTGTGTACCGGCGGTACCGGGCTGGGCCCGCGTGATCTGACCCCGGAGGCGCTGCGTTCCTTGAACGCGCGGCCGGTGCATGGCCTGGCGCAGATGGTGCGGGCACTGAGTGCGCAGCACACGCCGATGGCCTGGCTGAGCCGCGCCGAGGTGGTGCAGCTGGGCAACATGCTGGTGTTTGCATTGCCGGGCAGCCCGAAGGCAGCGGCGCAGTGCCTCGATATTCTGGCGCCGGTGCTGGGCCACGCCCTGGCCATGGTCGATGGCGGTGGCCACTGATGATTGCCTACAGCGAGGCCTTGCAGCATCTGCTGGATGCGGCCACGCCGCTGCCGGCCGAACATCTGCCGCTGCATGAGGCTGGCGGCCGTACCTTGGCCAGCGACATCCACAGCGCGCAGTCGTTGCCGCCGTTCGACAATTCGGCGATGGACGGCTTCGCGCTGCGCGCCAACGGCGCAACGTTCGAAGCCGGTACCGAATTTGCCGTGCAGGGTTGGCAGGCGGCTGGCGATGCTGGCGCCGAAGGCCGCGAGGGTGCCTGGGAAATCATGACCGGTGCGCGCATGCCGGTTGGGCTGGATACGGTGGTGCCGGTCGAGAACGTGGAGATCCTCGCCAGCGAGGACGGCCGCCCGACCCGCATCGCCCTGAAGGCATCGGTGAAGCCGGGCCAGAACGTGCGCCTGCGCGGCGAAGACGTTAGCGACGGCGAGCGCGTGCTGCAGGCCGGGCAGGTGCTGGACATCAACGCGCGCACCTTGCTGCATGCGATCGGCGTGGCTCAGGTGGCGGTGATGGCACGGCCGAAGGCCGCGGTGATCGCCACCGGCAAGGAGCTGGTGACCGAAGCTGCGCAGACGCTGGAATCCGGGCAGATCCGTGACAGCAACCGGCCGTACCTGGTCGGCCGCCTGCAGGCCGCCGGTGCCGAGGTGGTCTGGCAGGGCACGGTGGGCGATGAGGTGGCCGCGTTCAACGCGGTCCTGGATGAAGCGCTGGACGCGGGTGCGCAGCTGTTGATCAGTACCGGCGCGGTTTCGGCCGGCCGCTACGATTTCATTCCCGACGCGCTGCGCGGCCGGGGGGCGCGCATCGTGTTCCACAAGGTGGCGATCCGCCCCGGCAAGCCGTTGCTGTTCGCGGTGCTGCCCAATGGCGCGCTGTATTTCGGCCTGCCGGGCAACCCGGTGTCGGCCGCCGTGGGCCAGCGTTTCTTCGTCGAGCCGGTGCTACGCCGCCTGCTGGGGCTGGCACCCGAGCAGGTGTTGACGTTGCCCCTGCAGGCCGACGTGCGCACGCCGCACGGCCTGCGCTTCCATGCGCGGGCGCGGGTGGAAGTGGACGCGCAGGGCCGCCTGAGTGCGCGCGTGCTGGCCGGGCAGGAGTCGTTCCGTTTGATGTCCATGCTGCAGGCCAACGCCTGGGTGGTGCTGGAAGGCGAGGGCGGCGTGGTCGCTGCCGGCACGCCAGTGCGCGTGCAGGGCTGGGGTCATCAGAACCCCGTGCAGCTGGCGAGCCAGGAGTCGTGATGAGACAGGTGAATCTGCAGTTGTTCGGTGCGTTTTCCGATCTGGACGCCAGCCGCGAAATCGCGGTGGAAGTGGCTGGCGGCACTGTGGCCGATCTGCGCCAGGCGCTGCGTGAGCTGCTGCCGGTGCGGTGGCCGGGTTTCCGTGCCGGTTTGCTGGATTACTCGGCATTCGCCGACCAGCAACGCGTGCTGCGCGACCACGAGGCGTTGCCCGACGATGGCCGGGTGGCGATCCTGCCGCCGGTGAGCGGGGGCTGAGCGATGAGCGAGACGATCATCACGAAGGTGGTGGACCGCGCGCAGGCGGCGATCGATCCGACCGAGGGCATCGCGGCGGTGTCCGACCCGGGCTTCGGCGGCATCGATGTGTTCATCGGCAAAGTGCGCGACGTCAATGTGGGCCGGCGGGTGACCGGGATCACCTACGACCTGTTCGAGCCGCTGGTGCTGAACGAATTCAAGCGCCTGGCCGCCGAGGTCGAAGCCACGTTCGGTCCGAAGCTGAAGCTGTATGTGGCCCATGCCAAGGGCCGGTTGGGTATCGGCGATGTGGCGGTGGTGGTGGCCGCCGGCAGCCCGCACCGTGACGAGGCGTTCCGGGCCTGCCGGCAGCTGATCGAGGTGGTCAAGCACCAGTGCCCGATCTGGAAGCAGGAGCATTACGAAGACGGCGACAGCCAGTGGAGCGAAGGTTGCAGCCTGTGCCATGCCGACAGCGAACCCCAACATGACCATGGCCATGCGCACGACCACCCGCATTGATGCCGGTGCAGCCACGCATGGCGTTGCTCTACCATGAATGGAACCATCAACGGCATCGTGCTGGCCGGTGGCCTGTCCGCGCGCATGGGCCGCGACAAGGCACTGCTGCCCTGGCAGGGGCGCACATTGCTGGAACACATGCGCGGCCTGTTGAAGCAGGCGGGCGCGCGCGAGGTCTGGGTCAGCGGTGACTACCCGGCGTTTGGCGGGATCCCGGATCGGGTTGCGCGCTGCGGACCACTGGGCGGCCTCTATAGCGTGGCGATGCAGATGCCTGATGGCCCTGCCTGGGTAGTGCCGGTCGATACGCCGCAGGTGACACCCATGCTGTTGCAACGGCTGCAGGCCGAACAAGCGCGTGCCTGCACGGTGTTCGACGATGAACCGTTGCCGATGCGGTTGCAGATCGATGATCATTGCCGCCGCGTGCTGCAGGCCTTGATCGATGACCCGACGGCGCGCCGTTCACTGCGCGCCCTGCAGGAACGCCTGGGCGTGACACGGTTGCCGCTGGCGCCGGAGGATCAGGCGATGCTGCTCAACTGCAATACCCCGTCGGAATGGGAGTCCATCACAGCATGAAGGTCCAGTTGCAACAGCAATCGATGCGCCTGCGCGTGGATGAAGTGGAACTGGCACGACTGCTGGCCGGTGAATCGGTGGAGAACCTGACGCGCTTTGGTGGCAGCGGTGGCTGGGGCGCAGCGCTGTCGCTGCATGCCGGCGATCAGGCGGTGCTGCTCGATGGCGGGACATTCTGCCGGTTGGTGCTGCCACGCGAAGCGGTTCAAGCACTAGCGAAGAGGCTGCCCTGCCGCGATGGCCTGGGCTTCGGTATCGCGTTGGACGATGACAGCATGCTGCAGCTGCAGTTCGACGTGGACGTGCGCGACAGCATGCGCCAGCGTGGCCCGCAGCGACGCTCTGAACCTGCGCCAGAGTAGGCGCATGGTGCGCAGGGTGGGGCGCCCCGCTGTCGTATGATGACGGCCTTCGTTCCTGCGTTGCTGCAATGCCCCTGAACCCCTCCGCTCCCTCTGCGTCCCGACCGGCTACGCCCAATCCGGCAGCGGCCGATGACGGTGACGCGCTGCACTTCTGCAGTACCTGTGCGTTCTCCGACGCCTGCATGTCGCAGGGCTACGACAAGACCGCGCTGGGCGAGCTTCATGTGCTGGTCGACCACGTCGGCCCGTTCCAGGCCGGCGACTATCTTTTCCGTGCGGGCGATCCGTTCGATTCGATCGCAGCGGTCCGCGCGGGCATGGTCAAGACCTTTGTCGATGACAGCCAGGGCAGCGAGCAGGTGCTGGGTTTCAGCCTGCCGGGCGAGGTGATCGGGCTCAATGCCATCCACGGCGCGCGCTTCCCGTGCAACGCCGTGGCGCTGGACACCGTCTACCTGTGCCGGATCTCGTTCCCGCGATTGAGCCTGCTGGCCACCCGCATGCCGGGGCTGCAGGCGCGGCTGTTCAGCCTGCTCAGCGCCGAGATCGGCAAGGTGGCCACGCTGGCCGCCAACCATCGCACCGAGGAGCGCATGGCGGCGTTCCTGCTGGATCTTTCCGAGCGCTATGCCCGGCGGGGCTTCTCGGCGACCCGATTCAACCTGAGCATGGCCCGCACCGATATCGCCAACTACCTGCGGATGGCGCCGGAGACGGTGAGCCGCGTGCTGCGCCGTTTGAGCGAAGAGGGTGTGATTGCGGTGAACCAACGTGAGATGCTGTTGCTGGACCCGGACCGGCTGGCGGAACTGGCCGTAGCCCGGGACGCCGGACTGGACTGATCAGGCAGAGGGCTGGGCATGAAGCGAGCGGCATTGTTGTTGCTGGGACTGCTGGCCACGGTGCCGGCCTGGGCGGCTGAGCTGACGGTGTCGGCGGCATCGAGCCTGACCGAGAGCTTCCGCGAACTCGGCACTGCCTATGAGAAGGCGCACCCGGGAACCAGGGTCGATTTCAACTTCGCCGCGTCCGGCGTGCTGCTGCAGCAGATCAGCCGTGGCGCGCCGGTGGATGTGTTCGCCTCGGCCGATGAAACCACGATGGACCAGGCCCAGCGGCAGGATCTGCTGGCGGCCGGCAGCCGCGAGGTGTTTGCGGTGAATGCGCTGTGGGTGGTGGTGCCGCCGCAGGCCAAGGCCGCGCCGCGCACCCTGAAGGACCTGGCCGGTGCCGGCGTGCAGCGCATCGCACTGGGCAACCCGGACAGCGTGCCGGTTGGCCGCTATGCCAAGAGTGCGTTGGAAGCGGCGGGCCTGTGGCCGTCGCTGCAGGGCAAGACCATCACCACCCAGAACGTGCGCCAGTCGCTGGATTACGTGGCGCGCGGTGAAGTGGACGCCGGCTTCGTCTATGCCACCGATGCGCAGGCGATGCCCGACCGGGTGCGCCGCGCCTTTGCGGTGCCGGTGTCTGGGCGCATTGCCTATCCGCTGGCCGTGGTCAAGGCCAGCCCACAGCAGGCGGAAGCCAAGCGCTTCACCGCCTTCGTGCGTTCGGCACAGGGCCAGGCGATCCTGGCCAAACACGGGTTCGGCAAGCCCTGAGGCATGGATCTGGACTGGAGCGCATTGGGGTTGTCGCTGAAGGTGGCCGGCTGGGCCACCGCGATCAATCTGGTGCTGGGCGTGGCACTGGGCGCGCTGCTGGCGCGTCGGCGTTTTCCCGGCCGTGAGCTGCTGGATTCGTTGCTGACCCTGCCGATGGTGCTGCCACCGACGGTGCTGGGCTATTACCTGCTGGTGCTGATCGGCCGCAACGGCCCGATCGGCGCGTGGCTGCAGTCGTGGTTCGGTATCAACCTGGTGTTCACCTGGCAGGCTGCCGTGATCGCTGCGGCGGTGGCCTCGCTTCCGCTGGTGTTCAAGCCGGCGCGCGCGGCGTTCGAAGAAGTGGACGGGCAGTTGGAACAAGCCGCACGCACGCTCGGTGTGTCCGAAGCCGCAGTGTTCTTCCGCGTCACGCTGCCACTGGCCTGGCGTGGCATTCTTGCCGGTCTGTTGCTGGCGTTTGCTCGCGCGATGGGCGAGTTCGGCGCGACGCTGATGGTGGCTGGCAGTATTCCTGGCCGCACGCAGACGCTGTCGATCGCCATCTACGAGGCGGTGCAGGCCGGTCAGGATGGCAAGGCCAACGCGCTGGTGATCCTGACCTCGGTGGTCTGCATCGTGATTCTGTTGCTGGCTGCGCGGCTGGTGGGCGGACCTCGCCGGGAGCTGCGCGATGTGGCTTGACCTGCAGGTGCAGCGTCGCCTGCTGGCAGCAGGCCAGGAATTCGTGCTGGATGTCGCGCTGCAGTGCACGCAGCGCCAGGTGGTGCTGTTCGGCCCCTCGGGCGCGGGCAAGAGCCTGACCCTGAAGGCGGTGGCCGGGCTGCTGCGGCCGGGGCAGGGGCATGTACGGCTGCAGGGGCAGACCCTGTTCGATGCGGCCACCGGTGTGGATCTGCCGCCGCAGCGCCGCCGGTTGGGCTATGTCTTTCAGGACTACGCGTTGTTCCCGCACCTGAGCGTGCGCCAGAACGTGGCGTTCGGGCTGGAGCGCGGCTGGTTCAATCCATTGCGCAGCCGGCGCATCGATGCGGTGGAGCAGTGGTTGCACGCATTCCGCATCGACACGGTGGGCGATCTGCTGCCGTCGCAGGTATCGGGTGGCCAACGTCAGCGTACCGCCCTGGCGCGGGCTTTGGTGACCCAGCCACAGGCGCTGCTGCTGGATGAGCCGTTCTCCGCTCTGGACCACGACCTGCGCCAGCACCTGCGCCAGGAGCTGGAAACGGTGCTGGACCGGACCGGCATCCCGTTGTTGTTGATCAGCCACGATCCACAGGATGTGGCGATGTTCGGCCAGCAGGTGGCGCGCGTGGTGGATGGTCGCATCGTCGGTGGTTGAGCTGCGGTTGTAGAGCCGAGCCCATGCTCGGCTGCTGTTAGTGGTGTCGCGAAAAGCAGCCGAGCATGGGCTCGGCTCTACAGGATCAACAGATCAATACAACTCACAGTGCGTGCGACCTTCGCCCCGCAGCGCGTCCCAGTGCCCTTCGCCACCGATGGCATCGATGGCTTCGCGCACCGCGCTTTCCAGGTGGCGCTTGTTGCCGCACAGGTACAGATGCCCGCCGCGGGCCAGGACATCGCGCACTTCGCTGGCGCGCTGTTGCAGCACATGCTGCACATAGACCTTTTCCGCGCCGTCGCGCGAGAACGCAGTATGCAGGCTGGTCAGCACGCCACGCGTGTGCCAGTCCTGCAGCTGTTCCCTGTAGAGGTAGTCGTGCTTGCTGTGCTTCTCGCCGAATACCAGATGCACCTCGCGCTCGTGGGCGTTGGCCTGCAGCTCCTGTATCAGGCCCATCAGCGGTGCAATCCCGGTACCGGTGCCGACCAGCAGCAGCGGTGCCTCGCCGGTATCGGGCAGGTGGAAGCCGGGGTTGGAGCGGCAGTACACACGGGCATGGTCGCCGCCATGCAGCAGGCTGCCGGTGGCAGTACCGAAGCGCTCGCGGCCGCGCAGGGTGTAGCGCACTTCGCGCACGCACAGGCTCAGCTGGTCGTCGCACGGGTGCGAGGCGATGGAATAGGCACGCGGCAGCCGCAGTGACAGCAGTTCACGCAGCCGGGCCAACGGCACGCTGTCCGGCGTGGCGTGGTCCTGCAGCACGTCCAGCAGGTCCAGGCCGTGCAGGTAGGCGTCCAGCTCGCGCTTCTGGCTGACCTTCAACAGGCCCTTCAGCAGCTCGCTGCCACCGAGCCTGGCCAGTTCGCGAAGCACGCCCTTACTCAGCAGGCGCAGCTCGCGGTCATGCAGGGCGGCCACGGCGGCAGTGTCGCCGTACCAGCTCGCCACCGCGTGCAGCAGGGTTGGATCGTTCCCCGGCACCACGTGCAGGGTGTCGCCCGCGCGGAAGGCCATGCCGCTGCCGGCAATGTCCAACTGCAGGTGCCACGCCGCCGGGTCGCTGCTGTTCAAGCGGCGGCGTTCGAGAATAGGCGCGGCAAAGGCATTGTCTTCGCCATAAGCGGTGACCTGCAGGTGCAGGTCCTGGCCAGCGTTGAGGTCGCCATCCAGCACCTGGCCCAGCACCGGCTGCCATTGCTGGAAGAACTGCTCGTAGCCCAGGTCGGCATCCACGCGGTGCAGCAGTGGCTGCGCCTGGCGCTCGCGCAGGGCGGCATCCAGCGCCTTGGTAAAGCCGCAGAAGCTCGGGTAGCCGGTGTCACCAAGGCCGAACACCGCATAGCGCAGACCGCTCAGCGTTGGGGTCTGGCGTAGCGTTTCGAAGAACTGCTCGCCGTTGGCTGGCGGCTCGCCATCGCCGAACGAGCTGGAAATCGCCAGCAGCACATCGCCGTGGCCGAGACTGGCCACGTCGATGTCGTTGAACGGAAGCACCTGCGGCGCGTGCGGCTGCAGGTCCACGCCCAGACGCTGGGCCAGGGCGCGGGCATTGCCCGACTCGGACGCGAAACCCACCAGCAGGCGGCTGAAGGGCGTACTGGTCGGGACGGCGTTCACGCGGCCTCGTAGAAGTCGTCGAACTTTTCCTTGCTGAACTCGACCAGGTCGTAGTTCTGCATCAGGTCGTTCACCACGCGGCGGATGCTGATGTACGAAGTGATGTTGCCATCGGCGTCGAACAGCGGCTGCACGGTCGTGTCGACCACGTAGAGCACGCCGCCTTTTCCAAGGTTGGGCACGATGCCGGTCCAGGTCTTGCCGGCCTTGATGGTGTCCCACATGTCCTTGTAGACGGCCTTGGGAACATCCGGATGGCGCACGATGCTGTGCGGCTGGCCGATCAGTTCTTCGCGGGCGAAGCCGGTGAGCGTGCAGAACAGGTCGTTGGCGTAGGTGATGTTGCCCTGCAGGTCGGTGGTGGAAATCACCATGACGTTCTGCATGGCGTTCAGCAGCTGGGCGTTGTCGGGGATGTAGCTCATCGCAGGGTCCTTGTGGATGCCGGCCGCGCCGGCGTGTTCGGGTCCTGCATAGGAATACGCCCGCGCGGCGGCGGGCGGTTTGACATTGGTCAAGCGCGTGGCGCGAAGGCCTGCGACCGGGTGTCGCAGGAGAATCTCCGTAGCGCCGAGTCCGTGCTCGGCTCACGCGGCAAACGGGATTGCCAGCAGCCGAGCGTGGGCTCGGCTCTACATGAGAGACACGGGCGGGAGGCGGGTGGACGTCATGTGTACTGAGCTCATGACGTGTTGTCACAAAGAAATCGCCATGGCTTCACGGTTGATTGATCGCATGCAGGGCTATTGTCGTCCTGAGCCTCTCGCTGACGTCCCCCACGTCCTGCGTCGACTTCCTCCCCACCATCAGCGCCCATCAGGGCGCTGCTGGCGTCCGTCTACCTGAAATACCCGAGAGACCCTCCCATGGCCAGCGCTGTCCAGTCCGCTTCATCTGTTGCGACCTCTTCCGGTTCGCTGGTGCCGATCGGCACCCGCCGTGGCCACTCGCAACCATTGCAGCTGCCTGAACTGGTACAGCGCGTGTTGTTCGTCGCCACCGAGATGGCCGACTTCATAAAGGCCGGAGGCCTGGGCGACGTGGCCGCAGCCCTGCCGCGTGCGGTACGCGGCGCCTGTGATTCGCGCGTGCTGCTGCCCGGCTACCCGGAGGTACTGCAGCGCCTGCCACAGCTGCAGCGGGTGGGGCAGGTCAGCTCGCGGGCCGGCTTGCCAGCGTGCACGATCGGCATGGCGGTGCAGGCAGACGGTCTTCCGATCTATGTGCTGCTCTCGCCTGAGCTGTACGAGCGTGAAGGATCGCCCTACGTCGACGGGCAGGGCCAGGAGTGGAAGGACAACGCGGTTCGCTTCGCCACGCTCTCACACGCGGCCGCGGAGATCGCGGCCGGGCGTGCCGGGCTGGACTGGTCGCCGCAGCTGCTGCACCTGAACGACTGGCCCGTGGCGCTGGCTGCGGCATACGTGCGCTGGGACCGGACAGCCGTGCCGACCCTGCTGACCATCCACAACCTGGCTTACCAGGGGCTGTTTCCGTACGCGCTTGCCCCTGCGCTGGGCGTACCGGCCGAACACCTGGATGAGCTTCACTTCCACGGGCAGATGTCGTTCCTGCAGGGCGGGATCACCAATGCCACGCGCCTGAACACGGTCAGCCTGCGCTACGCGCAGCAGATCACTGCCCCGGACGATGGTTGCGGGTTGCACGACCTGTTGGCGCGCCGAGCGGCTGGTGGCCACCTCAGCGGCATCGTCAACGGCATCGACGCCAGCTGGGACCCGCGTCGTGACATCCACCTCAAGGCCCACTTCGGCATTGGTGAGTGGACAGGTCGTGCCACCAATGCGCACGCGGTGCGCAGTGCATTCGGCCTGGCGCCCTCCGCTGGTCCGCTGTTCGCGGTGGTCTCCCGCCTGGTGCACCAGAAGGGCCTGGACATCACCTGCGACGTGGCGCCACAGATCGTGGCGGCCGGCGGCCAGCTGGTCATCATCGGAGGCGGCGAGCCGCAGGTGGAAGCGCAGGTGCAGGCGCTGGCCCGGCGCTACCCGGGTCGCGTGGGCGCATTCATCGGCTTCGAAGAGGCGCTGGCCCGCCAGATGTTTGCCGGCGCCGACTTCCTGCTGATGCCTTCGCGTTTCGAACCCTGCGGGCTGAGCCAGATGTACGCGCAGCGCTTTGGCTGCCTGCCTATCGCGCACGCGACCGGCGGCTTGGTGGATACCGTCGAGGATGGCGTGACCGGATTCCTGTTCCACGGCGCCAATGCTGATGGCCTGCGCCGTTGCGTGGAACGGGCGATGCGCACCTTCCGCCTGCCGGGCCTGCTGCAGGCCATGCGCCGCGCCGCCATGCTCCGGCCAGGTGGCTGGGATGCGGCGGGGCGTGCGTATCTGGCGCTGTACCAGCAGACTTGCCAGGTGGCCGCATGAGCCACGACAGCCTGCATCCGGCCAGCCTTGACGACCAAGCCATGGTGGGCGCCGGACTGGACGAGCGCGCGGCGCCGGCATTGGAAGACCTTGTCCATGCACGACCTGCCGATGCATTTGCCTGGCTCGGGCCGCATCAACAACCGGATGGCCAGCGACAGCTGCGCGTACTGGTTCCCCACGCGCATCGCGTGGAAGTGATTGCGGGCCCGGAGCGGCGCTGGGGTCTGCAGCCGGGCCCTTTGCCCGGGCTGTTCGAGGGGCCGGCTGGCGAAGCGCCTGTGCCGCTGCTCGCCCTGCATTTCGAGCAGGGTGTGGAGCAGGTGCACGATGTCTATTCCTTCGGCCCGCTGCTGGACGAGGCGCTTCTGCAGCGCTTTCATGCCGGTGATGCTGATGCAGCGCGGCAGCTGGGTGCGGTGCCGACGCAGGTGCAGGGCATTGCGGGCGTGCGCTTCGCGGTGTGGGCGCCCAATGCCCGGCGGGTCGCCGTGGTTGGCGATTTCAACGGGTGGGACGGCCGACGTCATCCGATGCGGCTGCGTCACACCGCCGGCGTGTGGGAGCTGTTCCTGCCGGGCGTGCAGGCCGGTGCCCGTTACAAATTCCGCATCGTCGGCGCCGACGGCCGGGTGATGCCCGACAAGTTCGATCCGATGGCGCGCTGGGCCGAGCTGCCACCGGCGACAGCATCGCGGGTGCCTTCGGCTGTGCCGATGCAGTGGCACGATGACGCATGGCTGGCGGCCCGCCGCCAGGCCGGAACCCGCGCACCGCTGTCGATCTACGAAGTGCATGCGGGCTCCTGGCAGCGCAGCGACGAGGGTGCGCCGCTGGACTGGGATGCCCTGGCCGAGCGGTTGATTCCGTACGTGGCCGGGCTTGGCTTCACCCATATCGAGCTGTTGCCGGTGAGCGAACATCCCTTCGGCGGTTCCTGGGGCTATCAGCCGCTGGGGATCTACGCGCCGACGGCACGCCATGGCACCCCGCAGGCCTTCGCACGCTTCGTGGACCGCTGTCACCAGGCCGGCGTGGGAGTGATCGTGGACTGGGTGAGCGCGCACTTCCCCAACGATGCGCATGGCCTGGCCGGGTTCGATGGCACCGCGCTGTACGAGCATGCCGATCCGCGCGAAGGGGTGCACGCCGACTGGGACACGTTGATCTACAACTATGGCCGCAACGAAGTGGCCGCCTACCTGATCGGCAGCGCATTGGAGTGGGTGGAGCGCTTCCACATCGACGGTCTGCGCGTGGATGCAGTGGCCTCGATGCTGTACCGGGATTACAGCCGTGCCGAGGGGGAGTGGATACCCAACGAGCAGGGCGGACGCGAGAACCTGCAGGCGGTCGCGTTCCTGCGGCGGATGAACCAGGCGCTGCGCGAGCGCTTTCCGGACGTGCTGGTGATCGCCGAGGAATCCACCGCATGGCCGGGGGTGACCGCGCCGGTGGAGGAGGGTGGGCTTGGCTTCACCCACAAATGGAACATGGGCTGGATGCACGACACCCTGCAGTACCTGGGGCGCGACCCGGTCCATCGCCCGCATCACCACAGCGAGATCAGCTTCGGCCTGGTCTACGCCTTCTCCGAACGGTTCGTGCTGCCGCTGTCCCACGACGAGGTGGTGCACGGCAAGGGGGCGCTGCTGGCCAAGATGGCCGGCGAGCCGGCGCAGCGGCTGGCCCAGCTGCGCGCGTATTACGGCTTCATGTGGGCGCACCCGGGCAGCAAACTGCTGTTCATGGGCGGCGAGTTCGGCCAGGGCCATGAGTGGTCGCACGATGCGGCACTGGACTGGGCACAGGCGGCCAGCGGTGAGGGCCGGGGTCTGTCGCGCCTGGTGGGCGACCTCAATGCCGTGCTGCGCGCCGAACCTGCGTTGCATCGCGACGAACGCGACGAACGCGGTTTCGACTGGAGCGTGGCGGACGACAGCCTCAACAGCGTCTATGCCTTCGTCCGCCGGGATCCTGCCGGCAGCGGCCGCACCCTGCTGGTGGTGAGCAACTTCACCCCGGTGCAGCGCGACGGGTACCGGGTAGGCGTGCCGCAACCGGGGCGTTGGACCGAACGTCTGAACACCGACAGCGGGTATTACGGCGGCGACAATGTGGGAAACCTCGGCGCGGTGCTTACCGAGCCGAGTGCGATGCATGGTCACGCCCAGTCGCTGCGGCTGACCCTGCCGCCGCTGTCTACGCTGTACCTGCAGGTTGATGCATGACGACAGTGGCCCCGCGCCTGGGCGCATGGTCGGTGGCCGGCGAAGAGGTGGAGTTCCGCGTGTGGGCGCCGGACGTGGATACGGTGGCGCTGTGCCTGCAGGGCGCCCAGCGGCCGATGCAGCGCGACCGGGATGGCTGCCACTGGCTGCGAACGCCAGCATCGCATGGTGACCGCTACCGGTTCCTCCTTCCCTCCGGCCAGGACGTACCCGACCCGGCCTCGCGCTGGCAGCCGGACGGCATCGATGGCGACAGCGCGGTGGTGCTGGGCATGGATGGAGCACGGCCCACGTGGCAGGGGCATGCCTGGCAGGACCTGGTGATCTGTGAAGTGCATATCGGAGCGGGCGGCGGCTTTGCGGCGTTGACCGCGCAGCTGCCGATGCTGGCGGCCTTGGGCATGACCGCCATTGAACTGATGCCGGTCGCGCAGTTCCCCGGCCAGCGCAACTGGGGCTACGACGGCGTGTTTCCCTACGCGCCGGCGCATGCCTACGGCGGGCCGGCAGCCTTGAAGGCCTTTGTCGACGCCGCGCATGAGGCCGGGCTTTCCGTGCTGCTGGATGTGGTCTACAACCACTTCGGGCCGCAGGGGAACCGTCTGCGCGACTACGCACGGGGGTTCTTCCGTGACGACCGCACCACCCCTTGGGGCGAGGCCATCGACTTCCGCCAGCCATGGGTGCGGCGGTTCTTCGTCGACAATGCGTTGATGTGGTTGCGCGATTACGGCTTCGATGGCCTGCGCCTGGATGCGGTGCATGCCATTGACGACGACCGGTTCCTGCAGCAGCTGGCCGATGAGGTGCGCGCGACGGTGCCGCAGGCGCACCTGGTGTTGGAGAACGAACGCAACCAGGCGCGGTGGCTGCGCGGCGGCTATCAGGGGCAGTGGAACGACGACTTCCACAACGCGCTGCATGTGATGCTGACCGGCGAGCAGGAAGGCTATTACGCGGCCTATGCCGGGCGCGCCGAAGCACTGCTGGCGCGCTGCCTGGCCGAAGGATTCGCCTGGCAGGGCGAACCGGATCTGCATGGCCATCCCCGCGGTGAACCGAGCGCCGACCTGTCGCCCGCGCGTTTCGTGGTGTTCGCGCAGAACCATGACCAGGTGGGCAACCGTGCCTTCGGCGAGCGCCTGTCGATGCTGGTCGATCCCGCGCCGCTGCGCGCGGCACTGGCCCTGACCCTGCTGACGCCGATGATCCCGCTGCTGTTCATGGGTGAACCCTGGCAGGCGCAATCGCCATTCCTGTTCTTCACCGACTACGCGCCGCCGCTGGACGAGGCGGTGCGCGAAGGGCGTCGCCACGAATTCGCGGGTTTCAGCGCCTTTGCCGATGTCGCCTCGCGCGAGCGCATTCCCGACCCGAACGACCCGGCGACCCTGCAGGCCTCGTACACGCTGCCACCCGGCGATGATCCCTGGTCGCAGCACTGGCTGCACTGCACGGGTGAGTTCCTCGGCCTGCGCAGGCGCTATCTGCAGCGTGGCCTGCTGCAGGCGCGGTCGCTGGGTGCACGCGTGCTGGGCGAGGGCGCGGTGCAGGCGGGCTGGCAGCTGCCGTCAGGCCAGTGGTGGATTGCGATCAATGTGGGCCCATCGCCAGTGGGGCACGCGATGCCGGCCGGCGAGTGCGTTGTGGGGCCGGACGCGGCCGGGGTGCTGCCGGCAGGCGGCGGTGTGCTTGCCTGCTGGGTCGCCGCATGAATACGGATGCGACGGTGCGGGACGCGGCACGCCGTGCGGGCCTTCTGGTTCGCTGGACCGACGTGGCTGGTGCCGAGCGCGAGGTTGCGCCGGACGTCCTGCGCGCCGTGCTGGCGGAGTTCGCGTGCGACGGTGCGCCGGTGGACCACCCGTTGCTCACCGCCTGCTGTGGTCAGCTCCTGGCCCTGCCTGCGGCAACGGGAGCGGCGTGCTGGGTGGATGAGCAGGGCACAGAGTTGCCTGCACGTGCGGATGCGCAAGGGCGCTGGCGCGTGCCGGATCAACCAGGCTATTGGCAGTGGCGCCAGGGCGGTCAGCAACAGGCGGTTGCGGTAGCACCGCAGCGTGCCTGGTGGCCGCAGGGCATGCTGCGCGGCTGGGGCCTGTCGGCGCAGGTCTACAGCCTGCGCGCGCCCGGTGATGCCGGCATCGGTGACAGCGCCGGCTGTGCGCGATGGAGCGAGCTGTTGCACCGTCACGGGGGCGATGCACTGGCATTGAGTCCGCTGCACGCCGGCCTGCCACCGGGCCCGGGCTACAGTCCTTACTCGCCCAGCGACCGGCGCTGGCTCGATCCGCTGCAGGTGTCGCTGCCGCAGGTATTGCCGGAGGCTGCCAGCAGCGTGTTGCGCGAGGACGAAGCACTGGCGACGGCCGTCGAAGCGGGTACCGCAGCACGCCGCATCGACTGGCCGAACTCGGCGGCAGTGAAGTGGCGCTGGCTGCGGCAGGTACACCAATGGCTTCGGCTGCAGGTGCCAGCGCAGTACGCGCAGATCGAAAGCTGGCGTGCCGCGCAGGGCGATCCGCTGCGGAACTATTGCCAGCATGCCGCCGACCGGTTCACCGGCGGCGCGGACGACCATGCGTTTGCGCAGTGGCTGGCACAGCAGGGCTGGGCACAGGTGCAGGATGCGCTACGCAACGATGGCGCGTCGATCGGACTGATCGCGGATCTGGCGGTAGGCTGCGCGCCGCAGGGCGTCGAAGCCCGGACCGGCGGCGACCATCTGCTGCAGGACCTTGAACTGGGCGCGCCGCCGGACGCATTCAATCCGCTGGGCCAGGCCTGGGGTATCACCAGCTGGTCACCTTCTGCGCTGCAGCGCGAGGGGTTTGAACCGTTCATCCGCGTGCTGCGCGCCGTGATGGCTGGCCGTGGCGGGCTGCGCATCGATCACGTCCTGGGCCTGCAGCGGCTGTGGGTACTTCCCCGCGGCGCAGGCGCCGGGCAGGGCGTATACCTGCGCTACCCGTTCGATGATCTGATCAACCTGCTGGTTCTGGAATCGTGGCGCCATCGCTGTGTGCTGATCGGTGAGGACCTTGGCGTGGTTCCTCCGGGTATCCGCCAGCGACTGGCCGCCCGTGGCGTGCTGGGGCTTGAGGTGCTCCCGTTCGCCCGCAACGGCGAGCACTTCCTGCCGGCGCCACGTTGGCGCCGCGATGCGGTGGCCATGCCCTCCACCCATGATCTGCCGCCGCTGGCCGGCTGGCTGCGCGGGCGCGACCTGCGCTGGCGTGCACGCCTGGGTGAGCTGACGGAGCTTCCCGCGGCGCTGCACGCGCGTGCCAGTGAAGTGCAGGCGCTGTCCGCAGTCGCCCGGGGCGAGGGCGCGACGCTGGAAGCGCGTGCGCTGTCACTGGTGGCGCACGCACCTTCACGGTTGGCGTTGCTGCCGCTGGAAGATGCGCTGGGCAGCCGCGCGCAGGTGAACCTGCCCGGTACCGTCAACGGCCACCCCAACTGGCGCCGTCGGTTGCCGCTGGCGTGGGACAAGGACGCGGCCGACGCGCG
The DNA here is from genome assembly GCF_032911525.1 of Stenotrophomonas veracruzanensis. Lineage (NCBI taxonomy): Bacteria > Pseudomonadati > Pseudomonadota > Gammaproteobacteria > Lysobacterales > Lysobacteraceae > Stenotrophomonas > Stenotrophomonas veracruzanensis. The sequence goes on from NZ_JAWJTI010000008.1 coordinate 59,332, forward strand.
TATTGCCCGATTCAGCGCCACGCGGCGGAAGGTGAGGCGATGACCGGGTTGCGTGCCACTGCCCGCCTGCAGTTGCAGGCAGGCTTCAACTTCGAGGCCGCCTCGGCGCAGCTTCCGTACTACGCCGCGCTGGGCGTCAGTCACCTTTACCTGTCACCGATCGCTGCTGCGATGCCGGGGTCCACGCATGGCTACGATGGCATCGATCCGGCCAGCATCAATCCGGACCTGGGCGGCGAAGCGGGCTTCCTGCAGCTGGCGACAACGGCGCGCGCGCATGGCATGGGCCTGATCCTGGACATCGTGCCCAACCACCTGGCGGCGTCCCCGCATACGCCGTGGTGGAGCGATGTGCTGCTGCACGGGCGTCGAAGCCCCCACGCAGGGTGGTTCGACATCGAATGGGAGGCGCCGGACTGCGAGGGTCGGCTCTGGCTGCCCGTACTGGACCGGCCATTGCACGACGCCGTGCGCGATGGGGTGGTGCACGTGGTGGTGGACAACGCGCGGCCCGTGCTGCGCCACCATGGGCTGGCATTGCCCTTGTCGCCGCGCAGCCATCCGCTGGCACCCGCGCAGTGGCCAGCCTGGGCCGAGCGCTGCAACCGCAGCGTGGAACGGTTGCACGCGCTGCTGCAGCGGCAGCATTACCGGCTGGCCTGGTGGCGCACGGCGGGTGACCGGGTGAACTACCGGCGCTTCTTCGACATCAACGAGCTGGCCGCGTTGCGGGTGGAGCGCGACGATGTGTTCGAGGCGGTGCATGCACTGCCCCTGCGGCTGGTACGCGAGGGCTGGGTGGACGGCCTGCGCATTGACCATGTGGATGGCCTGTCGTCACCCGGTGCCTATCTGCAACGCCTGCGGGCGTCGCTCGACGCGGCCTGCGCGGCCGGCGGTCGTGACGCACAGGCAGTGAGCGTGCATGTGGAGAAGATACTGGCGGAGGACGAACAGCTGCCCGATGGCTGGGCCTGCGACGGCACGACCGGCTATGACTTCATGGACCAGGTCGGCGCGTGGCTGCATGATCCGGCAGCTGCCCCCGCGCTCTCCCGCGCCTGGCAAGCGGCGAGTGGCGACGTGCGCAGCTTTGACGACTTGCAGCAGGATGCCCGCGGCATGCTGTTGCGCACGTCGCTTCACGCCGACTTCCAGCGACTGCTGCGCAGCGCGCAGCAGGTGCTGCAGCCCCGGCTGGCCGAAGCCGATATCGGAGCCGCTGCGCTGGCCCGTGCATTGGCTGCGCTGCTGCGGCACTACCGTACCTACCGCCCCTATTCGCTGCAGGGTGCGGGTGAACGAAAGGCGCTGGTGGACGCCGCCGCGTCGGTACGCGAGGCACTGGACGGTGCGGCACGTGTGGCGCTGGATCTGCTGCTGCGGGCACTTCCGGGCGACGCGCTGGCCGATAGCGCGCTGCGCGTGCGCTTCGGTCAACTGGCCGCGCCGTTGAATGCCAAGTCGGTGGAAGATACCGGGTTCTATCGCTATTTCAGGCTGCTGTCGCGCAACGAAGTCGGAAGTGATCCGCAGCGGCTGGGCATGGAGGGACGCGAGCTGCTGGAACACGCAGTGGGACGCCTGCAGCGCCATCCGCAGGCATTGCTTGCGCTGGCGACCCACGATCACAAGCGCGGGGCCGACAGCCGGGCGCGGCTGGCGGTTCTCAGCACCTGCACGGTCGAGTGGCGGGAGGCTGTGCGGCGCTGGAGCCGGGTGTCGACCCGCGCGGGCGCGCCGATGCCGTTGCCTGGCGCCGAGGCCTATGCGCTGTGGCAGGCGCTCGTGGCCGCGTGGCCGATGCACGGTAACCCGGGCGCCGACTTCGCATCGAGGATGGTGCAATGGCTGACCAAGGCGTTGCGCGAGGGCAAACGGGTCAGCAGCTGGTCCGATCCCAACGTGGCGGTGGAGGAGACCGCCGCGCAGTGGCTGCACGCGCTGCTGGATGGAGCGGCATTGCAGCCGGTGCGGGAGGCGCTGGCGACGTTCGTGGCGCGCATTGCGCCGGCGGGCGCCTGCAACGGCCTGGCACAGCTGTGCCTGCAGCACTGCCTGCCCGGCGTGCCCGACCTCTACCAGGGCGGAGAAGGCTGGGACCTGAGCCTGGTGGACCCGGACAACCGGCGTGCCGTGGACTATCCAGTGCGGCAGGCGTGGCTGCGCGATACGCGCGGTTGGCCCGCCCTGCTGGAGGACTGGCGGGACGGTGGTATCAAGGCATTTCTGCTCCGGCAGTTGCTGGATTGCCGCCGCAGGCACCCGCAGCTGTTCCTGCGCGGCCAACTGCAGTCACTGTCCCTGCCTGCGCGCTCGCCCTGGCTGGCGTTCACGCGCAGGCATGAGGCGCAGGTGCTGCTGGTGATCGTGCGGCGTGGTTCGCCCACCGCCATGCGCGGTCCCGGCCTGCACACGGCGCACGACGTCGGTACCGGCGTGACGCTGCGCGGGCTGCCAGCAGGCCCCATGCGCAACCTGCTGGACGGGCGCATCGATCATTTCAACGCGACCGCGGATGTGGGCAGGCTTCTGGCTGACAGCCCGCTGGCGATATGGATCAACGAGGAGACAGGTAGGGATGGACAGCAGGGAACGACGGCAGCGGATTGAGGCACTGGCCCACCAGATCTGGGAAGCAGAAGGGCGCCCGGATGACCAGCAGCAGCGGCACTGGCACATGGCCGAGCGGCTGGTGGAAGCCGAGATTGCTGCGGCGCGCGGCGAGGAGGGAAGCGATGGCCAGCCGTAAATGGGCACAGACCTCGCGCGTGCGCGAAGGGCGGCCCTTCCCGCTGGGTGCAACCTGGGACGGGCTGGGCGTGAACTTTGCGCTGTACTCGCGCCATGCCACCCGGGTGGAGCTCTGCCTGTTCGACGCGCGCAACCGGGAAGTCGAGCGGATCGCCCTGCCTGAGTACACCAACGAAATCTGGCACGGCTACCTGCCCGACGTGCGGCCCGGGCAGCGCTACGGCTACCGGGTGCATGGCCCGTATGCGCCGGAGGAAGGCCATCGCTTCAATCCCAACAAGTTGTTGCTGGATCCCTACGCCAAGCAGATCGTCGGCGAACTGAAGTGGGCCCCACACCTGTTCGGCTACACCCTGGGTCACCGCGATGGCGACCTCAGCTTCGACCGTCGCGACAGCGCCAGCTACATGCCCCGTTGCGCCGTGATCGATCCCGCCTTCAGCTGGGGCGCCGAGCGTGCGCCTGCCACGCCTTGGGACCGCACCGTGATCTACGAAGCGCACGTGCGCGGGTTGACCATGCAACACCCCGGTGTTCCGCAGGGCGAGCGTGGCACATTCTCCGCGCTGCGCCATGATGCGCTAGTCGACCATCTCAGCGGCCTGGGCGTGACCGCCATCGAGCTGCTGCCGGTACATGCCTATGTGGATGACCAGCAGCTGCTCGAGCGTGGCCTGCGCAACTACTGGGGGTACAACACCATTGGCTTTTTCGCGCCGCAACCACGCTATCTGTCGCTGGATACGGTGGCCGAGTTCAAGCAGATGGTCGCGCGGCTGCACAATGCTGGGATCGAGGTCATCCTGGACGTGGTCTACAACCACACCGCCGAGGGCAACGAACTGGGGCCCACGCTGTCGTTCAAGGGCATCGACAATGCCAGCTACTACCGCTTGGCCGATGATCGCCGCTATTACATCAACGATACCGGTACCGGCAACACGTTCGATCTGACCAATGCCGGCGCGCTGCGCATGGTGATGGACTCGCTGCGCTACTGGGTGACCGAGATGCGGGTGGATGGGTTCCGTTTCGACCTGGCCACCATCCTCGGCCGCGAGCGGCATGGCTTCGACGCCTCGGGCAGCTTCCTTGATGCGGTACGCCAGGATCCTATCCTGAGCCAGGTGAAGCTGATTGCCGAGCCATGGGACATCGGTCCGGGCGGCTATCAACTGGGGCAGTTCCCGCCGGGCTGGGCGGAATGGAATGACCGCTTCCGTGATACGGTGCGCGCGCTGTGGCGCGGCGATGGCGGCCAGCTGCCGGAATTCGCCACGCGTTTCACCGGCTCGGCCGACCTGTTCGAACACCATGGCAGGCGACCCTCGGCCAGCATCAACCTGGTGACGGCGCACGATGGGTTCACGCTGCACGATCTGGTCAGCTACAACGATCGCCACAACGAGGCCAACGGCGAAGACAACCGTGATGGCCACTCGCACAACCTCTCCAGCAACCACGGTGTGGAGGGCGACACCGATGATCCGGCGATCCTCTCCGTTCGCGCGCGGCAGATGCGCAACCTGCTGGCCACGCTGCTGCTGGCGCAGGGGACGCCGATGTTGCTGGCCGGCGACGAGTTCGGCCATTCGCAGCAGGGCAACAACAACGCCTACTGCCAGGACAACCCGCTGAGCTGGATCGATTGGGAGCGTGCTGCTGGGCCCGCCGCGCAGGCCCAGGTCGCCTTCGTGCGCCGCGCGCTGTCACTGCGCCGGCGTTATGGCCTGTTGCGCAGGAACCGGTTCCTGCGCGGTGAATACGATGAAGCACTGGGCCTGCGCGATATCGACTGGCGGCATCCCGATGGCCGCACGATGGAGGAGGCGGACTGGCATGATCCGGCGCTGCGGGCACTGCTGATTGTGCTGGATGGTCGAAGTCCGGACAGTGGCCTGCGCGAGCCCGGGCGGCATGTCAGCCTTGCACTGCTGCTCAACGCCGGGGAGCAGCCGCAGCGATTCTGTGTGTCAGACGACGCCCTGTCGTTCCGGCGCGTACTGCTGCAGACCGACGAAGCGCCAGTGGAGCCGGATGAGGAAGGCGCCTGGACGCTGCCGCCGCGCAGCCTGTGCCTGCTGGCGGCGAGCAGCGGCGCGTGATTGCACTGCTGCGCCACTACGGTACGCCGGGCGTTGCCCGGCGTACCGGTAGCTACCCCATCAGATAGCGCAACACACCCGCCGAGACCACGCCGATCAGCACGGTCGGCAGCATCGACAGCCGCGTGGCGGCCAGCAGGGTGATGGCCAGCGCGGCCAGGTCGGCCGGCTTGTCGGCGACGAAGTCCGGGGCGATCACCGAGATCAGCACGCAGCCCGGCGCGGCCTCCATCACCGTCACTGCGCGTTTGCTCAACCTGCGGTTGCGCAGCGCGAGGAAGCCGACGATGCGGGTCAGGTAGGTGGCGGCGGCCATCAGCACGATGGTCAGCACCGAGGTCCAGTGGATCAGTTCATTGAAGATCATGCTGCGTCCTCCGCCAGCAGCCAGGCGGCCGCCAGGCCGGCCAATGCGCCGCTGGCTACGTACCAGGCACCCGGAATCAGCAGGTAGGTGGCGGCGGCCACGACCAGGCTGACCAGCCACGGCCGCGCCGCCTTCATGCCCTGCCACATGCCGCGCAGCAGCACCAGGAACACGGCGGGGAAGGCCATGTCGAAACCGTAGGCGTGGATGTCGCCCAGCATCGGCCCGACGATCGCGCCCAGCGCGGTACAGGCCACCCAGACCGCGTACAGGCCTGCCGACACGCCAAGGTAGTAGGCCAGGCTGAAGCCGAGCGCACGGCGGCGCGCATCGGCCACGCCCATCGCCCAGCTTTCGTCGCACATGAAGAACAGCGCCGGCAGCACCCGGCGGCGTGGCAGGTGCTGCAGCAGCGGGGCCAGGCTGGCGCCCATCAGCAGGTGGCGGCTGTTGACCAGCGCGGTGATCGCCACGATCAGGGCGATGTGTGGCGGCGAGGTCCACAGTTCGACGGCGGCGAACTCCGAGCCGCCAGCGAAGTTGAGGCCGGTCATCAGCGGCACTTCCAGTGCGCTCAGGCCTTTCTGGGCCGCCTGCGCGCCGAGCACCAGGGCGAAGGGAATGAAGCCGATCATCACCGGCACGGCGGCGCGCAGGCCGCGCAGGAACTCGGCACGTGGCGTGGTATCGCAGGTGTCAGGCAGGGGGAGGGTGGTACGGGCGTCCATGGAACGGCACAACGAGATGGGGGTGGCCCATGCTAGCGGTCCGATCGCGAAATCGGGTTGCGTTGATGCTACTGGATTCTGGATGATTGATATTCAATGCGGTCAGAAGTGACAAGGGCGAAATCTCATGCAGTATCAGCTCGACAACCTCGATCGGCGCATCCTCGACGCCCTGCAGCGCGATGGCCGCCTGCAGAACCTGGAGCTGGCCCGTCTGGTCGGGCTGTCACCGTCGGCCTGCCTGCGCCGGGTGCGGTTGCTGGAGGAGGGCGGCTACATCGACCGCTATGTGGCCTTGTTGAACGAGGCCAAGGTGGGCCGTGGCTTCACGGTGTTCGTGCGGGTCTGGCTGCGCGGGCAGGACGAGGACACCACCAACCACTTCATCAACAGCATCAAGTCTTTCCCGGAAGTGCTTGAATGCCATCTGATGGCCGGTGACTGCGATTTCCTGCTGCGGGTGGCGGTGGCTGACCTTGATGCCTACCGGCAGTTCCAGATGCAGCACCTGAACCGGATCGCCGGGGTGCAGAACACCAAGACCGAGATTCCGATGCAGCGGATCAAGCAGACGACCCAGCTGCCGCTTTGAGGGATGGGGGGGGGGCGGCCGGGTTGCACCCGGCACCCGCGGGTAGTGCCGGCCGCTGGCCGGCAACCTCAGGAGCAACAGCAACAGCAACAGCAACAGCAACAGCAACAGCGATTCTCCGTGGGGCGGCGGGACGGTATGGCCAGGCAGGACACGCCGTAAACCCTTCCTTGGGGGCTCAATGGCGCCATCCATGGCGCCAACGGTCCTGCCTGGCCATACCGCCCCGCCGCCTGACAGCTTCCTGCGATCTGTCGGGGTCGGATCCCGTGCGCAGATGAATCTGCTCGGTTCATTGATTCCTGATGCATGACTGGCTCCACGGAGTCTGCCTCGGCGTCAGCCGTGGCGGCGGTCATCGCAATGACATCTGGCACCGGTACGGTTTGAGCCCGCTTGCGGGTCGCGCGCGGGCCGGGGTGCCGGTCGTGGTGCGCGTCCACTGCAGCTGCTGTCGCTGCCGAGGGTCATGTGTTCTACGTCAGGGGGCTGAATGGACACCACGCGGTCAGAACTTGGAAGGTGGCCATCGCCGCATGGCTGCTGCTGTCCTTTTCCGCTGCCGCGCAGGACGCTGTTCATGCCTACGACATCCCCGCGCTGCCGCTGGAACAGGCGGTCGAGCGCTTCAGCGTCATCAGCGGGTGGTCGGTGATGTACCCGGGCGACCTGGCCTCAGGCCGCAGCAGCCATGCGCTGCGCGCCAGCCTCGCGCCGCTGCCTGCGTTACAGGTGCTGTTGCAGGACTCCGGCATCGAGGCCGAGGTGATCGGCGAGCAGCGTGTGGTGCTGCGCCGGAGCACGCGCCTGGCTGCCGAACCCGGTGTTGGCGCCGAACTTCCCGAGGCCGAACGTCGGCGTCGCTACGGCGGGCTGCAGCAGCGGCTTCGTGCGGCATTCTGTGACGACCCCGAGATTGCGCCCGGCCGCTATGCCGCGACGCTCCGTTTCCATGTCGACAGCGAAGGCCAGGTGCATGCGCCCGAGCTGCTGTCAGGCAGTGGCAGCGCACGCCGCGATGCACGCCTGCTGCAGGCGATGCAGGGCCTGGTGCTGGCGGCGGAGGCCGCCGCGCTGCCGCAGCCGGTAACGCTGCAGATCCGACCTTCCGGCACCGACCACGACTGTGGCCGGCGCGCGCCCCTTCCATGACTTCAAGGATTCGAACATGAGCAACGGTACGGCTGCGGCAGTTGACCTGATGGACCACCTTCTGGGTGCCTACGATGAGCTGAAGCGCCGGCTGGTGCGCAAGCTGGGCTCGGAAGAGTTGGCCGGCGACGCGCTGCAGGACACCTGGATGCGCCTGAGCGTGCGGCGTGACCGCCTGGACGCCGTACAGAACCCCGCGGCCTACCTGCTGCGCATGGCAATGAATACCGTGATCGACCGCCAACGTGCAGACCACCGCCTGCTGAGCCTGGAGGAGGTGGATACGCTGATGGACATGGCCGACCCTGCACCCGGCCCGGCGCAGGCGGCCGAACTGGACTTCGCGCTGGAAGACATGGTCGGCCTCCTGCAGCGCATGCCCGAGCGCCGTCGCCGCATCCTGCTGGCGATCCGCGTCGATGGCCTGCAGCAGCGGGACGTCGCCGATCACCTTGGCGTGTCGCTGCGGCTGGTGCAGCGTGAGCTGAAGGCGGCCCAGGACTATCTGGCCGAGCGCAGCGGGCAGGGGCGCCAGGTGCGGTTCTGAACGGCCGTATCCGTCTACACTTTGACGCCGAGCACAACCCCGCAGCGTGCGGGAGCGGCATGAGCCCCCATGGATCCTGACGATCGCCCGCAACGCCCCTTGGATGCCGTCGAGCGTCAGGCCCACGCGTGGGTGGTGCGGCTGACCTCGGGCGAGGCGACCGCCGCCGACGGGCGCCGGTTCCGTGATTGGTGCGAGGCTGACCCGCGTCATCGTGAAGCGTTCGGACGTGCGCGCAGGCAGTGGGAGCAGGTGCGGCTGGCCGGCGAGCAGCTGCCCGCCACCGCGCGTCAACCGGTCGCGCCGGCTCCGGCCCAGCGCTGGAGCCGACGCGCCTTTCTGGGTGCCGCGATTGCAGCCCCGGCCAGCCTGGTAGTGGTGGCGGCGATCCGCCCGCCGCTGGGGCTGTGGCCCTCGGTAACGGCGATGACAGCCGATTTCCATACCGGCACCGGTGAGCGACTGCAGATCACGCCCTCGCCGCAGCTGAAGATCGAACTGGATACGCAAAGCAGCCTGCGTCGTCGCGCGGACGCGCAGGGCGAAGGCTTCGAGCTGGTGCAGGGCCAGGCCGCGATCGAGACCCAGGCCGGCCTGCGTCTGGCGTTGTTCGCCGGCCCGGGTTGCGTGATTGCCGATGAAGGCGCAGTGCGCCTGGATGTGCGCAACACCCACGGCCAGGTTCGGGTGACCTGCCTGCATGGCAGTGCCCGTATCGAGCATGCGCAGGGCCGGCTGCAGCTGCAGGCCGGCCAGCAGACCCGGTACGACGAGCGCCTCAGCGGCGTGGTGGCCGAGGCCATGGCTTCGGACGTGAGCGCCTGGACCGAAGGCATGCTGGTGTTCCGCCGCGCACCGCTGCGCGAGGTGGTGGACGAGATCAACCGTTACCGCCGCGGCAAGGTGCTGCTGGGAGAATCGGCGTTGGCGCGTGCTCCGGTCAGCGGTCGCTTCCGCATTGATGATCCGGATGCGGCACTGGAGCAGCTGCGACTGACGATGTCGCTGGATCTGCGTCGCTTTCCGGGTGGCATTGCCGTCCTTGGATAGATGAAGACGCTGGCCGTGCGCACCGCGCAGGGCTGTTGCAAGCAAGGAGAGGCCAAGGATGCGCAACGAGACCATCGGTGTGCTGGATCTGCGACGCAATCTGTCGGCGCTGCTGGAAACCACCCAGCGTCGGCCCCTGATGGTGCACCGCTATGGCTCGCCGTGGGTGTGCGTGGTGTCCGATGCGCAGTGGCAGCAACAGGCGGTGCTGCTGGATTTCGATCCGCAGTCGCATCCGCTGGCGATGCTGCTGCGCCTGCAGCAGCAGGCGCTTCCGCTGTCTGAAGCCGGGGCGTTGTCACCCGCGGTGCTCGCGCGCGCTCTGCTGTTGACGGGGGTGCATGGCATTGACGATCTGGTGCAGCTGCACGAGCAGGTGCTGCACCATCGGCTGTGGCATTGGTTCGTGGCGGGTAGCCATGGCGTGATGGACGGCTGGCAGCTGCCCGCGTTGCGCATCGCGATGGCGTCATGGTGTGATGACGTGGACATGACCGACGCACTGGTCGCGTTCGCCGCGCGCAGCGACGTAGCGGTACTGGCACGTCGTTGTGGTGGTGAAGCACCGCGACTGGAGCGCGAAGCCTGCAGGCGAATGACGCTGCGATGACGTTGCTGATGAAGCGCCACGCAGCGCACAGAGCTGCATGCGCGCTGTCGCTTCACCTGCCGTGCTGACGTCTTCTCCAGAGTACGGCGCACCACGCGTCGCGGAACACGGGCGGCGCCGATGGCAGACAGTCGCAGGATCAGCATGCTGGAGCTGGATCGTCACCTGAGCCAGTCACTGGAGCAGGCACGACATGCGCCATTGAACGTGCAGCGCTATGGACACTCCTGGGTATGGGTACTGTCCAGTGACGCGTGGGCGGATGCGGCGCGTTGGGCGGCACTGGATGGTAGCGCGCACCCACTGATGGCGCTGCGAAGAGCCCTCGACCTGCAGCTGCGGCCCTGGCCCGAAACGGCCATGAGCCCGCTGCCGCTTGATGCAGGCGACGCGCGGCTGCTGCAGCGCGCGGCCCTGCTGCTGGTCGTGCGCGATCTGAGCAGTGCCCAGCGGGTGTACGACGACCTGCGCTATCACCAGGCCTATCGGATGTTCATCGGCCTCGATCATGGGACAGCGTGGTCGCCGATGCAGTGCGTGCGCCTGCTGCAGGCCTGCGCGCACCCGTTGCTGCGCGGCTGCATCGACGAAACGCTGGCAAGGGTGCCGCGGCACCTGTTCGAGGCGGCATGTGCACCGGCTGCACGCACGGCGCCAGCGCAGGCACACGCGCAGCGAATTGCCGGCGGATGTTTATCGTACTGACACATGCACCGCTGACCATGGTGCAGCGGTCTCTTCCAGGATGACGAGGGCGGAACAATGGCAAGGCAGGTTCGTGGTCGCAAAGCTCGGCAGCAGGGTTTCAGCCTGATCGAAATCATGGTGGTAGTGGTGATCATCGGCATCCTCGCCGCATTGATCGTGCCGCGGTTGATGGACCGTCCCGACCAGGCGCGCGTGGTGGCAGCGCGCCAGGACATTGCTGCATTGATGCAGGCGTTGAAACTGTTCAAGCTGGACAACGGTCGCTATCCCAGTGCCGAGCAGGGCCTGCAGGCGCTGGTGAAGCCGCCGCAGGGCAGCGGTGGATTGCCGGTAACGCCGTATCTGGATCGCCTGCCCAATGACCCGTGGGGCCAACCGTACCAGTATCAGATACCAGGCACCCACGGCGACATCGATGTGTTCTCGCTGGGTGCGGACAGCAAGCCCGGTGGCGACGCCGGGAACGCGGACATCGGCTCCTGGCAGCTGTGAGGCAGGCCGATGTCAGCCCGGATGCGTTCTGTTTCGAGTGTCCGTCAACGTGGCATGGCGGTGATCGTCGCCCTGCTGGTGGTGGCGCTGGTGGCGGTGATTGCCACGGCACTGCTGACCCGGCAGTCGGCACAGCTGCGTGCGCTGCGCGGCGACCAGCTGCGCGCGCAGGTACGCATGGCGGTGGACGCAACGCTGGAGCGTGCGGCGCAGCAGCTGCGTGAGGATGTAAAGGAACAGCTGACCACGGTGCGCAGCGGGCGCTGGGCGCGCCCGTTGGAACTGCAGGCACCGTTGCCGGTGCAGCTGCAGCTTGTGGATGCGCAGTCGATGTTCAACCTGCGCAACCTTCTTGCGCATGGCAGGCCGGACCCCGAGGCGCGGCGCGCGTTCATCGCGTTGTGTGCCGGGCAGGGGCTGGGTCAGGGCGCCTGCGCATCCGCCGCCGACCACATCCAGGCGCGCCTGCGCGATGGCGACATGCAGGCGCAGGCGCCGCTGCCACGCGAGTCACTGATCGAACAGGCGCTGCCCGGTGCCGATCCGGTGGCGTTGCAGGCGCTGGCGCGGCGCACCGTGGTGTTGCCGGCGCAGACCCTGGTCAATGCCAACACCAGCGACCTGAGCGTTCTGCGGGCGGTGACGCCTGCGGTCGAGCCGGCACGGCTTCAGGCGTTGCTGGGTGAGCGCGACGCTGGCCATTGGCTGCTCAATCGCGGCGACATCGCCAACCGACTCCAACTGAGCAACGAACAGATGGCCGTGCTTCCCCTGGGTATCCATAGCGAGTGGTTCCTGGCCGTCGGCCAGGTGCAGGCTGACGGCAGCGCGGTTGATTTTCGCGCGCTGCTCTGGCGCGAGTACCGCGATGATGGCGTGCGTGTGCAGCGCGTATGGACGAGGATCGGCGCATGAACGAGCAGCTTCGGGTGCGCCTGCCGGCGCTTGAACGTCTGCGCGGCGACAGTGAGCTGGACTGGGCGCAGCTGCACAAGGGCGAGGTGCTGGTTCATGGCCGCGACACGCTGGCGGCGCTGGGCCTGCGGCATCCGCAGGCTGCGGTGCATGCCTGCCTCGATCCGAACGACCTGATCCTGCTGGAACTACAGCTGCCGCCGTTGTCCGGGCGCCGCCTGCAGTCGGCGTTGCAGGGCGAGGTGGAGGCGATGCTGCTGGATGACCTGCAGGAGGTGGCGCTGGCCCATGGCACTCAGGCGGCGGACGGCACGGTTCCTGTGACCTGGTTGGGCCAGCAGGCGCTTCTGCAGGCGCAGCAGTTGCTGGCTTCGTGTGCACTGCGGCTGCAGGCACTGTATCCGACGCCGTTGCTGCTGCCCTGGCAGGACGGCCATGCCACGCTGCAGATCAGCGGCGAGCACCTGCTGGTACGCAGCGGGCGCGATCGGGGCTTCGTTCAATGGTGCGGCGGACGTGACGCCTGTGCGGTGATGCAGGCGCTGGCCGTGCGCCTGCAACAGGCCGGCGTGCAGGCCGTGCAATGGATCGACAGCGTGCCGCCGGCGTGGCCGGACAGCCTGCCGGCCACCGCCGTCACGCATGAACGGCAGGTCTGTGGCCCGCTGCCAGGCTGGTCATTGCCGCTGCCCGGCACGGGCCAGAAAACGCCGCGGCTTGCGATAGGGCTGGCACTGGCGGCAGTACTGCTGGCTGCACTCGGCCTGCAGCTGCAGGTCTCGCGTTGGCGGATCGAGGGTGAAGCGCTGCAGCAGGACATGGCACGGCAGTTCAGCGCGCGCTTCCCGGAGATCACCGATGTGGTGGACCCGGTGTTGCAGGCAAGGCGAGCACTTGCAGTGCCACCGCCGGCGCCGCCGTTGCCGCCGCTGCAGCGTCAGGTGGCCGGCACGCTGCAGGCGGTTCCGGAGCTCGCGGGACAAGTGCGCAGCCTGCATTACCAACCCGGGCAACTGGACATGGAGCTGGATGCCGACGCCCAAGCATTGGCCGATGATCCACAGCGGCTTGAGCGCTGGCAGCAGGCGCTGCAGGCGCAGGGCTTGCTGTTGGCGCGCGAAGCGGGTGGACGCCTGCGGGTGAGCGGAGCGGGACGGTGACGATCCGTACCTTGCGGCTGGGCGGGGAACTGGCGGGCCTGCAGCAGCGCTGGCAACGCCTGCCACCGCGCGACCGGCTGATGCTGTGGGTGATGGTGGTGGCGCTGCTGGCGGCGGGCCTGTGGATGTTGTGGTTGGAGCCACTGCTGAAGCAGCGCACGCACTGGCAGGCCGAGCTGCCGCGGCTGCAGGCGCAGGCGCGCGTACTGGCACCCCTGCTGCAGGCACGCGAGCGCCAGCAGCAGACACAGGGGCAGCGCCCGACGACGGCCAGGCTGCGTAACGGAATCACGTCGGCCGGCCTCGCCGACCGACTGCACATCGAAGCGCGCGGCGGGCGTTGGCACTTGCAGGTGCAGGCGGTGCCCGCTGACGCGCTGTGGAACTGGCTGCTGCCCGTGCTGGCCGATCCGGCCATCGAACTGCAGCAGCTGCAACTGACACGCACAGGGGATGCGAACATGCCGGCGGCACGGATTTCCGGAAACATCGTGATGGCGCTCAACGCGGGTGCCCATCCATGAGGGCGACGCGCAGCCTTGCCTGCAGTGCTGCATTGGCCCTGATCGTGGGCATGGCCCACGTGCCGGCATCGGTGCTGGCGCAGGACACCCGCGACGAGCCGGTGCAGTTGAACCTGGTGGATACCGATATTGGAGGCGTGCTGCGCATGGCGGCGCGCTTTACCGGGCGCCAGTTCCTGGTCGATCCGCGGGTGACCGGCAAGATGACGGTGGTTTCCGACGGCCCGGTCAGCCGGACCCAGGCCTACCAGTTGCTGCTCGGCGCACTGCGCATGCGTGGCTTCGCGGTGGTCGAGAACGGCGGCGTGAGCCGGGTGGTGCCGCAGGCCGATGCCAAGCTGTTGGGAGGGCGCGTCGGCGCTGGTGGTGCTGGCGGTGAGGTGACCACGCGCACCTTCGCGCTGCGCTACGAGAACGCGGCCGCGCTGGTGGCGGTGCTGCGGCCGATGATCAGCCCGGACAATCCGATCACCGCCAACCCGGGCAACAACACCCTGGTGATCACCGACTATGCCGACAACCTGGAGCGCATCGCGCGGGTGATCGCCAGCGTCGATACACCGGCCGGCATGGACACCGATGTGGTTAAGCTGCAGCAGGGCATTGCCGTTGACGTAGCGGCAATGGTCGCGCCGCTGCTGGACGCGCAGGGCGCCGAGCCCACCCAGAAGGTGGTGGTCATGGCCGACCCGCGCAGCAACAGCGTGCTGCTGCGTTCCAGCAGTCCCGGCCGCACCCGTCTGGCGCGGCAGCTGGTGGAGAAGCTGGACCGCGCCCAGGACGAGTCCGGCAACCTGCATGTGGTCTACCTGCGCAATGCCCAGGCCAACCAGCTGGCCGGTGTGCTGCGGGGCGTGGTGGCCGGGCAAAGCGATGCTCCCGCGATGGGCAGCAATGAAGGCATCACACCACTGCCGGGTGACGCCAACCGTTCCACGCCCGCGCAGCTTTCGCAACCGCAGCAGGCCAAGACCGGAGGCAATGCACTGGAATCGCAGCGGCTCGACCCGAGCCGCCGTGACCCGATCGATGCGGGAAGCACCGGCTTCAGCCAGAACGGCATCTCGGTGCAGGCGGACGTGGCCACCAACACGCTGCTGATCTCGGCACCGGAGCCGGTGTACCGCAACCTGCGGCGGGTGATCGACCAGCTCGACCAGCGCCGTGCACAGGTGCTGGTCGAGAGCCTGATCGTGGAGGTCAACCAGACCGATGCGGCCGAGCTGGGCGTGCAGTGGATGCTGGGCAATGGACGCACCTTTGGTGGCACCCACTTCGGTGGTGCCACCGGCGGTAGCGGGCTCAATACCGGTGCGCGCACCACGCTGGACGTGCTGCCCAGGGACGGCCTGAAGATCGGCGTGATCGACGGCACCATCAACCTGCCCGGTGTTGGCCAGATCCTCAACATGAAAGCGCTCGCCAACGCGCTGCAGAGCAAGGGCGGCGCCAACATCCTGTCGACGCCGAACCTGATGACGCTGGACAACGAGGCGGCCAGCATCATGGTCGGCCAGACCGTGCCGTTCGTCAGCGGCCGCTACGTGACCGACGGTGGCGGCGGCAGCAACAACCCGTTCCAGACCATCGTGCGCGAGGACGTCGGCCTGAAGCTGCGGGTGCGCCCGCAGATTTCCGAGGGCGGTACGGTGAAGCTGGACATCTACCAGGAAGTCAGCAGCATCGACGCGCAGAGTGCCAGCAGCACGGCCGGCATCATCACCAACAAGCGTGCGCTGGATACCAGCGTGCTGCTGGACGATGGCCAGATCATGGTGCTCGGTGGCCTGCTGGAAGACAGCGTCAGCCATGGCCGTGATGCGGTGCCGGGGCTGGGCAGGATCCCGGTGCTGGGTGCCTTGTTCCGCAGCGACACACGCAAGCGCGCCAAGACCAACCTGATGGTCTTCCTGCGCCCGCACGTGGTGCGTGACCCGGCCGCCGGCCAGCGCCTGACCCGCGACCGCTACGACTACATGCGCAACGCGCAGGCCAGCGCGCAGCCGGTCCAGAGCTGGGCATTGCCGGCGCTGTCCGCACCGCAGCTGCCGCCGCAGGACCTGTCTGTACTCGGCCAGGGCAATGCGCGCGATGGCCAGGGCCAGCCACTGCAGAACACCAGTCTGGCGGCGTTGTATGCGGCCGGAGAGGGCGATGCCCAGCTGGTGCAGTTCGCACAGGGGCTGGACCCGGCGCGTGCAAGCCAGGGCGTGGCACAGGTGCGGGCACTGGGCCTGCAGGCCTATGCCGAAGCGACGCCGGGCGAGAACGGGCAGCGCCTGCGCGTGCGATTGCCGCGCGATCCGGCGACGCTGGACCCGGCGCTGCAGCAGCTGCGCGGACTCGGCTACACGCCGGAACTGGTGATCGGGCCGTGAGTGCCGCCGCGCCGCTGCCGTACGCCTGGGTGCGCAGCCATGGCGTGATGCTGTCCGAGGCGGGCGGCGAGCCCGTGTTGCTGGGCACCGCCGACACCGCGGCGTGGGCCGTGGCCGAACTGCGCCGCCGGCATGGTCCGCTGCCGTTCCAGGCACTGGATCCGGCGACCTGGCAGCAGCGGCTGGGAGAGCAGTACCGTGACGGCGGCGATGCCGCTGCCGTGGTCGGTGCCGCTGAAAGCGAAGTCGATCTGGACCGGTTGATGCAGGACATGCCGGAGGTCACCGATCTGCTGGATGCGCAGGACGATGCACCGGTGATCCGCATGATCAATGCACTGCTGGCACAGGCTGCACGCGATGGCGCCAGCGATCTGCATATCGAGCCGTTCGAGACCCATTCGGTAGTGCGTTACCGCGTGGACGGCACGCTGCGCGACATGGTGCAGCCACGGCGCGCCTTGCATGCAGCGCTGGTGTCGCGCATCAAGATCATGGCCCACCTGGACATTGCCGAGAAGCGCCTGCCACAGGACGGGCGCATCGCGATCCGCGTGGGCGGGCGGCCGCTGGATATCCGTGTCTCCACGGTGCCGACCGGGCATGGCGAACGCGCCGTGCTGCGATTGTTGGAAAAGGACGCTGGCCGGCTGCAGCTGCAGCGCCTCGGCATGGCCGATGACACCCTGGCCACCTTCACCGGATTGATCCGGCAGCCGCATGGCATCGTGCTGGTCACCGGCCCGACCGGCAGCGGCAAGACCACCTCGCTGTACGCCGCGCTTGGCCAGCTCGACAGCACCACCAGCAACATCCTCACCGTGGAAGATCCGGTGGAGTACGACTTCGCCGGCATCGGCCAGATCCAGGTCAACGCGCGCATCGGCATGAGCTTTGGCACCGCGCTTCGCGCGATCCTGCGCCAGGACCCGGACACCATCATGATCGGTGAGATCCGCGACCTGGAAACCGCGCAGATCGCCGTGCAGTCGTCGCTGACCGGGCATGGCGTGCTGGCCTCGCTGCACACCAACGATGCGATCTCGGCGGTGACCCGCTTGGCCGATATGGGTGTGGAGCCTTTTCTGCTGGCGTCCTCGTTGCGCGGCGTGCTGGCGCAGCGTCTGGTGCGGCGGCTATGCACGCACTGCCGGCGCGCCGAGGTGGATGGCGAGGGCCGCACCGTATGGCGTGCGGGGGGCTGCGCGGCCTGCGCCCACAGCGGCTATCGCGGACGCACCGGCATCCATGAGCTGTTCGTGGTCGACGACCGCGTGCGCGCGTTGATCCATGAAGGGCGGGGTGAGCCCGCGCTGCGCGAGGCAGCACGGCGCGCGGGCATGCGGACGTTGCGGCAGGATGGCCAGCGCTGGGTCGACAGCGGGGTGACCACGCTGGAAGAGATCCTGCGCGTCACCGGCGACGATTGAGGCCTGCATGGCACTGTTCGACTACCAGGCGGCCAATGCGCAGGGCCGCATCGAGAAGGGCCAATTGGATGCCGACAGCCCGCGCGGTGCGCGCCAGTTACTGCGCGGTCGTGGGCTGACACCGGTGCAGGTGAGTGCGGCGCGCACTGCGGGCAATGGCTGGCGCGCCCGCCGGCTGTCTGCCAGCGAGCTGGCCTGGGCTACTCGGCAGCTGGCCAGTCTGCTGGCCGCCAGCCTGCCGTTGGAAAGTGCATTGAGTGCGGTGATTGAACAGGCAGAACGTCCGCACGTGGCCCAGGCACTCACCGCGGTACGCGCCGACGTGCGCGCCGGCCAGCGCCTGACCATGGCACTGGCAGCGCGCCCGCGCGATTTTCCACCGATCTATCGGGCGCTGGTGGGTGCAGGTGAAGACTCCGGCGACCTCGCACGGGTTATGGAGCGCTTGGCCGACTACATCGAAGAGCGCAATGCGCTGCAGGCCAAGGTGCTGACCGCCTTCATCTACCCGGCGGCAATCAGCCTGGTGTCGGTGGCGATCGTGATCTTTCTGCTCAGCTACGTGGTGCCGCAGGTGGTGACCGCGTTCGTGCAGGCGCGGCAGACGCTACCGATGTTGACCCAGGTGATGCTGGCCGCCAGCGCGTTCGTGCGCAGCTGGGGTATGTGGGTGGGGCTCGGCATCGCTGCGCTGGTGGTGGCCTGGCGGTTGGCGTTGCGCCGGCCGGAACTGCGCCTGCGCTGGGACGCGATGCTGCTGCGGGTGCCGATGGTCGGGCGCTTCGTGCTGGGTGTGAACAGTGCGCGCTTCGCCTCGACACTGGCGATCCTGCTGGATGCTGGCGTGCCGCTGCTGCGTGCGCTTGAAGCTGCCCGGCAGACCCTGGGCAATGCGTTGCTGGCGCGCTGTGCCGATGACGTATCTGAGCGCGTGCGCGAAGGTGCCGCGCTTGGCTCTGCGCTGAAGCTGCAGAAGGTGTATCCGCCGATCCTGGTGC
Source organism: Stenotrophomonas veracruzanensis (assembly GCF_032911525.1). Lineage (NCBI taxonomy): Bacteria > Pseudomonadati > Pseudomonadota > Gammaproteobacteria > Lysobacterales > Lysobacteraceae > Stenotrophomonas > Stenotrophomonas veracruzanensis. The sequence goes on from NZ_JAWJTI010000008.1 coordinate 77,842, forward strand.
ATCTGGTGGCCAGTGGCGAGAAGACCGGTTCGCTGGCACCGCTGCTGGATCGCGCCGCACAGACCATCTCGCGCGAGATCGAGCGTCGCGCGATGGCACTCACCGCGCTGCTGGAACCGACCATGATCCTGGTGATGGGCGGCGTGGTACTGACGATCGTGCTGGCCGTGCTGATGCCGATCATGGAAATGAACCAGCTGGTGCAGTGATGCGCAACGCACATCACGGGCGGAGTCGACTGTCAGTCGACTAGCGCGCGGAGCGCGTGCGGCTACTGAGTGTGATAAGCAGTCGACTAACAGTCGACTCTACCCAGTCGGTTCCATCCAGTCGATTCCATCAGGTCGATTCCACCCAGTCGATTTCACCAGTCGATCGAGCGGCGTCGTTGTAATGGGGCATGGGCCGATTCTCCACACAATCCTCCACACCTTTTTTCGATCTTCCACAGGTTTCTTAAGCGGCCTGTCATCGGCGCGGACCAGCATGGACACGTCGCCGCAGAGTGGGCTGGGAGGCCCTCGGCGGCAGCAGGCGTGTAATGACCGTTCCTCCCTTGGTGTTTCCCTTCGCAGTAAACCCTTCAGGAGAAGATCATGAACAAGTACAAGACCCTGGCCGCGCTGGTTGCCACCGCGCTGCTGGCCACCGCCGGTGCCGCTTCGGCGCAGACTGCCGTCACCGGTGGCGGTGCCTCGCTGCCGGCCGACCTCTACAAGGGTTCGGCTGACAGCATCCTGCCGGCCAACTTCAGCTACGCCGTGACCGGCTCGGGTACCGGCAAGAAGGCCTTCCTGGAAAACAACTCGGCGCTGTTCTCCACCACCGGCACCGTGCACTTCGCCGGTAGCGATTCGGTGCTGAGCAGCACCGAGCTGAACACCTACAACAGCACCTACAACGTGTCCGGCGATGCAAACCGCTACGGCGCCCTGGTGCAGATCCCGTCGGTGGCCACCTCGGTCACGATTCCGTTCAACAAGGCCGGTTCGGCCGTTGACCTGTCGGTGACCCAGATCTGCGGCATCTTCTCCGGCAAGATCAACAACTGGAGCCAGCTGGCGGGCCTGGGCCGTACCGGTGCCATCCAGGTTGTCTACCGTGGCGAGAGCAGCGGCACCAGCGAACTGCTGACCCGCTTCCTGACCAGCGCCTGCCAGCCGGCTGACGTGTCGGGCACCAACCTGAAGCTGGCCAACGGCGTGCCGGCGTTCTCGGTGCAGTCGACCTTCGCCAACCTGTTCACCAGCTTGCCGTCGAACTTCGTCGCTGCCCCGGCCACCGGTGGCACCGCGCTGTACAACGCTGTCTATGCCGTTGACGGCCGTGTCGGCTACGTCGGCCCGGACGTCATCCCGAGCCTGACCGATGCCACCAAGGTCGCCAAGGTCAAGGGCTTCTCGCCGGATGAAGTGAGCGTGCAGGCCACGCTGGAAACCGCTGCGCCGCCGACCGGCACCGCTGCAGAGAATCCCGCCAACTGGGTGCCGGTGTTCGGCAACCCGAACGCGGGCTATCCGATCGCCGGCTACACCAACTTTGTGTTCGGCCAGTGCTACAAGAACGGCACTGTGGGCGCCAACGTGCGTGCCTTCCTGGCCCGTCACTACGGCAGCGTCGTGGACGCCAACGGCGTCGAGAAGGGCCCGAACGACGACGCGGTCCGCGCGCACAAGTTCATCCCGCTGACCAAGGCATGGCGTGATGCGGTCCGTACCCGCTTTGCCACCGCCAGCAACGCTGGTGCGGTGAACAATCCGAGCACCTGCTCGGGTATCGGCCGACCGCTGTAACTGCGATTGCTTTGGTAGTTGCAGGAAGCGCACAAGGCGCCGGCAGCAATGCCGGCGCCTTGTGCGTATGTCCGCTGCATGACAGTGATGCGCCTGTCGCCTTCACGCCACCACCACCGTCTATGAGGTGCAGGGCGTGCCTCGAGCAGGTCCATCCGTACACACGCCGCCGACGACGCGGCCCATCAGGTTGACGAGGTCCCCGATGTCGCACCCGCATTCGCCCACCGCCCGTTTCCCCGCTGCCCTGTGGCGCAGCCACCCGATGGCCTGGGCCGTCGCAGTGGCCCTGGGCAGCGTGGTGGCTCCGGCCACTCAGGCCCAACAGGCATTCAGCCCCGGCTGGTTCGCCGAGCGCGGTGCGGCGCAGGGCGCGGCGGCACAGAGCGGGCGCATGCCCAATGGCGTGCCGATCCAGTTCCAGCTGCCCGCGCAGCAGCAGGATGCGGCACGGCAGAAGCTGCAGCAGTCGATCGACAACCTTGGTACGGCCGCGCAGGCCATCGCCCTGCAGCAGCGCCTGCAGGAGCAGGCACGGCAGGCGCGCCGCGAGGCGGGTTTCGTAGTGGCCGATGGCCTGGGCAAGGATGGCCTGAAGGTTGACGAGAATCCGCTGACCCGCGGCTGGATCAACGCCCGCGAGGCGATCCAGTCGCAGGCGGCCGACGGGCGGGTGCTGGTCAACGTTGAGCAGACCGCCGACCAGGCGATCCTGAACTGGGAAACCTTCAACATAGGTGGCAACACCACGCTGAATTTCCTGCAGAACGCCGATTGGGCCGTGTTGAACCGGGTCAATGATCCCGCCGCACGGCCCAGCCAGATTCTTGGCCAGCTGAAGGCCAATGGCACGGTGTTCGTGGCCAACCGCAACGGTGTGGTGTTCGGCAACAACAGCCAGGTCAATGTCCGCAATCTGGTGGCAGCGGCCGCGCGCATCAGCGATGCGCAGTTCCGTGAGCATGGCCTGTACAGTGCCGACGCGAACACCTCGGCTCTGACCGACGCCGTGGGCAAGGTCATGGTCGAGCGCGGCGCACGCATCACCACGCACGAACCGACCACGGCCACCCGCGGCGGTGGCTATGTACTGCTGGCCGGCCACAGTGTGGAGAACGCCGGACACATCGAGACGCGCAAAGGCCAGAGCCAGCTTGCCGCCGGCGACAGTTTCGTGATCCGCCGTGGCGTGGGCACGGCGCAGAACACTGCATCGACCACCCGTGGCAACGAGATCGCACCGCGCTTCGTCGCTGACAGCACGGCGGGCGGCGTTCGCAACAGTGGCCTGATCCAGGCGCGCGAAGGTGACCTCACCCTGGCTGGACGCCGGGTAGAACAGGCTGGCGTTGCAGTTGCGTCCACCACGCTGAATCAGCGCGGTACGGTGCACCTGTTGAACTCGGCGTCCGATGCGGCGGGCAGTGTGACCCTGGCCTCCGGCTCGACCACTGCAGTACTGCTGGAAGACGATGGCAAGAGCGCGGCGCTGGACAGCCAGCGCGACGTCCTCATCAGGGAATCCACCGAGCAGGACAAGCTGCGCGGTTCCAGCAACAGTGGCACCTTCGACAATCTTTCGCGCCTGGAGGACCGCCGCGAGCAATCGCGCATCGAAGTCGTCTCCGGCGGCGATGTGAACTTCCAGGCCGGCTCGCTGGCGGTGGCCACCGGCGGCCAGGTGATCGCCGACGCCGGCCGGCGCAGCTATCTGGATGATGGCGCACGCGTGGACGTCTCCGGTGCGGTGGGCGTGCAGGTGGCGATGGAAAGCAACAACGTCAAGGTGAAGGTGCAGGGCAATGAGTTGCGCGACTCGCCGGACAACCGTGACAGCGGCAAGCTGATCAGCAGCGAGGTGTGGATCGACCGCCGCCAGTTGACCGAAGTCGCCGCCGGTACCGGCGGCTATGAAGGTACGCGCTGGTATGCCGGCGGCGGCCTGCTGGAAGTGGGGGGCTACCTGGACAATCAGGGGCATTCGATCAGCGAATGGGCAGCGCAGGGCGGCACCGTCCAGCTGGCAGGCAAGGAAGTCGTCAGCCACGCCGGTTCGCGCATCAATCTGGCCGGTGGCAGCCTGGATGTGCAGTCCGGCGTGGTGCAGCAGAGCTGGCTGCGTGGCCGCGACGGGCAGTTGTACCGGCTTGATGATGCACCGGCCGAGATGCTGTACGACGGTCTGTACCAGGGCTATGAAGTGAAGCAGGAACGGTGGGGGGTGACCGAATCGTTCCGCAATCCGCTGGTGGCACCCATCCAGCGGTTCGACAATGGCTATACCGTGGGACGCGATGCTGGCCGTCTGCTGATCTCGGCGCCCACGGCTGTCCTGCAGGGCCAGGTGGATACCGTGGCCTTTCAGGGCCTGCAGCAGACGCGCCGCCCCGACCAGGGGCAGGACGGGTACGCGCAGGCACAGACGGCGGCGGCCCGCAACGCACAGCTCTGGCTGGGGCGTTTCGACAACAACGGCCGAAGTGCAGTGTTCGATTCGCAGATCCGCATCGGAGCGCTGCAGGCCGACTCCCGGTCATGGACGTTGCAGGCTCCGATCGGGGAAACACAGCGCAATACCGTGTGGTTGGACAGTGAGGTCCTGAGCGCCCAGCGTTGGGGGCGGGTGGACCTCGCTTCGGCGGGCCGTATCGACCTGGATGGCACGCTCAGGTTGCAGGAGGGCGGCCGGCTTGGGCTCACTGCAAGCCGCGTCAGCTTCGGTGGAACGGTGCAGATTGCCGGCGGGCAGGTGGAGGCCGGCAACCTGCTTCCGGCGCTCGGCGGGCCCACGGCCCTGCTGAGGTCAGGACGCGGCGCGGTGGATGTTGCGGCGGGCGCACGGATCGATCTTGGCGGCAGTTGGAGCAACGCGCTTGCTGCGCCGGATGGCGACACCGCGCAGGCGTGGATCGACGGTGGACAGATGCGCTTCAACAGCAGCCACGACATCCGTGTGGGTGAAGGGGCAGCGATTCTTGTCGATGCCGGCGGGGCGATCGATGCCAGTGGCAAAGGGCGCGTAGGCAAGGGCGGCAGTGTCAGCCTGCTCGCGGCCAGCACCGAGGTTGCCACCGACGGCAGCGGGCGGATCCGTATCGGCGATGGCGCACGCTTCAGCGCGCTCGGCAATGGCAGCGGCAACTTCACGTTGGCAACTGGCGGTGCGGTGTCCATCGGCGCGCCTGGCACGGATGCATCGGCGGCGTCGTTGCGATTGCAGTCAGCACTGTTCAGGAGTGGCTTCGCCGGCTATGACATCGCTGGTCACAACGGTTTGATGGTTGAAGAAGGTACCCAGCTGCAGGTGGAACGACCGGCGCTGCGCCTAGCCGAGGGCGCACAGCAGGCACTGGCCCGCGAGCAGGGCGTTCAGGCCTGGACGCCGTCGCTGTATGAGGAGGATCCGGCCAGCGGGCGTGTATCGCAGCGCGGCGGCGCGAGCCTGGCACTGCGCGCAGGGCATCTGCTGTCCACGGCCGATCTGCGCGTTGGCAAGGGTGCAAGGATCGAGGTCGACGCCGGCCAGTCGATCGAACTGTTCAGCGCCGGCAACCTGGACGTGGCTGGCAGTCTGAAGGCGGCCGGCGGCCGCATCCGCCTGGACGAGGCATTCGACCCGACCGGTGTGCGCGGCGATGCACGCCGCGAGCGCCAGTGGACAATCGCTGATGGCGCACTGCTTGACGTGAGTGGCGATAGCATTTCCCTGCCCGACGCGCGCCGGACATTGCGCGGACAGGTGCGCAAGGGTGGAACGATCGAGATCGGGGGGGCGCTGGACTGGGAAGACCAGGACAACGTACGCCACCTGCCGCCCGATACCTTCGTGGTGGTGGAGCGCGGTGCGCGGCTGGACGCGTCCGGTGCTTCGGCGCTGCTGGACATTGATGGCAGCGGACGCACCCGGGTGGACAGCGACGGCGGCAGCATCGTACTGCGCGCGGGCAATGCGCTGTACCTGCACGGCGAACTGGACGCAGCAGCGGGCGGCGACGGCGCGCGCGGCGGCACCTTGGGGGTTGCCTTCGGTGGTGGCACCTACGGCAGAACGGCAGACGGCAAGGAGGTGCTGGCACCGCGGGTGATCTCGTTGACCCAGCACGCCGCGCAGACGGCGGACCTGCCTGCACGCCTTGAGTACGGCCATGCGGCACTGTCGGTGGGGCAGATCGAGGCCGGTGGTTTCGATCATCTTGCCCTGTTCGGCGACATCCGCGCCCAGGGAGATATCAATCTGCGCATGGACCAGAGCCTGCGCATCCAGGGCTTGAATGAGCGTTACCTCGGCCTCGTCCCGGGCAACAGCGAGGGCGGCCGCCTGCAACTGGACGCGCCGTATGTGCGCCTTGCGCAGGGGCGCTGGTGGCAGCCGGCCGGGGAAGGCACGTTGCGCCCACTGGAGGCAGCGTTCGACAGCGGCCGGCAGCATCGCCTGGACGTGAGCGCCGATCTGATCGACCTGCGAGACGTCACCTGGCTGGCGGGATTTGACCAGGTCGCGCTGCGCAGCCGCGGTGACATCCGCATGCTGGCCCCGGTCGCCAGCAGTTCACTCGTCTCCACGCTGGCAAGCCCGGGTTCGATCGATATCAGCGCCGCACGTATGTATCCGGCGGCCCGGGCCAAGGGACGCATCGTGGCGGGCGTCCCCGACATCGGTCCTTCAGGCCTGTCCTGGCATAACCCCGACGCCGTACTGCGCATCCATGGCATTGCAGGCGGCGCGCAACCGGCACCGGACTCTGCGTTCGGAAGCCTGGAGCTGGTGGCGGCGACGGTGGTGCAGGGCGGCAATGTGCAGGCGCCGTGGGGCCATGTACAGCTGGGTGGCAGGGAATTCAACGCCGATGCGGCCAGCCGCGTCGACCTGCTTGCGGGCAGCGTGACGTCGGTGAGCGGTGCCGGCCTGCAGCTGCCGTTTGGCGGTACCGTGGATGGTGTGGGCTGGCGCCGTAACGGTGCCGACTTCGATGTGCTGGGCCCCGGCTCGACCAACATCCCGATCGGTATCGACATCGTCGCCAACGCTTTCAATGGCGTGGCGGGCAGCGTGCTGGACGTCTCCGGCGGAGGCGAGCTGTCCGGTGCCGCATTCGTGGCGGGGCGCGGCGGCTCGGTGGACATCCTGAGGCACGCGCTGGCGGATGCGAACCCGCGCTACCGCTTCAGCGGCGGTGACAATGCGGTCTACGCGATCATGCCGGGACGCTCGGGCACGCAGGCGCCGCAGGCGGTCGCTGACGGCAGCGCCGATCCGCGCATCGGCCAGCAGATTGTCATTCCTGCCGGGGTTCCCGGCCTCCCGGCCGGAACCTACACGCTGCTGCCGGCCAGCTACGCACTGCAGAAGGGCGCATTCCGCGTCGAAGTCGGCGCCGAAAGCGCCGTCGGCAGCCGCCAGGCAGTGGCGACCGGCACGGGTTCCTGGCGCGTCAGTGGACACCAGGCGCAGAGCCTGGGCGGTGGAGTCTCATCGCTGCTCACCGATCTGGTGCTGACGCCGGCGGATGTGGTGCGCCGCCATGCCAGCTACAACGAGACCTCCTACAGCGCTTTCGTACAGGGCGTGGCTGAGCGGCGTGGTGAAGCGCTGCGCTGGCGGCCAACCGACGCCGGCAACCTCAACCTGGTGTTGGGCGATGGCGCCGGACGTTCGAGCGCGCCAGCCGCGATCTTCCAGGGCGTGTCACGCTTCAACGCCGGCAGCAATGACGGACGCGGGGGCACGCTTTCAGTCAATCTGCTCGCCTCCAATGAGGCAACGCTGGAGATTGCCACCCAGGGCGGTAGTGCCGGCAGCGGCAGCGGCGCCACCCTCTTCGATTCGGCGCTCAATGCGTTCCGCCCGGAAACGATGCTGATCGGCGGCGTGCTGCGACCTGACGCGACGACCTATTCGTTGGAGGGCAGCGCGCAGCACATCGTGGTGCGCAACGGCGTCAACCTGACGGCGCAGGAAGTGCTGCTGTCGGCTGCGTTCGGGGGCAAGGGGATCCTGGTCGAGCAGGGCGCTTCGATCGATACCTTGGCCGAGGCCGATCCCTCGCACGTGGCGCAGCCCACGGCGCCCTACCTGGTGTCGGGCGGCCTGCTTGCCGTGTCCAACCAGCGCTTGACGGCGCTCAGTGCGCAGGGCGGCAGTGCCGGCGGTCCGGTGGCGATCGACATCGGCGGATGCGTGGTGGACTGCAATGGCCAGACCCGGTTGCTGTCGGCAGGCAGCATCAACGTGGTCACCGACGGCGCTCTGAGCATTGGCGACGCGGTGAGCTACGGCACGCGCCAGCTCGGCCTGGGCATGTCGGCGCTCAATCTCGGCAGCGCCGAAGCCATTGCGGCGGCAGCGGCAGCCGGCGGCCTGCCGGCGGGCATGACCATGAACCAGGAGGTCCTGCAGCGATTGCTGCGTGGAAACACCGCCACCGGCGCGCCGGCGCTGGAGGCGCTGAGCCTGACCGCGCGCGATGCCATCAATGTGTTCGGCAGCGTGGACCTGGATACGCGTGACAGTGCGACCGGCCGCAGCAGTCTACGCAGTCTGGTGCTGGGTGCCCCTGCCATTCATGGTTACGGCACTGCGACCGACCGCGCCCGCATCTTCGCCGATACGCTGATCTGGGACGGTACGCTGGCCGGCACCACGTTGCCCGGCGGTGAGCAGACCCAGCCGGCCGGCGAGGCGATGGTGGGTCGGCTTGGCCAAGGGCAGCTGGAAATCAATACGCGGGTGCTGGAATTGGGGCGTGCGCCCTTCACCCGGCCCAGTTCGTCGGTGGCCGCGGATCGCCAGTTGCTTGGCTTCGCCGGCGTTACCCTGGCAGCGTCGGATCGCATGTTGTTCTCCGGCAAGGGCAGCCTGGATGTCTTCCAGCGCCAGGGCGACTACGTGGCAGGCAGCGGCTGGCAGTTCAGCGGCGGCGCGCTGGATATCGTCACCCCGCTGCTTACGGGTAACGCGGGTGCGCAGCTGGCCATCCGCAATGGCGGAACGGTGCAGCTGCGTGGCGCCGCGGCGACTGCGGGCAGCGATGCGTTGGGTGCGGAGTTGTCCATCACGGCCGAGCGCGTTGTGATCGACAGCCGGGTGGCGCTGGCGTCCGGCCGCTTCGAAGCCAACGCCCGTCAGGACGTCGCGCTTGGCAGCAATGCGGTGCTGGATATGGCCGGCCGCAAGGTCAGCCTGTTCGACGTAGACAAGTACAGCTGGGGCGGTGACGTGGCGCTGTCGAGCCGCGAAGGTGACATCGTTGCCGATGCGGCGTCGCGCATCGATCTTTCCGCCCGCAACAACCGCGGCGGCCGCTTGACGGTCTCTGCGCAGGGCCCGCAGGGCGGGAGTGTGGATCTGGCAGGTACGTTGCTTGGCGGTGCCAGCGGCCGCTACGACGCCGGTGGCACCGTGGTGCCCTATGACGGTGGCGAAGTGGTGGTGCGCGCAGGTCAGCTGCAGGACTTCTCCGGGCTCAATACACGGCTTACCGCCGGTGGCATTACCGGTGGCCGGACCTTCCAGTTGAGCGAAGGCGACCTGGTGATCGGCGATGAAGTCAAGGCACGCAACGTTGATATCAGCGTCGATGGCGGCAGCCTGCTCGTCAATGGCCGCATTGATGCCAGTGGCGAACAGGTCGGCAGCATCCGCCTGTCCGCCCGCGATCTGTTGCGTATCGATGGCACATTGGACGCGCATGGCAGCGCCTTGCGCGTCGACAGTTACAGCAAGATCATCGACAGCCCGAACCGGGCGATGATCGAACTGACCTCGGCCAGTGGCAGCCTGCAGCTGGGCGCGACCTCATCGATGGACCTGCGCGCCGGCACCTCGGTGGCCACGGGTAGCAGCCCTGGCCAGAACGATGGCCGCGCACGCGGCAGCGTCAAGCTCAACGTGCCACGCGTGGGCAGCAACGACGCTGCGATTGACGTGGCCAGCGGACTCCGCATCGCCGGTGCCGGCGATCTCCAGGTCAACGCCTTCCGCAGCTATGATTCGGCGCCGCTGGCCAGCGCTCCGGACGTGCATGGCCATCGTCCGCAGGTGATCAACCAACATTGGCTGGACACGGTGGTGGACCCGGACAACAGCCAGTGGATGAACGCCGCGCTGACCAATGCGGGCTTGCAGCAACGCACTGCCGCATTGGGCAGCTTCCGCCTGCGCCCCGGCGTGCAGATCGTGGCGCGGACCAGCAGTGACAACCCGCGTGGCGATCTGGTCGTGGCCGGCGATATCGATCTGTCCGGCTACCGCTACGGACCGCAGTCGAACCGGACCGATCCAGCGCGCCGTGGCTTCGGTGAATCGGCAGCGCTGGTGCTGCGTGCCGAGGGCGATATCAACGTCTACGGCAGCATCAACGATGGATTCGCGCCGCCGCCTGCCAACCCGGATGAAGATGGCTGGGTGCTGCTGGAAGGGCGGAGCGCGGGCTCGCCGAACACCGCATTTGGTGGCGATCTGATCGTGCCTGGCGAGGGCGTCAAGCTCCAGATCGGCACTGAGTTCCGCGCCGGCGTGACACTGAATTACGCTCTGCCGTTCCAGGCGCTGACCTTGCCTTCCGGTACGGTGCTGCCGGTGGCCATGACGCTGTCGGCAGAGCTCACGCTGCCCGCCGGCAGTGTGCTCGGGGCGGCGGTGACCACCGATGGCGGCCAGGTGCTGGCAGCAGGCACCGTGCTGGCCCAGGCGCTCACCCTGCAGGCAGGCGCACGGCTGGGCGCCGGCTTCCGGCTGCGCAATCCGGCACCGGTGGCGGCCCAGGTATGGCCTGCCGGCGTGGCGTTGCCGATGGTGATGCGGCTCTCCGGCGCGTTGGATCTGCACGCCGGTGCCATCATCCCCTCGATGACCAAGGTGGAACTGGCCGGCGACGCTCCGGTGAAGCTGCGGGTGGCCGACGCCAGCGGCCGACAGGGGCGCAATTGGGCGTTGGCCCCAATGTTGCCCGAAGGGACCACGTCATGGGACCTAACTGCGGTGGCCGGTGCAGATACGGCGTCTGCCGATCCGCGCACGCGCCGCTTGGGCAGTGACGGCAGCATCGTGCTCGCCGACAGCCACTACAGCACCATCGGTACGGTGACCACCACGACGGAATGGAAAGGCGATCGTGTTGTCAACCTGGAAGGTTCGCTGTTCTGGTGGGGGGACGACAGTCTGGTCGGCAAGTCGCCCCGGGAGGCGGCTGAAATGCTGGGTGTCGCCGAAGGCGATATCTGCGAACTGGGGCCGTTCTGCGGAGCGGCGCCGCGTCTGGTGGACAAGGAAGGTTCGCTGATGTGGTGGGGGGACGAGTCCTGGGTCGGCAGGCCTGCATCGGAACTTGGCGCCGAGATGGGCATGTCGGAGGAAGATATCTGTGCAGTCACCGGCTACTGCTACGGCGGCGGTACGCTTACCGAAGTCACCACCTACGGCAAGCGCCTGGGCTCGCCGGCCTGGAGCGTGTTGCGTACCGGCAAGGGAGATCTGGCGCTGCTGGCGGCGCAGGACGTGCGCATGAAGTCCGGCTTCGGTGTCTACACTGCGGGTACGCCAACCCACTTGGGGGATGGCAACGATTCGCGCTTCAACGCGCCGCGTGCGCCGAAGCCGGAAAACAACGCGGTGCTCGGTTCGACCCAGGTCTCCGGGGCCTATGACGCGGCCCTCGCCGGCTACCAGGCGTGGTATCCGGACCAGGGTGGCAATCTGCGCATTGAGGCGGGGCGCGACATCATCGGCGATACATGGAGCTTCCGCGCGGAAGCGGGCACGGTCCAGCGCGACCAGGCTGGCCACTCAAGCGCGGCGGTGGGCAACTGGTTGTGGCGGCAGGGATCGGGCACCACCAGCGGTGTAGTGCAGACGCCGACCAGCTGGTGGATCAACTTCGGAACCTACAGCACGGTACGGCCCGAACTGGATGCAACCCCCCGCCTGGTTGGCTTCACCGGGTTCGGAACGCTGGGTGGCGGCAATCTGAGCCTGGACGCAGGCCGTCATATGGGCATGCTGGACAGCATGGGCAACGCGCTGGGCTACGAGACCTCGCCTCATTCGAGTGCGCTTACGGTTGCGGTCGGGTCGACTGGGCGCGTGGTCGATGGCCAGTTGCATGTCACCGGCGGCGGTGACCTGGGCCTTCGCAGCGGTGGTGCTCTGAACCCGGGCCTGCGTGCCAGCGATCGCGGTGGCACATCGGTTCAGCAGGACCTGGACGTCAATGGCGTGGTGACCAACGTTCGTGGCAATACCCGCATCGACGCTGCGCGCATCGGCGGCCTCAGTGCGATCCAGGCCAGCTATGGGCAGCTGGGCCTGAAGGATCCGCTGGTGGCGGACAGCCCGGTTGCGATGGCCGGACCGGTACTGGTGCTTGGCGATTCAACCGCGCAGTTGCAGGCACGCGGCGATGTGGTGCTGGGTAGTGCCGCCGATCCAGGCCGGGTTCCCGTGGCCAATTTCAACCATATCGTTCTGGATGACGGCAGCCGCGCGTCTGGTACAAGCTGGTTCTCGCTGTGGACGCCGCGCACCGCGCTGGATCTGTTCTCCGCTGGTGGGAATCTGTCGCCGGGCCTGGTAGGCACGCAACATGTGAGCGGCAGCAACCAGGCCAGGGAAGTGATCTCGACCAACGCCAGCAATGGCGACGTCTATCTCAACTACTGGTTGTATCCCTCCCGGTTCTCGGCCATTGCAGCCTCCGGCAACATTAATCTTGCCAATCTGCGCAGCGGCAGTGTGCCAGACGCACAGGACGTGATCCTGCTGGCGCCCTCGGCGACCGGTCGGCTGGAAGTAGTGGCGGGAGGGTCGATCCTGGCCGCCAACCGGGCCACTCAGATCGTGCGCTCCAGCAGTGATGTCCGCGTGCCCGGCCCGTTCGATCCCGGCTTCATCGCACAGGGTCCCGGAAACGCGGGAACCGTGCGCAGCAATGTACCCGCCGATGGGAACAGCGCCAGCCCTGACACCGTGCTGCCGTATTTCGCGTTCGGTCCCAATACAGCACTTGGCGCGCTGTTGCCGGCCACCCCGACCGCGACAAGCCGGTTCTATGCCGTAGCCGGCGATATCATCGGGCTGGGCAGCGGCGGCAGGCGGCAGCTCGTGCGCAATGGCCAGAATGACGGGCGTACCGTGTTTGACTGGTATGAGGCGGGTTCGGCGGTACGGCTGCGCGCCGGCCGCGATGTAATCAACGCGGATGTCACCGCGCTCAACACCAGCGGTACAGATATCAGCGGGATCGAGGCGGGACGGGACATCATCCGCAGCAACCTGACGGTTGCCGGGCCCGGCAACGTCGAAGTGAGTGCGGGCCGGCAGCTGCGCCAGGAAGAGGCCGGAAGCATCGTCAGCCTGGGTGGCATCGTGCAGGGCGATACGCGCCCGGGCGCAAGCATCGCCTTGACAGCGGGCAACCAGGGCGTTGATTTCGATGCACTGCGCACGCGCTACCTGGATCTGGCCAACCTCGCCGATTCCTCGCAGTCGCTGGCTTCGCAGCCGGGCAAGGTGGTGAAGATCTACGACAAGGAGTTGAGACAGTGGCTGCAACAGCGCTTCGGTCTGGCCGTCGACGGCGCCGAGGCCCTGGCGGCCTTCGACCGGTTGCCGAAGGAGCAACAGCACATCTTCCTGCGCCAGGTCTACTACGCCGAACTGCGTGAAGGTGGACGCGAGTACACCGATGCCGAAGGCCCGCGGTCGGGTTCCTACCTGCGCGGCCGCGAGGCCATCGGCACGCTGATTCCGGACAAGGATGCAGCGGGTGCGACGATCCAACGCACTGGCGATATCCTGATGTATGGCGGCTCCGGCGTGCGTACCGAAGCCGGCGGCAACATCGAGCTGATGGCACCGGGCGGACAGATCGTGGTGGGTGTGCAGGGCGTGGTGCCGCCGGCCAGTGCCGGACTGGTGACCCAGGGGCAGGGCGACATCCGGCTGTTCAGCCAGGACAGCGTGCTGCTGGGCCTGTCGCGGGTGATGACGACGTTCGGCGGTGACATCCTGGCCTGGTCGGAGCAGGGTGACATCAATGCTGGACGCGGTTCGCAGACTACGCTGCTGTACACGCCACCGCGCCGCGTCTATGACGGCTGGGGCAATGTGATCCTGTCGCCGCAGGCTCCGGCCAGTGGCGCAGGCATCGCGACGTTGAACCCCATTGCCGAAGTGCCGCCGGGCGACGTCGACCTGATCGCGCCGCTGGGCACCATCGACGCGGGCGAAGCGGGTATCCGTGTCTCCGGTAACATCAACCTGGCGGCGTTGCAGGTACTCAATGCAGCCAACATCCAGGTGCAGGGTGAGAGCAAGGGCCTGCCGGTGCTGGCCACGGTGAACGTGAATGCGCTGGCGTCGGCCAGTGCGGCAGCGAACAGCGCCAGCCAGGCGGCACAGGACGTGATGCGCAAGAGCCAGGACGACGCACGGCGCAACCAGCCGTCGGTGATCAGCGTGCAGATTCTCGGCTTCGGCAGCGGCACCAGCAGCATCAACCCGCCGGCGCGTGGCAACACTGCCAACAGCGGTTATGACGCCAACAGTGCCTTCCAGTTCCCGCAGGCAAGTCGCGACGAGGGCACGCAGCGCCGCTAGGCATCACGCGATCCCGGGAGGTGCCGACCTTGGTCGGCAGTAGATCCACGCCATGCATGGATGCGACGGATCCGAAAGAACGAACAGAATCGGGCCAGCCGCCACGGAACGGTGGCGGCCCCAGCCAGGACGGCACCGAGGGCAGGGAGCGGCCATCAGCGGTGAGGACCACCGACACGGCGCCGCCGGGTGCGGGAGAGCACCCGGCGGCAGGAGGGACGCGCGCATGTGTCACGGTGGATTCCGACCTTGGTCGGTAGATCCACGGCATGCGTCGATGGCTTGGCCAGCTTCAGTGCCGACCAAGGTCGGCACCCACCAGAGCAGGCGTGGCAGCAGGACCCGCTCGGCAGTAGATCCACGCCATGCGTGGATGCGGGGCCACGAACGAAGCCTACAGATCCAGCACCCGCCGGTAACTCAACGGCCCACGCCCATCGCGCAGGCCCAACCGCAGTTCCAGCCCGGTGGCCGGCAGCACTTCGTCGTCGCTGGGCAACATCGCCCACCCGGCACCCGGCTGCCACGCCCGCACCTCGAACCGCTGCACATCGCGCGCAACCGCGATTCCCTTCGACAGATCCGGCGCCGGCAGCGGATACCGGTCCGTGGCCGCACCACTGGCCCGCCACAGCGTATTGCCTTGCCGCCACCAGCGCACACGTTGCCAGTGCAGCCCATCGCTGCCGACACTGCGGGTGACTTCCAGCGCGAAGCTCCCATCCGGATGCCGCTCGCTCACCAGCGAAGGAGGCAGCAGCCGCTGCCGTTGGTCGGCCGGGCGCACCGCGCCATTCATCAGCGCATCGTCCGCACGCATCTCGATGTCGCGCTGGAACTGCTGTAGCACGCGCAGCGCCGTCGTGGTCTCTGCATCGGCCTGGCGCAGTCGCTGGTCGCTGCTGGCCACGCTGTCGAGCGCCCGCCAGCAGATCAGTGCCAGTACACCCATGATGGTGATCGCAATCATCACCTCGATCAGGGTGAAACCGCGCACGGAACGGTTCATTGCGCCGCCGTCCACGGCAACTGCATTCGCGCCAGCGACTGCCGCGGAGCATCCTCGGCAACCACACTCAGTTCCAGCTGCGGCTGGCCGTCGCTACCCCTGCCCAGATGCTGAAGCACCAGGAAGCTGCCGCGCCCCTGCACGCAGCGCTGCCGGGCATCCCGCGGTTCCTGTCCGCTCAGGCGCAGTTCCTGCCAGCGATCCTGCGCGCACATCAGTGCCAGGCGGCGATCCCGCAGCCGTGACTGATCGTCGGTCGCCACTGCCACCGAGCGCATCACCGCTGCCAGCGCAATCGATACGATCGCCAATGCAATCAGCACTTCGATGAGGGTGAATCCGCGCGCCGCCTGTTTCATTGCACGACCTGCAACTGACCGCTGCCATCATCACGAAGACGCAGTCTGCGGCCGTCCAGCGACAGTCCAAGCTCCCAGGCGATACCGATCCACTCCGGGCTCAGCTCAATGGGGTTGGCGGGCTGCACCGCGATGCCCGTCGCCTGCCACCTCTGCGGGCGCAGCAGATCATCGCGTTCAACGGTCACCCAGCGGCTGCCTTCGCGGCGGCTGAAACGATAGCCGTTGGCGTCGGCCTGCCAACGCAGCGGGCGGCCATCGATGCGCGCCTCATCGCGCGCCACCTGCAGGCGCTGCGCCAACCGCTCGGCTTCCTGTCGGAGCTGCCGGCCCGGGTCGAGCAGGCTGCCCAGGCCCAGCCCGATCCCGGCCGTGCAGATGCCGATGATCACCAGCACCACCATCAGTTCCAGCAGGGTGAAGCCACGCGGCACGCGCTGCATCGACGTTGCCTCCTGTCCGGGTCGATACCTGCCAGCGTAGGCCGGCATGATGAAACAAAAGCGTCAGCCGCAGCTGCTAGCGTAGGCGGACACGAACGTGGCGATGGTGTGGAACATGGATGGCAGGCGCTGGGATCGCAATCGAATGTTGACCCTGCTGGCGGCGACGCTGCTGCTGGCCGTGGTGGCCTATTGGAGCGTCACCCTGTCTGCGGTGGCGCCAGCGGCTACAGCCAGCGAAGCGAAAGCCGAGGTGCCGATACGGCCGATGTTCGATGCGGTGGCCAGCCTGCCGCTGGTGCGGTTGCTGTCCCCCGGTGCGGTGCAGACCGAGGTGGTGGTGCTGGGCGTGCTGGCCGGTGACCACGCGCCTTTGGCCCTGCTTTCGGTAGATGGACGCCCGGCGGAAGCGTATGCGCCCGGCCAACGACTCGGACCCTGCACGGTGCTGACCAGCATCAGTGCCAGCGCGGTCGAATTGAACCAGGCCGGGCAATCGCGCAGCCTGCCGGTGCCTGAGCTGCCGCCGTTGCCAGGCGATGGCATCGTGCCGGCCGCTCGGCAGGGCGGCGCTCTGTAGAGCCGAGCCCGCGCTCGGCTGCCTTTGCATGGCTGTTGAAAGGTGTGCAGGAGCAGCCGAGCGTGGGCTCGGCTCTACAGAGGCATGGGCTCAGCGGGCCGGACGCTGCGGTACCACCGAACGACCAAAGGCATCGCCCATGCGCTGTCGTGTGCCTTCCAGGTTGTACTGCATCAGCTGGTTGCCGGGCTGCCGCATCAGCCGTTCGGCCTCGGGTAGCGCCGGTGATTTCGCCGCTTTCGATGCCGGCGCAAGTTTGCGCTGCAGGCAGTCCCACGCCGGAATGCGCTCGCCATTGACCTGTACTTCGATGCAGGGCGCGGCGTCTTCCTGCTTCTTCGTCTCGTCAGCGCGCACCGGGGGCAACACCAGCAGCAGCGCAAGGGTGAGGGCAGCGCGCAGGCCCGCCATCAACGGTTCACGCATCTCGGATCTCCCGCAGCAATCGACGTTCTGCAATGAAGACGTGTGGCGAAGGCGGGGTCCGCCAGCGAGCGTTCTGGCGCTTTCAAAAGATGACAGTGCTGTCACAAAACTGTTGGCGGCTTTGACGCGACGTACACGTCCTGTTGGTAGACCCACGCGCCGCTCCCTGGCCACTCCCTTCGATACGACGCGATGCCTTCGATGAATCCTGTTCCGTGCCGAGCCGTCCGTCTTCCCTTGCGCCTGCATCCACTGGTGCTGGCCCTGGCGGCGATCCCGCTGCCATTGTTAGCGCAGGAGGCGGCGCCTGCCCCCAGCGTGAACATCAATGAATACATCGTGCGCGGCAACACCGTGCTCGATCCGCGCCAGATCGAGCGCGCGGTGGAGCCGTTCCTCGGCCCGGCAAAGACTCTGGCCGATGTCGAGAAGGCACGCGACGCTGTCAATGCGCTGTACCAGCAGGCGGGCTACCAGTCGGTCTACGTGGAGCTGCCTGAGCAGCAGGTCAGTGGCGGCGTGGTGCTGCTGAAAGTGCAGCAGACGCCGATCGGCCAGCTGCGGGTTGTGGGGACGAAGCACGAATCGCCCGAGCGCATCCGCGAACGCGTGCCGGCGCTGGCGGAAGGCAAGGTGCCGGACTTCGACCAGGCGCAGAAGGAACTGACTGCGCTGAACGAGGGCGGGCGCCGCCAGGTGATGCCGCTGGTGCGCGAGGGCCAGGTGCCGGGCACGATGGATGTGGACCTGCAGGTCGAAGAGAAGTCGCCGTGGCGTGCCAGTGCGTCACTCAACAACGACCACAGCGCCGACACCGAGAAGCTGCGCCTGAGTGCATCGCTGGCCTACGACAACCTGTGGAAGCGCGGGCACAGCGCCACCCTCAGCGTGTACCTTGCGCCGGAAGATACAAAGCAGGCCAAGGTGTTCTCGGCCTCGTACACGATGCCGTTCGAAGGCACGCCGTGGAGCCTGGAAGCGTCCGGCTACACGTCCGACAGCCGCGTGTTGAATGCCGGCGGGCAGGTCGGTACCGGCACCGGTACCAATGTGATCGGTAACGGCCATTCGATCGGCCTCAAGCTCAACTACCGCCTTGCCGGCAGCAGCCAGTGGTGGCGCCAGCTCAGCCTCGGTGTGGATTTCAAGGACACCGAGGAAGACACGCAGATGGGCAAGGACAGCCTGAAGACACCGCTGAAGTACGCGCCGATCACCTTGGGGTTTGTCGGCGTGCGCCAGGGCGAGCAGGATCAGTTGAGCATCAACACCCAGCTGGTGGCCGGTACCCGCCGCCTGTTCGGCTATGGCAGCGATGCCATCGGGTTCGGGCAGAAGCGCTACTGGGCGGACCCCAGCTTCGTCGCGTTCAAGGCGGACGTCGCCAACACGCATACCTTCGGCAGCGACTGGCAGTGGTATGCACGCGGGTCGTTGCAGGTGACCGATGCGCCGCTGGTGTCGGCCGAGCAGTTCGCCGCCGGTGGCATGTACACCGTGCGTGGCTACCTGTCGGCCGAAGCGATCGGTGATTACGGCGGCCTGGCCAGCCTGGAATGGCGTACCCCGGCATGGTCGCTGTGGAGCGGTACCGATCTGCGCGTCTACAGCTTTGCCGACGCGGCCTACCTGCGTCTGCGCCAGCCGCTGCCCGAACAGCGTGACAAGTACAACCTGGCCTCGGTCGGCCTGGGCGCACAGCTGCGCCTGGGCGAACACCTGCAACTGCGCCTGGACTATGCCTGGCCCTACGCCGATGGCCCGGTCACGCGCAAGGACGATCCGCGCCTGCATTTCAACATCAGCACCAGTTACTGACCCTTCCCTTGAACATGCGTTCTCCGGAGACCCTTCGCATGGACCGTTTGCTTTCCCGAGTGTTGCTGCTGCTGGCCGCGCTGGTTGCGTTGCCTGCTGCTGCGGCCGATGCCAATTGGTGGCAGGCCGAATGGAAGTACCGCAAGCCGATCACCGTCGACGCCGGCCCGCAGGGCGCGGGCCTTGCCGGTGACCCGGGGCGCACGCCGCTGCTGCTGCGCCTGCATACCGGCAACTTCGGTTTTGACGGCACCCAGGACGCGGGCAACGACCTGCGCTTTGTCTCGGGTGATGGGCGTACCGTGCTGGCCCACCAGATCGAACAGTTCGATCCCAAGCTGGGGCTGGCCCTGGTCTGGGTGGACGTGCCGGCAGTCAGCTCCGCCGCACCGCAGACGATCTGGATGTACTACGGCAACGAGAAGGCCCCGGCCAGCGGCAATGGCCAGCAGGTGTTCGACCCGGACTACACGCTGGTCTACCACTTTGCCGAGGCCAACGCGCCGGCACGCGACACCACCGCCTATGGCAACAACGCCGGTGCCGTGGCGCCGCCGTCCGAAGGCTCGGTGATCGGCCGCGGCGTTCAGCTGGGCGCAGGCCCGCTGCCGCTGCCGGCCAGCGCATCGCTCGCACAGGAGGGGGGCGCGCCGCTCACCGTTTCGGCCTGGATCAAGCCGGGCAGCAACAATGCGGCTCAGGCGGTCTACGCGCGTCGCGACGGCGCGTCCGAGCTGGTGCTGGGCATCGAGAACCGTGTGCCGTTCGTGCAGCTCAATGGCCAGCGCAGCACGCCGGCGCAGCCGATTCCGGAAGGGCAGTGGGCCCACGTTGCGCTGACTGCGGAGAAGGGCGCTCTGCAGCTGTACCTCAATGGGCGCGTGGTCGCCCAGCTGAGCGGCGAGCTGCCGGCGCTGACCACCGCGCCGGTGGTGGGCGCCGATGCGCCGGGCGCGGTGCAGCCGCTGGCCAATTTCGAAGGTGCGCTGGATGAACTGCGCATCTCGCGCGTGGCACGCCCGGCGGCACTGCTGCTCGCCGACGCCACCGCGCAGGGCGCCGATTCGCGCCTGATCAGCTACGGCGCCGACGAGCAGTCGGCCGGGCAGAGCCACTTCGCCTTCATCCTCAAGGCAATGCCGTTCGATGCCTGGGTGGTGGTTGCCATCCTCGGCCTGATGATGCTGCTGTCGTGGGCGATCATGATTGCCAAGGGGCGCCACTTCGGTCGTACCAGCAAGGCCAATGCGGTGTTCACCGAGAGCTTCGGCAAGCTGTCCGGCGTGCCGCTGCGCACCCTGTCCGACATGGACCGCCAGGGCAAGGCACCGACCGCGATGCATGACGGTTCGCTGTGGCGCATCTACCAGGTGGCCATCGATGAAATGCAGCAGCGCCACCAGCGCGACGGCAGCAGTGGTTACCTCAGTGGCGCCACCATTGCGGCGATCCGCGCCTCGATGGACGCGGTGATGGTGCGCGAGCAGGAGGCGATGGCGCGGCGCATGAACTGGCTGTCGACCACCATCGAAGGCGCGCCATACGTGGGCCTGTTCGGTACCGTGATCGGCATCATGCTGGTGTTCGTGGTGGCGGCGATGGCCGGCGCGGTGGACATCAATTCGGTGGCACCGGGGATGGCCGCGGCGCTGCTGTGTACCGCCGCCGGCCTTGGTGTCGCGATCCCGGCGCTGTTCGGCTACAACTACCTGGGCGCGCGTGCCGAGGCGATCGGCGCGGACATGGCGGTGTTCATCGACGAGTTCGCCGCACGCCTGGCCGAAGAGCAGGACGGGCGCGGCCCGGCCGCGGTCCAGGGCTGAGGGGCGCGCCATGGGCCAGAAGGCGAAGTTCGGCATCAAGAAGCGCGAGAAGGGCATCAACGTGACGCCTTTCGTCGATGTGCTGCTGGTGGTGCTGGTGATCTTCATCCTGACCAGCAACGCCTCCATACCCGGCATCGAGGTCAACCTGCCGAAGGCCAGCAACAGCGTCGCGCTGGAGAAGCCGAAGACCAAGGCGATCACCATCGACCCCAGTGGCCAGGTGTTCCTGGATGCCTACCCGGTGACGATGGCCGAGCTGGAAGACCGCCTGCGCACCGAGCGCGCGACCACGCCGGATTTCCCGGTGATCGTGCGCGGTGATGCGCAGGTGCAGTACGCCCGCGTGGTCGAGGTGCTGGACCTGCTGCGGCGGCTGGAGCTGGCCCAGGTCGGCCTGGTTACCGGCAAGGCGCAGGGCTGAGGCATGACGGCCCATCAACCCCCTCGGCCGGAGCCCGGCATGCGCGGTCGCCCGTTGCTGGTGACCGTCGCGCTGGTGCTGGCCGCGTTGCTGGTGCTCGGCATCGCCGTGTGGTGGATGCTGTTCAAGGACACCGCCAGCACCCGCCGGCCGGTGGTGCAGCCGCCGATGCTGGCGCTGCCACCGCCCCCTCCGCCGCCCCCGCCGCCACCGGAAAAGCCGCCGGAACCGGAAACGCCGCCGGAAGAGACCATTCCCGAGCCGGATCCGCTGGATCAGCCGACGCCGGCAGAAGAGCCGACGCCGACCCCGGACAACGCCGACCCGGTAACGATGAACGCCGATGCGCAGGCCGGTGGTGACAACTTCGGCATCCAGTCCGGCAGTGGTGGCGGTTCGTCCGGCGTCGGCCGTGGCGGCGCCGGCAATGCCACCTATGGGCGCTACCTCGGCTATCTGATGCAGCAGGCGATCTCGCGCGACGACAAGGTCAAGCGCCTGGCGTTCCAGCTGCAGGTGAACGTGTGGCTGTCCAACGATGGCCGCCTGGAAAAGGTCGAGCTGGTGCGCGGCAGTGGCAACGAGGAGGCCGACGCGGCCGTGCTCGATGCGCTGCGACGCATCGGCAAGGTCGACCAGGCACCGCCGCCGTCGCTCGATTTCCCCGCCCGCGTGCTGATCCAGGGCCGCCGGCCCGGGGCCTGATTCCCGACCTCCGTGATTTCCCTTCTTTCGATGAGAACCGTGATGAACGACCACGTCCGCGCACGAACCGACTCCCGCCGCCCGCGGCCGGCCCGACGGGCGCTGCTGTGCTGCGCTGTGCTGCTCAGCCTGGCCGCCCCGGCCGGTGCGATGGCCGCAGAAACCACCATGGTCAAGCTGATCAAGGGCCTGATCGCCAGTGGCGCGCTGAAGCCCGAAGACGGCCAGGCATTGCTGGTGCAGGCCGAGGCTGAAGCAGCGGCCGCATCGCGCACCGCGACCACCGTACCTTCGGCCGCCAGTGGTGGCGTGGCCCTGGAAGCCGGCGACGTGCGCGTGCCCTACGTGCCGCAGAGCGTGCGCGATGGCATTCGTGACGAAGTGCGCCAGGATGTGATGGCGCAGGCCAAGTCCGAGGGCTGGGCGGCACCGAACGAAGTGGCTGAGTGGACCAAGCGCATCAAGGTCACCGGTGACATGCGCGTGCGCAGCGAGTCGCGCTTCTTCTCCGAACGCAACAGCGACATCGTGAGCAACTGGTCGTCGATCAATTCCGGCAACGGCTTCGACACCAACACCAACACCAACCTGCAGCTGCCGCCGCTGCTGAACTCCCGCCAGGACCGCCGCAACCTGTGGCGCATCCGCGCGCGCCTGGGTATCGAGGCCACCATCGGCCAGCACACCACGGCCGGCGTGCGCCTGGCCAGCGGCAGCAGCAATGGCCCGGTGTCGACCACCGAGCAGCTGGGTGGCGGCCTGAGCAAGAAGGACGTGTGGCTGGACCAGGCCTGGCTGGCCTACAGCCCGGCCGACTGGGTGACGGTGCGTGGCGGCCGCTTCGGCAATCCGTTCTGGACCAGCGATACGCTGTTCTCCAATGACCTGAACTTCGACGGCCTGGCCGCCAACCTGAAATACGACTTCAACGGGGGAGATCTCGACCTGTTCGGCAACCTTGCGGTGGTGCCGCTGGAGTACACCTCCGACAGCTCGCCGAGCCAGAGCACGGTCAAGACTCCGAACGAGAACAAGTGGCTGTCCGGTGCCCAGGTGGGCGTGAACTGGCGCTTCAACAACGAGAATGCGTTGCGCGCTGCATTGGGCTACTACGACTTCAAGAACATCAGCGGCCGCCTGTCCTCGCCGTGCGCGCTGTATGCGGGCGCGGTTGGCTGCGACACCGACTGGTCGCGCCCGGCGTTCATGCAGAAGGGCAACACCCTGATGCTGATCCGCGACATCGCGCGCAACCCGCTGGATCCGGCCAATACGCCCACCCCGCAGTACGTCGCCCTGGCCTCTGCCTTCCGCCTGGCCACGCTGAACCTGCGCTGGGATACGCAGCTGGCACAGGGCATCGGCCTGCGCCTGGACGGCGACTACATCCGCAACCTGGCCTACGACAAGCAGGCCATGTTCAGCCGCGCCAACAACGGCATCGTCAACAACTACGGCGCCGGCGGCACCGCCAGCATCGATACCTTCCGCAGCGGTGCCACGGCGTGGATGGTGCAGGCCACCTTCGGTGCCACCGAGCTGAAGGAGAAGGGCCAGTGGCAGGCGTTGCTGGGCTACAAGCACATCGAGGCCGATGCGCTGCCCGACGCCTACAACGATCCGAACTTCCACCTCGGCGGCACCAACGCCCGCGGCTACTACGTGGGCGGTGCCTACGCGCTGGACGCGCGCAGCTGGATCAGCGGCAAGTGGATGGCGGCCAAGGAAGTGTCCGGCGCGCCGCTGTCGATCGACGTGTTCCAGCTGGAGTTCAATACCGGCTTCTGAGTGGCGGCGTGATGCGGATCACGTAGTGCGTGGCGGGGGTGCAGCGATGCGCCCGTCTAAGGAAAGGAGACCACGCGTTGTTCAAAAGGAGGAGTGGATGAGCCGTCGCAAGCTGTTCGAGAGTCCCGAACCGTCCAGCCAGATGCTGGGTGTTGGACCGGCCTATGTTTCCGTCGAGGGCCTGCGCCAGCACCTGGCCGAATTCCTGCTGTATGCGGGCCGGCCGGTGGTGATCATGCGCGGGCGCAGCGAAGTGGGCTATTTCCTGCCGGCGCGCTGCTGGCGCCAGCGTGACGATGATCCGCTGGCAGCGGCTGCCGCAGATCAGCTGTTGGACGCGGCCGGGTTCCAGGCCGAAGACATCCAGCAGGTGGAGCAGGAATTCAACGCGATGCGCCAGCGCACCGTGCTGCATTCACGGCGCTGAAGCAGATCCACGCCACGCGTGGATGGGGTTACGCTGCGCTCCCACGCTCACTGGTGATGCGTGCACCTTCGCGCATCACCAGGGTCACTGGGGTCTTTTCCACCACCTCCAGCAACCGCTGCCACTGCGCATCGCTCAGCTCGGCGCTGGCATGCAGTACGCGGTGCACGTGGAAGCGACCATCCGCGTCACGTTCCGAGCGCAGCTCGGCATGGAACTCGCCCAGGTCCCAGCCCTTGCGCTGCGCATACATGCGCAGGGTGATGGCGGTGCACGCTGCCAGCGAGGCCAGGTACAGGTCGAACGGTGCGAAGCCCTTGCCCTGGCCACCCAACGAGGTGGGCTCGTCCGCGTCCACATCGAAGCTGCCATTGCTGATGTGGTGCAGGTAGTTGTCGGCGCTTGAAACAATGCGTGCGTAGGCCATCACGTTCTCCATCTGTCGGTAGCGTCAAGCCATGCTCGAACCAACCCACTGTAGAGTCGAGCCATGCTCGACTGCTGCAAAAAGCGGCGCCAGCCAGGACCGGCGCCACCACCCAATCACTCGGTACGATCGTACGAGAACTGGATGCCCGCCGTACCACCGGTTTCAATGAAAAGGTTCATGAAATCCGGAACCATTGCCGACCGGGCCCAGTCGCGCTGCAGCTCGCAGAACAGCTGCGGCACGCTGATCAGCTGGCCACCGGCCTGTTCGATGCGGCGCAGTGCCGCATCGTGCGCGGCCAGCGAGGTGCCGCCGACGGCGTCGACCACCACATACACCTCATAGCCTTCCTTCAACGCATCCAGGGCCGGGAAAGTCAGGCACGCCTCGGTCCACAGCGCGGTCATGATCAGCTTACGGCGGCCGGTGGCCTCCACCGCCTTGCGGAACTCGACGTCCTCCCAGGAATTGATGGTGGTGCGGTCGTAGGTGGGGTAGTCACCCAGTACCTTGCGCAGCTGCGGAATCGGCGGCTTGTTCAGGCCGGTCTTGACGTTCACCGTCGAATGCACGATCGGCAAACCGTAGGCGACGGCGGCTTTGGCGGTGCCGACGATGTTGTTGACCAGCAGCTGGCGGTCCATCGAGGCGATGGAGTTCACCTGCACCGGCTGGTAGTCGATGATGATGAAGGCGGCATTCTGCGGTGTCAGCAGATGATCGCTGGCCGGGTCGCGGATCGGTTCACTGGACATGGTGGATCTCCTGTTCGGGGGAGTGCCGAGGATCGGCTGTCAACCGGGGCAGCTCAGCTGCGCTGCGAATCCAGTTGTTCGTGGTTCTTCTGCACGTCCTGCGCCTTCAGGTAGCTTTCGATCAGCAGCTGGTAGTTCGGGAAGATCTTCGTGTAGACCTCGGCCCATTGCTGTGCATCGTCGCGGTTCCAGGTGCGCTGGATCTCCGAGGCCACCGCGGCGGTGTCCATCGGCACTACGCCGGCCTGCACCACGCGGGCCAGGGTGATCTCTTCGGCCATCTTCGAGTAGGTACCCGACGCGTCGATGACCGCGAACACCTGGTAGCCATCGGCAACGGCGGCGATCGACGGGAAGGCCATGCACACGCTGGTGATGGTGCCGGCAATGATCAGCTGCCTGCGGCCGGTGGCCTTCACCGCGGCAACGAATTCCGGGTTGTCCCAGGCGTTGATCTCACCCTTGCGCGCCACGTACTGGGCATGCGGGGCGGCGTCGTGGATCTCCGGGATCAGGGGGCCATTCGGGCCCTGCGGAGCCGAGGCGGTGGTGATCACCGGCATCTTTGCCAGCGTGGCCATCTTCGCCAGCGCGGTGGCGTGGGCGCGCACACTGGTGAACGGCATGTCACCGATGGTCTGGAACAGGCCGCTCTGATGGTCGATCAGCAGCATCGCAGCGTTGTCCGGATCGATCACCGGGCGGGCACCGTTGAAGTTGGCGGGGGTACTCATGGTCAGTCTCCTGGAGAAGGTGGGCGGTGGCCCGGAAGGTGCGGCGGGCCGGTGCCCGCCGCATTGAAACGATCAGTGCGCGATCTGGCCGAAGCGGCCGCTGTTGAAGTCGTTGACCGCCTGCGCGATCTCGGCCTGGCTGTTCATCACGAACGGGCCATAGCCCACCACCGGCTCGTCGATCGGCTCACCGCTGAGCAGCAGCAGGGTGGCGTCACTGTCGGCGTCGACGAACACGTCCTCGCCGCTGCGATCGAAGGTGACCAGTTGTGCCTCGCCGACCGGCTGGCCACCGTTGATCCGCACCGTGCCCTTCAGCACCACCAGCGCCAGCGTGCGGCCATCGGCCACCGGCAGTTCGGCGTGGTGCCCCTGCCGCAGGCGGATGTCCCAGACATCCATCGGCGTGTGGGTGCGGGCCGGGCCGGCATGGCCGTCGAAACGGCCGGCGATGACCCGCACGCGGCCGGCGCCCTCAGGCAGATCCAACGAGGGAATGTCGGCGTCGAGCAGGGTCTGGTAGCCCGGCGCGCCCATCTTGTCGCGTGCCGGCAGGTTGACCCACAGCTGGACCATGTCCAGGGTGCCGCCGCGCTTGCTGAACTCCGGCGTGTGGAACTCCTCGTGGAGGATGCCGGAGGCCGCGGTCATCCACTGCACGTCACCCGGGCCGATGGTGCCGCCGGCCCCGGTCGAATCGCGGTGGGCCACCTCGCCCTCATAGACGATGGTGACGGTCTCGAAACCGCGATGCGGATGCTGGCCCACGCCACGCGGGGTATCGCTGGGGGCGAAGGTGTAGGGCCCGGCATAGTCCAGCAGCAGGAACGGACTCAGATGCTGGCCGTGGGTGTTGTAGGAAAACATCGAGCGGGCGGGGAATCCATCGCCCACCCAGTGCGGGCGGGGGGCGCTGTAGGTACCGGTGACACGCTTCATGGCGATCTCCTGGCCGGGGCTGCCGGCCGCTGTTCTTCGTTGCGAAGACGATATCGCCGCGACAATGGGGCCGGTAGACGCCAATATTTGCCGTCATAGTCCTATCTGGTGAACAATGGTCGCAGGCCATGGGCCGCAGGAGATCGCCCCGTGTTCATCGCAGATATCCGCCGTTGTGACCTCAACGACCTGTTCTACTTCGCCATGGTGGTCGAGCATGGCGGCTTCTCGCAGGCCGGTCGTGCGCTGGCCATGCCGAAGTCGAAACTGAGCCGGCGCATCGCGCTGCTGGAGGAACGGTTGGGCGTGCGCCTGATCCAGCGTTCGACCCGGCGCTTCTCGGTCACCGAGGTCGGCCAGGACTACTACCGCCATTGCAAGGCCATGCTGGTCGAGGCCGAAGCGGCCGAAGAAGCCATTGCAATGTCACGCGCCGAGCCGCGCGGCACGATCCGCCTCGCGTGCCCGATCGCGATCCTGCATGCACGCATCGGCACGATGCTGGCCGATTTCCTCGCCCTGCACCCGCAGGTGACGGTGCAGCTGGATGCCACCAACCGGCGCGTCGACGTGGTGGGTGAGGGTGTGGACGTGGCGATCCGCGTGCGACCGCCGCCGCTGGAGGACAGTGACCTGGTGGTACGCGTGCTGGCGCGCCGGGTCTGGTGCACCAGTGCCAGTCCGGCGCTGCTGAAGCGGCTGGGCACGCCGCAGGTGCCGGCCGATCTGGCGATGATGCCGACCGTCGATCTGGCATCGCCCAGCCAGCAGCATGTCTGGGAATACACCGGGCCGGACGATGTGCTGGCCAGCGTGCACCATCGCCCGCGGCTGGTCAGCGATGACATGATCGCGCTGCGCACCGCCGCGGTGGCCGGGGTGGGTCTGCTGATGCTGCCGCGGATGATGATCAGCGACGAACTGGCCAGCGGTGCGCTGGTGCCGGTACTGCCGGAGTGGGTGCCAAAGCATGGCATCGTGCACGCGGTGTTCCCGTCGCGACGTGGCTTGCTGCCCGCGGTGCGTGCGCTGATCGATTACCTCGCCGAGCGCTTCGGGGCGCTGGAGGAACCCTAGGTCTTCCATCCACACCATGCGTGGATGACGTCGGGGCCTCTGCTTGCCGCCTGCGGCCGCGCAGCCCACAATCCACGTCCGGACCGTCGCCATCACGCCCATCATTCCCCGGTCCGGCCTTGGCACCTATGTCTCCCAATGCCCTGGCGCTGGTCGAACTGCTGATCCGCGAGCGCCGTGCGTTGTCTCGCTTCATCGCGCGCTATCTCGACCCGGCCAGTACCGAGGACACCCTGCAGAACCTGTACCTGAAGGCCAGCAGCGTGCCCGGCGACCCGCCCATCCTCGAGCCGCGCGGCTATCTGTACCGGATGGCCTACCACCACGCGCTCAACCGCAGCCAGTCCGACGCCCGCGAGCGGCGTGCGATGGCCGAGTATGCCCTCGACATGGCCGAGGCCAGCCGCGATGGCGAGGCGCAGGCGCTGGACCAGGCGCAGCTGCGCGAGATCACCCAGACCATCCTCGCGCTGCCGGCCCAGGTGCGTGAGTGCTTCGTGCTCAACCGCTACCTGGGCCTGAGCGAGCGCGAGATCGCCGCCAGGCTGGGTATTTCCAAGAGCCTGGTCGGCAAGCATGTGCTGCGCGCGGCGCTGTTGATCCAGCAGCATCAGCAGGGAATCCATTGATGAGCTGCGATTGCCGTGGGCAGATCGCGCCCGCCGTTGTCACAACAGGAAGGCGCACCCGTTCGTGGTGCGGCAGGCCACAACCATGAACACGTCCGAACCCTCGCCGCGTCAGGCCAGGCAGGCGTTGCGCTGGGTGATCCGGTGCAGTGCAGGCCCGCTGCCGGAACGCCAGCAACGAACCCTGCAGCGCTGGCTGCAGGCCGACCCTTGCCATGCGCTGGCCTGGCGCCAGCAGCAGGCCTTCTGGCAAGGCTTGGATGCCGCCGGGCCGGAGGTGCTGGCCGCGCTGCCCGGGCTGACGGCTGATCGCCAAGGGCTGCGCCCGATCGCACCGCGTCGTCGCCTGCCGTGGCTGCTGGCCAGCGCAGCCGCGGTGGTGCTGATGGTTGCCGCTGCGCCACACGCGCTGCTGCTGGCACGCAGCGACCTGCGCAGCAGCGATGCACCGCGCGTGGTGCAGCTGGAGGACGGCAGCACCGCCGTGCTCGATGCGGGCACCGCATTGGCGGTTGAGTTCGATGGCCAGCGGCGCCACCTGCGCCTGCTGCGCGGCCAGGCCTGGTTCCAGGTGGTGCATGAACAGCGACCGTTCCAGGTCGAGGCCGGCGGTGGCCAGATCCGTGACATCGGCACCGCCTTCAGCGTGTCGATGCAGGACACCACGGTCGTGACCCAGGTCAGCGAGGGCGTGGTCGATGTGCGCCCCGGCGATGGCAGCGTACAGCGCCTGCATGCCGGGCAGGCACGTGTGTTCCGTGACGGTCGCTGGCTGCAGCCGCTGCGGCAGGCCGATCCGGATGCCGTGGCGCCGTGGCGGCGTGGCGAGGTAGTGATCGACGACCAGCCGGCCGCGCAGGCCATCGCCGATCTCGCGCGCTACCGTCGTGCGCCGGTCTGGGTACTGGGCGGGCAGGGCGCGGACGTACGGGTCAGTGGCCTGTTCCATCTGCAGCAACGGGAGGCCGCCATCGATGCGGTGGCCGCGCAGGCTAGGCTGCGTGTGCAGCGCTTGCCCGGCGGCGCGCTGGTGTTGTGGTGAGGCTCGCGCAATGCCCGGATGAACCGGTCGCATGAAAAAAACATGAAAAAACCGTGGGCAATCGCCACATCGCGCTGTCTATAGAGGTGTAGCCAGAGCGAAACACCGTTTCTCCTCAAGCCAGACATGCCACCGGCACCGGATGTGCCCGTGGTTCCGCCACGCTTGAGGAGTTCCTGTCCATGCCGTCCACGGCATCCGCCTGTCATCGTCGCGTCACCGCCCTGGCCCTGGCCATCTCGACTGCATTGCTGCCGCTGGCCTGGGCGCCGGGTGTGCAGGCGCAACCGGCGGTCGTCGCGCCGTCGCGCCAGTACACGATTCCGGAACAGCCCCTGGCCGACGCCGTGCGTGCCTTTGGCCGCCAGGCCGATGTGCAGGTGGTGTTCCGCAGTGACCTGGTGGAGGGCCGCCGTTCCAGTGCAGTGAACGGCGAGTACAGCCAGATGCAGGCGCTGCAGCAGCTGTTGCGCGGGAGTGGCGTGCGCGCACAGCGCGGCATGGACGGCACCTGGAGCCTGCGGGCCGCAGCGGAGGCGGGTGAAGGGGAAGGGGTACGGGTGACCGAAACACTGGACGTGGCCGGTCGCCTGCAGTCGGAAGGGGGCGAGGCGCGTGATCGGCGCGGCTACGATGATGTGTTCGCGCTGGACCTGACGACGGCGTATTCAGGGCGCGACCGGGTGGAGCGCTACCGTGGCTCCAATCCGGCCGACGTGGTCAAGGATCTGGTCGGTGTGTTCAGTGGCGATGCGCGCAACAGCGGCGCGCTGGACATCAACATCCGCGGCATCCAGGGGCCGGGGCGGGTGCCGGTCAGCATCGACGGTGGTGAGCAGGCGCTCACGGTCTGGCGCGGCTACAACGGCGTCAGCAACCGCAATTACATCGATCCCAACCTGATGGGTGGCATCCAGGTCATCAAGGGGCCAGGGCTGGTGCGTGATGTGCACAGCGGGATCGGTGGCGCGCTGGTGATCAAGACCATTGATGTCGATGACATCGTGGAAGCGGGTGAGCGCTTCGGCGGGGAGCTGAAGATCGAAGGCAGCAGCAATGCGGTGGCGCCGCGCCTGCCGCGGCTGCACACCGGCGAGGATTACCGCACCGTGCCGGGGTTCCCGCAGGGCTCGCCGAACTCGCCCTATGACGACCGCACCCTGGTGGTGCCGGTGAAATCGCGTAGTGGCAACACCCCCTTCGATGGCGAGGACCAGGCCTGGCGCCTGGCGCTGGGCGTGCGTGGCAACAACGTCGACCTGATGGCCGCCTATGCCTGGCGCAAGCGCGGCAACTACTTCTCCGGGTCCAACGGTAGCGCCTACTACGACCAGGACCGGCGCGAGCAGTTCGAGTACCAGGGCATCGACTACATCACCACGCTGGCGCGCTACTTCAAGCCAGGCGATGAAGTACCCAATACTTCCAGCGAACAGGAATCCTGGCTGGTCAAGGGCAGCTGGCAGATCAACGATGACCAGCAGTTGAAGGCGACCTGGCGGCGCACGCTGTCGCACTACGGCGAGATCATGCCGTCGCGCATCCTGTCCGCGCCGGACTATGGGCGCATCCAGTGGCCGCTCAGCCGGGTTGCGTCCGATGCCTGGAACCTGGAGTACCGCTTCCAGCCGGCCGGCAGCCGTTGGCTGAACCTCTACGCCAACCTGTGGCGCACCGAGACGGACAGCGATACCTACACCGCAGGCGGCTTCCCGAACTTCGCGCCAGGCAACCCGGCATGGAACCCGGACGCCAGCCCGATCCTGCGCAACACCGCGTTGGCCAATGCGCGCAACGACCGCACCGGCCTGACCCTGAGCAACCGCTTCGCGCTGCATTCCACCCTCGACCTGACCGTGGGTGGCAACTGGCAATACGAAAAGATCGGCTCGCGTGACCCGTACTTCGGCATCACCGATGGCTGGCGCATGTTCCCGCGTGCCGGGCGCCGCCAGGAGGGTGAAGGCTACCTCACCCTGGAGTGGCGGCCGGTCGACTTCCTCACCCTCAATGCAGGGGTGCGCTACAGCCGCTACTGGGCCTTCGACGATTTCCTGCAGGCGCATCCGGAGCTGCTGACCAAGGGCGTGGGCAGCAAGGAGGCGACCTACCGGACGAATGAACTGCCCGAGCGGCCGGCCAGCCTGCAGGCGGAGATCGACGCACTGGAGGCCGAACGCGAGTTCTGGGACAGCATCGGCATGGGTTCGGTGGTTGACGATGCACTGCATGGCCTGCTGGCGTACTACGAGACGCCGCAGGCGGTGGAACATCGGCTTCCGTGGTTGCCCGATGCCAACGGCAACTATGCCCGTGCGACCAACCCCTGTCTCAACGGCCGGGTGGCGGCCATACCCGGTGTGCTGCCGGTCTACCCCGGCAGCGACCTGGTCTGCAACATCGGCAACACCATGCAGTCGCGGCCGGTGGACGGGCGCAATGGCCGCCGCCGCGATCACGCGTGGTTGCCCACTTTCTCGGCCACGGTGAACCTGTCCAAGGCTGCGCGCGTCTACCTGCGCTACAGCGAAGCAGTGCGCTTCCCCAGCATGTTCGAAAGCACCATCGCTTTCTCCAGCAGCCTCAACCCGCTGTACACGCTCAAGCCCGAGCATGCCTACAACTACGAGCTGGGCTACGTGCACAACCTGTCGGGCCTGTTCGGCAACACCGCCGATGCCGACGTCAAGCTGGCCTACTACGTGCACAAGACCCGCAACGTGATCGAGCGCGACGCCTCCTTCCTGTTCGACAATATCGACAAGCAGACCATCCGCGGCATCGAGCTGCAGGCACGCTTCGACAACCGGCGGTTCTTCACCGATCTGGGCATCAGCCGCATCCTCGAAAACGAGGTGTGCGACGAAAGCACGGCCGTGCTGCTGGATGCCAACCGTGGCCTGGTGCCGAACTGCGTGCAGGACGGTTTCGTCAGTGGCTACCTGCTGACCCAGGCGATTCCGAAGTTGTCGGTGAACCTGTCGCTCGGTACGCGCCTGTTCGATGAGCGGTTGGAACTGGGCAGCCGCATCGTGCACTACCAGCGCCACGAAAACCCCGATCTACAGGCCTACCGCGACCGGTTGCTGGCCGGTGGCAGCAGCATGCTGTGGCAGAACGTGCCGTTCACCTGGGGCAACATCACCACCGTCGATGCATACGCGCGCTGGCGCTTCAACGAGCACGCCAGCGTCGAGCTGGTGGGCAGCAACCTCGGCAACCGCTACTACGTCGACCCGGCCACGCGCTCCACGCTGCCGGCGCCGGGCCGCACCCTCAAGCTCGGCATCACCGCGCGCTTCTGACCTTCCGCTTTCAAGCGTTGTACCCGTAGTTCCCACAACCCAAGGAGCAATACCATGAAGATGATCTCCCGTTCGGTGCTCGCTGTTGCTGCCACCTTTGCCCTGGCCGGCGCCGCGCATGCCGCTGACATCGTCGGTGCGGCCAGCCCGGTAACCAATGCCGAGCTGTACGTCGCCGTCGGCGAATCGCAGGTCAACGGTGGCCCGCACCAGGCAGGCAAGGCCGGTATCGGCGTCGGCACCGTCTCCAACGCCAAGCCCGTCGATTTCCAGGGCCTGAGCCTGTACTCGGGCACCACCACTGTCAATGGCACCGCGGTGCGCACGCTCGCCATGCCGATCACCGGCGCACCAGGCAGCCATGCCGGCATGGGCCACTTCAACTTCGTCAAGGTCGGCAGCGGCGATGTGTGGTTCGGTGAGTGGTCCAAGGATGGCGCCGCGGGTGGCTTCAACAACCGCCAGGTCTACTTCGTCGGTGACCGTGCCGGTACCACGTTGCCGGCCGGTGTGGCCACCTACAGCGTCGCGGGCCTGAACAAGTTCAACGGCAGCAACCTGCTGTCGGGCACCTTCCGTGCGGACTTCGGCAGCGGCAAGCTGCTCGGCGGCCTGACCGGTGGTGGCCTGGCGATCAACGTCAACGCCAACATCAACAGCGCCAACGCCTCGTTCGCGGGTACCGCCACCGCCAACGGCAGCGTTGCCGGCTCCACCCAGGGCCAGTTCTTCGGCGCCAACGCCGCCACCCTGGCCGGTATCGCCACGTTCACCGGCAACAGCCAGTACGACACCGCCTTCGGCGGCAGCAAGAACTGATCGCCACGCCCCTGACGGGGCAGGGCAGGGACAAGCCGCGATCCGCCAGTCCCTGCTTCGGCCCGCTGCATGCACCACCACGGATCGACCATGCGCCATTCCATCTTCCTTGTCGTACTGCTGTTGGCTGCCACCGAGGTGCGCGCCCAGCAGGACGATCTTCGACGCGTGCTTGAACAGGGCACTGAGCTGCGCCACCAGCAGCAGGACCAGCAGCGCCTGCAGCAGGCCGAGTCGGTTCGGCCGACCATCACCATCGACGGCCAGACGCTGCGCGTGGAGCGCACCGTCGATGATCTCGGCCAGGCTCTCTACCTGTCTCTGCAGCATCAGCAATGGCAGGCCGCCGCTGCGTTTCTCGACGAGTACATCGAACTGCCGGGGCATGATCCCCTGCTGCGCCACCATGCGCAGGGAGCGCTGGCACGGGTGGCCGGCAACCATCGTCGCGCGGCGAAGGAGTACGAAGCCCTGCTGGCTGCGCAGCCGGATTTTCTGCCGGCCCGCCTCGAGCTGGCGCGTGTCTATGCAGAAGACCAGCGCGATCGCGATGCGGTCGCGCTGTTCACGGCCATCGCTGCAGGCATCAATGCCGATGATCCGGCCACGGCCGGCGTCCGCGCGCGCGTGGACGGCTACCTGGGTGCCCTGCAGGCGCGCCAGCGCTGGAAAGGCGCGCTGTCCGCCGGCCCGGCATGGAGTGACAACATCAACCGCAGCTCGGCCAGCCGCACCTGCCTGTTCGGCGTGGGCGACGCCTGCATCATCGAACGGAAGCTGCCCGACACCCAGCGCGCGGCGGGTCTTGACTACGACGCCAGCCTGGAACGGCGCTGGGTGCTCAGCGGGCATCATGGGCTGTACGTGCGCGGTCTCGCCTTTGGTCAGACATGGCGCGGGCACAGTGCGTACAACGAGCTCAATGCCAACGTACAGGCGGGTTACAGCTGGCGCAGTGCGCGGCAGACCGTGCTGCTCGCCCCCAGCCATGACTACCAGGGCCTGGGCAATCACGCGCTGCAGGGCGGCAGTGGCGTGCACGCGGAATGGCAGTACGCCCTGGACGCGCGCAGCCTGCTCAAGCTGGAGGCCGACTGGAAGCGCCAGCACTATCGCCAGCAGGGCCTGGCCAGCAACTACGACGGCGAGCTGGCATCGGCGTATGCCACCTGGTTCCGCGCGCTCAACCCGCGCTGGACGGTCTTCGCAGGGCTGGATGCCACCGACAGCAGCGCCGCCGACCCGGCCAACGGTTACCGCCAGCATGGCCTGCGCCTGGGGGCGGCGCGCCAGTGGACGGGCACCACCGCCACCGTGTTCGTGTCGCTGCGCCATCGCGACTACGACGCCTGGAGTCCGTTGCTGGAGGCGCGCAGGCAGGACGACGAACAGAACCTGATCGCCATCGTCCGCAGCGAGCGCCTGGCCGTGGTGGGACTGGTACCCAGCCTGAGCCTGCGCTACGCGCGCATCGACAGCAACGTCGGCTGGCTGTACAGCCACGATCGCAGCCTGCTCAGTCTCAAGTGGGAACGCGCGCTCTGACCTGATGGCCAGCTGATGTGGTCGGGCGGCCGGGGTACGGCCGCCCACCCAGGGCCTTCATCGATCGTCACGCGTTCTTGCAGGCCGGATCGCGCATTCTGACCGCGTTGCGACCGCAGGCAGGTCGCGTGCATCGAGGAGCGTAGGGCGTGCTGGAAGTGGGCAACAAGACGGAGGGCTTGAAGGGGCTGCGCGTACTGGTGGCAGAGGATGAATTCGCCATCGCGATGTTCCTGGTCGATTACCTCGAGCTGAAGGGCGCGCAGGTAGTGGGCCCTGCTGGCGACCTGCAGGCGCTGGGGCGGTTGGTCGATACCCATCCCATCGATGTGGCGTTGCTGGACATCAATCTGGGCGGCGAACAGGTCTATCCATTGGCCGACCGCCTGGCCGAGGCCGGCACCCCGTTCCTGCTGACCTCCGGCTACGACGACAACCTGCCAAGCCGCTTCGCCAGCGCGCCGCGCTGTACCAAGCCGTATCACATTGAAGCCCTGGTGCAGCAGCTGGCCGGGCTGGTGGCGACGCCGCAGGTCTCTGCGGGCATCGCCTGATCGCGCGGCATGTCGCGCCGTCCTGAAGGCATCCGCGCCACCGAGCTTCGTGGCGGCATGCCACCTGCGGCGCACCCGCACGGGCGCCACGATGGCATGGCTGCGCGCATCGCCCGCCATGACTGGTCATCCACGCCGCTGGGAGCGTATGAGCGGTGGCCGCCACACCTGCGCGCCACCGTCGACCTGATGCTGGCCCATGGTTTCCCGATGATCGTGCTGTGGGGCGAGCAGCTGGTGCAGCTCTACAACGATGGCTATGCCGAGATCCTGGCCGACAAGCATCCCGGCGGACTCGGCCAGCCGACCCGTGAATGCTGGCCCGAGGTGTGGCATATCAACGGGCCGATCTACCAGCGCGTCTGGCAGGGCGAAACCATCACTTACGAGGACAAACTCTATCCCCTCGCGCGCCGCGGGCGGTTGGAGGATGTGTGGTTCACCATTACCTACAGCCCCATCCGTGGCGAGGAGGGGCGCGTCAGCGGCGTGCTGGTTACCATGTTCGAGACGACGGCGGCGCATGTGGCCCAGTCGGCCCGCGAACGCGAAGAGCAGAAGCGGCGGGAGGCGGACCGCCGCCTGGCATTGGCCTTCAAGGTACTGCCGGTGGGCGTCTGCATCGTCGATGCCGAGGGGTGCCTGCAGCTCTCCAACGACCAGATGCGCACCTACCTTCCCACCGGCAAGGTGCCCTCCACGGATCTGCCCAACCACCACCGCTGGCAGGGATGGCACCCCGACGGCTCGCGCATCGAACCCAGGGATTTCGCCATAGCCAGGGCCTTGCGTGGTGAGACGGTAGTGCCCGGGCTGGAGTTCCAGTTCAAGCATGACGACGGGCGCGCGCGTTGGACCCGTGTGGCCGCCGCGCCGCTGCGCGATGCAGACGGGGAGGTGACGGGCGTATT
Organism: Stenotrophomonas veracruzanensis; assembly: GCF_032911525.1. Taxonomy (NCBI): domain Bacteria; kingdom Pseudomonadati; phylum Pseudomonadota; class Gammaproteobacteria; order Lysobacterales; family Lysobacteraceae; genus Stenotrophomonas; species Stenotrophomonas veracruzanensis. Next base: position 114,772 of record NZ_JAWJTI010000008.1, read on the forward strand.
CGCCATCGCTGTGGACATCGACGATCTCAAGCGTGCCACCGAGCGCCAATCGGTGCTGCTGGCCGAACTGCAGCACCGGGTGCGCAACATCATGTCGACCATCCATGCCATTGCCTGGCGGACCCGTGAGTCGGTCAGCAGTGTGGATGATTACGCTGAACGGTTGTGCGGACGATTGATGTCGCTGGCGCGCACGCAGAGCCTGCTTACCCGTGGCGCCAACGCCGGGGTCTGCCTGCGTGGCATGCTCAATGAGGAGATCGCAGCGCAGACGCCGGTCACCGCCGCCTATCGCCTGCAGGGCGAGGATGTGCTGCTGCCACCGAAGGCGGCCGAAGTGCTGTCCCTGGCGATCCACGAATTGGCGACCAACGCCCTGCGGCATGGTGCGCTGACCCATGAGGATGGCCGGATCGACGTGTCCTGGCACCTGCAGGTGCAGGACGGACAGCCATGGCTGGGCCTGCACTGGTGTGAACGCCATGCCGCCGTGGAAGACTGGGAGCTGCCGCGCCAGCGCGGCCTGGGCCGTGCGCTGATCGAGCAGCGCGTGCCCTATGAGCTGGCCGGCAGTGGTGAACTGCACTTCGATCCGCAGGGGCTGGATGCCTGGATCCGCTTCCCACTGCGCGAGCGTGACAGCCTGCTGCAGACCGATGCGCCACAGACCGGCTCCGGCGCGTGAAACGGCATTTATATCCAATTTGGCCAAATTGGGTATAGTGGCCATTATCCACTTCTGCCTGGAGCCGTGCCATGACCCTGCCGCTGGATCTGCCTGGCCTCGAAAAGGCCCCGGCCTCGTCTGTGAAGACGAGGGGCTGGCCGAGCCTGATGCGTACCGTGCGTGAGAAGCAGGCGCTGGTCATCACCAACCACAACCACCCCGAAGCGGTGATCGTGGACATCCGCACCTACCAGGAGCTGTTGGCCAAGGCCGCCGGCAGCGATGCCGGTGAGCGCAGTGAAGAACTGCTGCGCCTGCGCAGCGAATTCGACCAGACTCTGGCTGGCCTGCAGCGCGGTGAGGGGCTGGGCAAAGTGCTGGGCCAGCCGATTCGGCGCGGCCGCAAGGTCACCCTCGGCCGTCCGCTCTGACCGATGGGGCGGATCTTGGTGCTGGCCGGCGTCAACGGCGCCGGCAAGAGTTCGTTGCTGGGAACCTGGCTGGAAGCCGAAGGCCTGGGCTGGTTCAACCCCGATTCGTTCACCCGCCGCCTGGTGGAGGCCGGTTGGCCGCTGCCCGATGCGAATGCCGAGGCCTGGCAGGAAGGCACTCGCCGTCTGCGCCAGGCAATGGCCGATGGCACGGATTTCGCCTTCGAGACCACGCTGGGCGGCAATACCATCCCGCGCCTGCTGCGCGAGGCCTGCGAACACCATCACGTTGCGATCTGGTTCTGCGGCCTGGCCACGGTGGAGCTGCATATTGCCCGCGTTGCAGGGCGTGTGGCCGCCGGCGGCCATGACATTCCAGTGGAGAAGATCCGCGCCCGCTTCGATTCGGCGCGCGAGAACCTGCTGGACCTGCTGCCACACCTGGCCGAGCTGCATGTCTACGACAACAGCGCTCCCGCCGACGCCGACGGCTGCGTCGAGCCGCTGCCGGTGCTGGCGATGGCGCATGGCCAGCTGCAGTACCCGGTGTCGGTGGCCGAGCTGCTGCATACGCCGGACTGGGCCAAACCCATCGTAATGCGTGCGATGGCGTTGGACACCGCGCGTGATTGAGGGCGCACGGGTGTAGAGCCGAGCCCATGCTCGGCTGGTCCCCGAAAGGCAGCCGAGCGCGGGCTCGGCTCCACAGCGCTGGTTCCACCCGGCCTCAGGCCGGCTTCACCTGCTCGGGCTCCGCAAAGTCCGGCAGCGGCGGCAAGATCGGGTCCACCGTCACGGGGACATCGCTCTTCAACAACGCCGCGGCTTCCCTGTCGCTGCCGACCGCCGGCGGTGAACCGCGCAGCGGCAGGCCCGCGGTCTCCTTCACGAACAGCATGGTCACCAGGCCGATCACCGCCGCGCCCATCAGGTAGTAGGCCGGCACCAGCGGATCGCCGGTACGTTCCACCAGCCATGCGGTCACCAGCGGCGTGGTGCCACCGAACAGCGACACCGACACATTGAAGGCGATCGACAGCGCGCTGTAGCGCACCGGTGTGTAGAACAGTGCCGGCAGCGTGGACGGCATCGAACTGGTGAAGCACACCAGTGCCAGGCCCAGCAGCATCAGGCCCAGAAAGATCATCCAGTCGTTGCCGCTGCCGACCAGCAGCAGGCAAGGCACCGCCAGCACCAGCAGCGCGATGCAGGCACCGATGATCATCGGGCGGCGCCCCAGTTTGTCACTGAACAACCCGCCGACGATGTTCAGCGGCATCATCACCAGCATCACGATGATGATCAGCAGCAGGCCCTTGCTCTCGGCGTAGCCCATGGTGACGCTGAGGTAGCTGGGCATGTAGGTCAGCAGCATGTAATCGGTGACGTTGAACACCAGCACCAGGCCCATGCACACCAGCAGCTGGCGGCCGTGTACCTGGAACAGTGCACCCAGCCCGGGGCGATCATGCTCGCGTTTCTCGGCTTCCTCGGCAAAGGCGCGGAACGCCGGCGTCTCTTCCAGTTTCATGCGCATGTACAGGCCGAGCAGGCCGAGTGGGCCGGCCACCAGGAACGGAATGCGCCAGCCCCAGTCCAGCATCTGCGCGTTGCTCAACAGCATGTGCAGTGCGGTGACCGTGCCCGCGCCGGCGATGTAGCCGCCCAGCGTGCCGAACTCCAGCCAGCTGCCCATCAGGCCGCGGTTGCGGTCGGTGGAATACTCGGCGATGAAGGTTGCCGCGCCGCCGTACTCGCCACCGGTGGAGAAGCCCTGCACCACGCGCGCCAGCAGCAACAGCACCGGCGCCCAGATGCCGGTGCGCTCATAGGAGGGAATCAGGCCGATCGAGAACGTGCCCAGCGCCATCAGGATCATGGTGAACGCTAGCACTTTCTGGCGCCCGTAGCGGTCGCCGAGCGGGCCGAACACCAGGCCACCCAGCGGGCGCACCAGGAACGCCACGGTGAAGGTCGCGAACGCGGCGATCACCTGTGCGGTGGGGTTGCTGGACGGGAAGAACACCTGGCCGATGGTGACGGCCAGGTAGCCGTAGACACCGAAGTCGAACCACTCCATCGCATTGCCCAGTGCAGCGGCACCGACGGCACGCTTGAGCATGGGCTTGTCGACGACGGTGATCTCGTCGACCTTCAGATGGCGGCGGCGTTTGAACCAGCCGAAATGGGCATGGGCATCGGAGTTGTCCTGCATGGGGACTCCCTTGGAAGAATGGACATGGCGTTGGAATGGGCGGTACGAATGTCCCGGAATTCGGAAACGGCGATGCTGGCGCAGCTGGCGCAGCTGGCGCAGGGGCATCGGATGGAAGACCCGGAAGGGGGCGAAAGGCGTGTGCGATGAAACGCCGCGCACGCAACACGCATTGCCCGCTGCCAGAACGCAGAGCGACATGCAGGACGAACGGATGGGTCCGATTACGTGTCAGCGCACGCGCGGGTGGGGCAGGCGCAGGGAACAGGCGGGGCAGGGCCCGCAGGCGTCATCCGCCTGGATCCAGCGCGAGGCGATGGAAAGGCGAGGGAGAGGCAATGATGGAAAGCGAAGCGCCGGTCGGCAGTGCTTCCCGCAGGCCAGCAACAGATGCTGACGTGCAGTGGGTCGTGTCGATCATGCGTTCATGATAACGGTTACAGTGTGAGCGTGCCGAGATTCGCGTCAGTACAAACGCAGCGTTCCATGTTGCCTGTTCATGCACATGACCCACGCACATCGAATGAACATGTTGTGCTCGCTTCGCTCACGCCATGGCTTTTACGGTGGTCACGAACCAACGCAAGGAGTAACGCATGACCCGTCGCATTCCCGAAGGCACCTTGGTTATCGTCGCCGATGGTGGCTCGGCCCGCGTGTTCACCAACGTCGGCAACGAGCACAAGCTCACCCTGAAACAGGAAGGCGAGCTGCGCCTGCAGGACATCAGCGAACAGGGTGTGTCCGGTCAGGGGCCATCCGGTGCGGTGCCCAAGGACATGTCGATCTCGCAGCTCAACGAGGCGACCTTCGCCAAGCAGGTGGCCGAGCAGCTCAATGAAGACGCGCTCAACAACCGTTATGCGCATCTGGTGCTGATTGCCGATCCCACCACGTTGGGCCGCATCCGTCCGTTGCTGCATAAGGAGACGCAGGCGCGCTTGCTGGCCGACATCGCCAAGGATCTTACCAACGCGCCGCTGGAAGACATCCAGCGCACGCTGCAGGCGTAACCGGCATGCCGTTCATGCGTGACCATGTGGCAGCCGAGCCGGCCCGCGCGAAGGTGGACGCGCAGGCCGGTTGGCTGTTGCTGGAATTCGGCGCACCGTGGTGCGGCCATTGCCAGGCTGCGCAACCGGCACTGCAGCCCTTCATCGAGGCACATGATTTGCCGCACTGGAAGATTGAAGACGGCAAGGGCAAGCCGCTGGGCCGCTCGTTCCAGGTGAAGCTGTGGCCCACCGTGATCCTGTTGCGTGATGGTACGGAAGTGGCGCGCGTGGTGCGGCCGGTGGATGCGGCAGATCTTGCAACGCTGCAGAGCGCGCTGCCGGATTGACAGCCTCCCGTAGCGCCGAGCCCACGCTCGGCTCAATCCGGCAGTTCCCGTAGTGCCGGAGCATACCGAAGCCGAGCGTGGCTCGGTTCTACACGCTTGAGTGCCCAAAAAGGCGAGAAGCGGTCTTACCAGCTGTAACTCACACCCACCTGCGCACTGGTCTGGTGGAAGCCACTGGCCTTCTGCAGCGACAGCCCGCCCCAGGCAACCACACCGTTGCCGAACGTCAGCGACGCACCGGCACTGAGCTCGCCACGGCTGCGCGGAATACGTGCGTCCACCACCTCGTCGTCCATGCGGATCTGCGATTCGGCGCGGGTGCGCAGCCAGTGGGCCGCGATGTACGGTTGCACTTCGGTGGCTCCATTGCCCCAGCGCGTCACGCCGGACAGGCGCAGGCCAGCGCGGCCGAACAGGCCGTCGGCATCTTCGACGGTCACCACCGTACCGTTGGCTTCGGTGTGGTGGTGAGTGTCCCAACGGCTGTAGCCCAGCTGCAGCTGCGGCTCCAAGAAGATGCCAGCATTGCCGGCACCATCCACACGGTAGGCGTAGCCGGCTTCAACGGCGCCCTGCCATGTGCGGGTGCCATAGCGCTCGTCAGCCAGGCCGATACCTTCCACGCGATTGCGGAACTGCGCGCGCTGCAGCGAGCCGTCCACGTAGAAGCCCGCATACGGGTCGGCGCCACTGCCGCCGCGCCAGGTGCCGTACACGCCCAGCGCCTTACCCTTCAACTTGCCACGGGCGTAGTAGCCGGTAAGCGTGTTGGTGGAGGTGCTGCTGGAATTGCCGCTGGACAGCGTCACGCCCACGCCGCTGCCGGTATCGTGACGCCACACATCGGCGCCCACGGTCAGTGCCTGGCTGTTGCCGCGGATGACCAGCTGACGGCTGACCGCCTCGAAACCATTGCGCGAACCCTCCACGCGTGCCCACGCACGGCCACCATTCTGGCCAGCCTCGCGCTCGTGGTAGCCGAGACGGAACATCGTCTGCGCGGCCTGCAGGTTGGCCAGATAGGCGCCGGGTTCAGGGCGCAGCACGGGCGTAGGGGCGATTGGATCGACCGGATCAACCGGACCAACCGGATCCACCGGATCAATTGGATCGACCGGATCAATCGGATCCACCGGAGGCGTGCAGCTGCTCGGATCTACGTCGCACGGATCGGGTGTAGGCGGTAGCTGTGAGCGCAGGTACCAGCTGCCATCGCCAGCCGCTCCCTTGTGCAGGAAATAGTCGTACTGCCCGCCCACGGCACGGCCAGCCAGGGTGAACTTGCCGTTCGACGCGCCGCCCACCTGGATCAGCTCAATGCCTTGGACGGTCTGCGCACCGGCACCGCCCACATTGTTGACGCGTACATGGGCGGTGCCGCTGGTATCGCCGCCGATGATCAGCTTGTCAGTGGCTGCGTTGTCGCCGGCCAGCACGGTATTGAGGACAATCGTGCCACCGCTGCCGGTGAAATCGCCGAGGATGTTCAAGACGTGGAATGCATCCGCCTGTCCAAGCGCTATCAGGCCACCCTGGTCGAGCCGCAGGCTATCGATGTGGCTGTTGGCAGTCAGTTGCCACCGCGCATCGTGTACAGCAACTGCCCGCGCCTGGTCGATCTGCCCGATCAACGTAGCGCCATCACGCAGGGTGAAATCCAGCGCGGCGCTTGAGTGGCCCACCAGGTTGCCCTCCAGATGAGAGGCAGATACCAGCAGTTCCACCCGGGCGCCAGCCTGTGCCCGCAGGAGGGTGCCGCTGCCTGCGCTCACTGTAGTACCGCCGCGCAATTCGATTGGAATGATCGCCGAGGCAGCAGGGGTCACCAGGATCGCATCCCCTGCGCTTGCCTTTACCTGGACAGCCTCCAGCAGGATGCGGCTGCCTTGAAGATCTGAATCCACGCGCAGCGCCGAAAGGGTTCCTTGGATATGACCGCCGTATGCGGCCAGCGAACTGCCGCCCTGTAGCCGCAGGCCGATGCCGTTGGAGCCCTCGCCACTCAGGTGGCTGTCACGGAGTGTCAGACTTGCGGTCCCGGACAGCGCCACTGCGGTGCCATCCGTCGCGAGAATGGATGCTCGCTCCACGTGCGCCTGCGCGGTAGGCGCATTGTCGATGATCTGCAGCCCAAGTGTGCGGCCACTGAGGGTGCTGTTGGTGATATCGGCGCTGCTGTCGGTCATGGTCATCGCGACACCGCCGGCCTGGATGTGGCTGTCGGTGATCCAGGCTTTGCTGTCCATCAGCTTCACCCCGGTACTGGCGAAGCGGTTGGTTGCCTCTACTCGCACGTCCTGGAGAAAGACCTCTGCGTTGTCACTGGCGTCCACGCCAACTTGATTTGCAGTCACCGTGGAATGGCTGACATGGACCTCGGTACCACTACGCAGCGCCTCGATGCCCGTGCCCGTTGCGATGATGTCGAGATCTTCCAGATCGCCCACGCTGTAGCGAAAACGCGCAGCTACCGTGCCTCTGCCGAGAGTGCCCAATGTTCCACCACGAACGTTGACATGTCCTCGCGTGGCGGTCACTTCATTGATGTGGGCATCGGTTGCCTCCAGACGGGAGTCGGTTACGAATGCGATCAGGGTTCGGGATTGGGCTGACAACGTGAGCAGCGCGCCATCGGTGATGAACCAGTCCTCGGCTCGGTCACCGGGCTGGACAACATGGCTTGCATCCGGCCCCGAAACGGCGCCGGCCAGCGCGTGGGGTGAAGGAACGACGAGTGCGGCCATCAGTGCAATGGGCAGCGTTCGTGCGCGCGGAAATACCGGCATCGGGCGGATTGCCATGGTGTTGGTCTTCTTGAACGGGGGGCGTGCCCCAGCCGATGCGCGAGTGGCGCTGCTCGAGCCGATAGAGTGTTGAACGCAGAGGCCGCATGCACCATGCAATTTGTTGCAAAGAGCGGGGTGCCGCGGGCGATCTTTCGCGCAACGGGAAGAAGGGCCCGCCGTGGCCGGACGCGGTTGCCAGCCGGTGTCCCTGATGTCACTCAATCGCACCGCAGCATGCCAGCGCTTCACCCCGGTGCTAGGATCTGACCACCACCTGAATCGATCCAAATGCCGATGCCCACGCTGGACCGTCGTCTCCTGATCGCTGTCGCCGCCACGGCGATGTTCGTCTCCGGCCTGGCTGCGGCTGCCCCGGCCAAGACCGCCGCCGACAAGGCCTATGCCTCGGTCGACCCGTTCATCGGCACCGGTGGGGAAGGCCACACCTATCCGGGTGCAACGGTGCCGTTCGGCATGGTCCAGCTGAGCCCGGATACGCGCATCCAGCCGCGCGAGAAAGCCTACGGTTGGGCGGCCGGCTACCGCTACGACGACAGCAGCATCGTCGGTTTCTCGCACACGCATTTCTCCGGCACCGGCCATTCCGATCTGGGCGACATCCTGCTGATGCCGTTCACCGGCAATCCGGGCCTGGAGCGGGGCGATCCGGAGAAGCCGCGCAGCGGTTATGCCTCACGGTTCCGCCACGCTGACGAGAAGGCCGAGCCGGGCTATTACGCGGTCACCCTGGACGACTACAAGGTGCGCGCCGAGCTGACCACCAGTACGCGCGTGGGCGTGCATCGCTACGCCTTCCCGAAGGGCGCCGACGCCAAGGTGCTGCTGGACATGCGCACCAGCATGTACGACTACCCGGGCAAGGTGCTGTGGTCGCGGTTACGGGTGCGTGCCGACGGCACGGTGACCGGCTTCCGCGAAACCCGCGGTTGGGCGCCGGGCCGCCAGCTGTACTTTGCGATGCGTTTCTCGCGCCCGCTGGCCGGGCATGAGCTGCACAACACCGAGCAGGATGTCGTCTACAAGGGTTTCCCGCCCCCGGGCGAGAAGGATGCGTCACAGCGCGCACAGATCGAAGGTCGGCAGCTGGTGGGTACCTTCGCATTCGGCAAGCTGGACGCACCGCTGGTGGTCAAGGTCGCAATCTCACCCGTCAGCGAGGCCGGCGCCATTGCCAACCTCGACGCGGAAGTGGCCGACTTCGATTTCGACCGTGTGCGTGCGCAGGCAAAACAGGAATGGACGCAGGCGCTGTCGGTGCTCGATATCGATGCACCGGAACACGCGCGGCGAAGCGCCTATACCGCGCTGTACCACACGATGCTGGGACCGACGCTCTTCATGGATGCCGATGGCCAGTACCGCGGCTCGGACAATGCCGTGCACAAGGCTGATGGCTTCACGAACTATTCCACGTTCTCGCTGTGGGACACCTACCGCGCGCTGCATCCGTTGCTGACCCTGGTGCAGCCTGAGAAGCGCAACAGCGATTTCGTCAATTCCATGCTGGCACACCATGAGCACAGCCCCTACGGCATGCTGCCGGTGTGGTCGTTCCATGGCCTGGAAGACTGGTGCATGATCGGCTACCACGCCGTGCCGGTGATTGCCGACGCCTACGTGAAGGGCATCCGCGGTTTCGACGCCGACAAGGCATTGAAGGCGATGGTCGAGACCGCCAACTACGGCCCCTATGACGGCATCGCGCAGTACCGCGAGCTGGGCTATGTGCCGATCGACGAGGAAGGTGAAGCGGCCAGCAAGACGCTGGAATACGCCTTCGATGATTGGACCATCGCACGCATGGCGCAGGCGATGGGCAAGGGCGATATCGCGGCGGCCTTCGACAAGCGTGCCGGCAACTGGCGCAACGCCTTCGACAAGGACACCGGCTTCATGCGCGCACGCAAGCGCGATGGCAGCTTCCGCACTCCGTTCGACCCCAGCGCCAGCGGCTATGGCACCGACTACACCGAGGGCAACGCCTGGCAGTATTCGTGGTACGTGCCGCAGGACGTCGCCGGCCTGGCGGCAGCGCACGGTGGCAGTGACAAGCTGCTCGCGCGCCTGGACGAGGTGTTCAACGCCAAGGTGGATCCGTCCGTCTTCGAGCACATGGAAGACATCACCGGCCTGATCGGCTGGTATGCGCATGGCAACGAACCCAGTCACCATGTGGCCTACCTGTACTCGTACGCCGGCCAGCCGTGGCGCACCCAGGCGCGCCTGAAGCAGATCATGGACACCCAGTATGCCGATCGGCCTGATGGCCTGGCCGGCAATGATGACGTTGGCCAGATGTCGGCGTGGTATGTGTTCACCGCGCTGGGCTTCTACCCGGTAGCGCCGGGCTCGGGCGAGTACATCCTCGGCCGCCCGTTCCTGCCGAAGACCGCGATGCGCCTGCCGAACGGCAAGACGTTCACCATCGTGGCCGAGGGCCTGGATGACAAGCACACGTACGTTGGCAGCGTGAGCCTCAACGGCAAGCCGCTGCAGCGCACCTTCCTGCGCCATGACGAGATCCTGGCCGGTGGCGAGCTGCGTTTCACCATGCAGGCCGAGCCGAACAAGGATTGGCCGGGGCAGGGCGCGCAGGCGCCGTACTCGATGAGCCGGTGATGCGCACGTTTCACGGCTGACCTGGAACCTGTAGAGCCGAGCCCATGCTCGGCTGCTTTTGGCACGGTGCCTGAGCCGAGCATGGGCTCGGCTCTACAAGGGCAATTCGACAAAGGTCAACGGAACCGCAACCCCACCCGCGCGCCGCCGATCGGGGCGGTATCAATCATCAGGGTCGCGCCATGCCGCTGCGCGATCTCGGCCACGATCGCCAGTCCCAGGCCGCAGCCATCGCCCTCGCTGCTGGCCCGGTAGAAGCGTTCCGTGACGCGCGAGCGCTCGGCTTCGGCAATGCCGGCGCCGTTATCGTCCACCCACACCAATACGTCTTCGACCTCCTGCCGAACGCCGAGGGTGATCACCCCGCGCGAGGCACCGTAGCGCAGCGCGTTGTCCAGCAGATTGCCCAACGCTTCGCGCAGCAGCTGCGGATCGCCCTGTATCGACACGCCGTCGTCGGGCCCCTCGTAGCCCAGGTCTATGCCGACCTCCAACGAACGGTCGGCGTAGCGCTCCACCACGCCGCGTGCCAACGCAGCCAGGTCCACCGGCTGCAGTGGCAGTGCACTGCCATGCGGATCTTCCGATCGGCTGAGCATCAGTAGCTGGTTGACCAGGTGCTGCAGCCGCGCCAGCCCGGCCAGCGTACCGGACAACGCCAGTTGCTGGGCCTGCGGATCGTGCTGGCGCAATGAACTCTCCAGCTCCACCTGCATTGCCGCCAGCGGCGTGCGCAGCTGATGCGCGGCATTGCTGACAAAGCGGCGTTGCGCGGCCTGCATGGCGTCCAGTCGCTGCAGTAGTGCGTTGTATGCCTCCACTGCCGGCCACAGCTCGCGCGGCGCCTCTTGTGTAGGATCCAGCGGCGCCAGCGGGTCTGGGCGGGGGCTGGCCAAGCGCCGTGCGACCAGGTTGGCATGGCGTGCGGCAGCGCCTGTGCCGGACCACGCCAGCCACGCCGCCAGTGCCAGGATCGCGGCCTGGAACGGAACGCTGGTCAGCAGCAGCTTGCGCTCCAGCCGGTGGCGCTTGCGCAGTGTCTCGGCCACGCGCAGCCGGATGTCATGGCCCGGCCCGGCGCTGACCACCACCTCAACCATGCGCACAGGCTGCCCACGCAGTCGCGCATCGTAGTAGACCGGGTCTTCATCGGCGGCAGCGCTCGCCGGGCGCGGCAACGCCTCGGGCAGGTCGCCATACAGGCGCCCGCCTGCAGCGTCGACCACCTCGCCATGCACTTCGTCGGCGGTGTCCCAGGTGAACATGCGCGAGACTGCCGGGGTGATTTCGATTGAGGCGCGACCATCCTGCACCGTCACCAGCTCGGACAACGACATTGCCGAATCCAGCAGCCAGCGGTCGTAGACCTGGCCGGCATAGAAGCGCGCCAAGGCGAATGAACCCACTGCGCTGCACAGCAGCAGTACCAGCAGCGGCAGCCACAGGCGCCGCAGCAGCAGGCCACGCAGGCTGTGCACGCGCTCAGTCACCCACGGCCTCCAACCGGTATCCAAGCCCACGCAGCATGCGGATGCCGACGCCGGCGCGCGCCTGTTCCAGTTTGCGGCGCAGGCGGCTGACATGCACTTCGATCACCGACAGGTTGGCCTCGTGATCCCAACTGTACAGCGCGTCGAACAGACGCTGCTTGGTAACCGTTCGGCCGGGATGCTGCAGCAGTGCATCGACCAGCGACAATTCGCGCGCCGTCAGTTCGATACGCTGCCCGTCCACCTGCACTTCATTGCGGATGCTGTCGAAGCACAACCGGCCCATGCGTTTCTGCGCGGGTGCATCACTGCGACGCCGGGACAGCGCCCGCAGACGCGCTTCCAGCTCGCCGAGTGCGAATGGCTTGGCCAGGTAGTCGTCGCCACCGCGGTCGAGACCGAGGATGCGGTCTTCCACGCCATCGCGTGCGGTCAGGATCAGCACCGGCAGGGTGGTGCCGTCGTTGCGCAGACGGGACAGCAGGTCCAGGCCATCCACGTCGGGCAATGAAAGGTCGAGCACCATCACGTCATACGGTGCGCTGGCCAGTGCAGCGGGTGCGTGCAGCCCGCGCGAAAGGTGGTCGCACAGATGGCCGGCACCCTGCAGGGCGCGGATCAGTCCATCGGCCAGAGCGGCGTCGTCTTCGATCAGCAGGATTCGCATTGCAAGCTTCGTGCAAGGTTGGGGCAAGTTTGGCGCAAGTGCGTCACCTTACCGTGACGTGCATGAATTTCTCCCCTCGTCTTGCGGCCGTACTGGCCGCCCTCCTGTGCGCACCCGCAGCATCGGCGCTGTCCCTGCAGGAAGCACAGCGCGCAATGGAAGCACACAACCCGGACCTGCGTGCGGCGGCACTGGCGCTGCGCGGTGTGCAGGGTGATGCGCAGACGGCGGCATTGCGCCCGGCAACCGAGTTGTCGATCGGCACTAGCAAGATCAGCCCCAAGCACGGCATCGGCCCCGGACGCTGGCAGGACAAGCGGGTGGACAGCACGCTGGGCCTGGGCTTGACCTGGGAGCGCGGTGGCAAGCGTGCGTTGCGTATCCGCCAGGCCGATGCACTGCTGGAAGTGGCGGGGCTGGAGATGCTCGATGCGCGGCGCCGCCAGCAAGTGGCGTTGCACGAAACCTATTTTGGCCTGAAGGGCGCCCAGGAGCGGGCGCAGATTGCCGATGCCAACCGCCAGAGTTCGGCCGAACAGATGGCGGCGGCGGACAAGCAGGTTGCCACCGGGGCGATGGCGCCGGTGGACCGCGCGCGGCTGGCGGTGGACGACTTGGCGGTAGCCGACGCGGCGCGCGAGGCGGCGCTGGATCTGCGCGATGCGCGGCATGCGCTGGGCCTGCTGCTCGGCCGCGACGACAGTCATGACCTCAGCGCCGATGATCCGTGGCCAGACCCCGCGGGCAGGGCCGATGCGCGCGCGTTCGATCCGCAGCAGCGTGCCGATCTGCGCGCGGCCCGTTCGCGCCTGGCAGCCGCCGACGCCGGTGTGGCATTGGCGCGCAGCGAGCGCCACCGCGACATCCAGTTGGGCATGGAGGCAGAACGCGAGCCCACCGACATAAGCGGTGTCACCTGGGGCGTGTCGCTGACCGTTCCGCTGGGGGGGCCGTCCCGTGCACGCGGCGCGATCCAGCGTGCCGAGGCCGACCGCGACAATGCCGCGCTGGAGCTGCAGGTGCTGCAGCGTGAAGCGCATGCCGAACTGGACCGGTTGCAAGCCAGCGCGCAGTCCGCCGCGCAGCGTCGAAGTGACTACGAAGGACTGCAGTCCGACGCCGCACGCAAGGCGGTGCGGGGCATCGAACTGGCGTACCGGCGCGGCGCCGCCAGCCTGACCGATCTGCTGGATGCGCGCCGCAGCTGGCGCGAGTTCGAGGCTGCGTTGATTGAAGCGCGAGCCGACCATGCCATTGCCCTGGCGCGCTGGGAAGCGGCCACATCCGTTGCTGAAGGAGAGTCTCGATGAAATTCACCGTCGCTTGTCGCCCGCAGTCGCGACACGCCGTGCTGCCGGCCTTGCTGGCGCTGGCCCTGCTGGGCGGCTGCGGCCGCGAACCGGCGTCGTATACCGGGGACGCGCCGAAGGTCAGTGCTGGCCAGATCCAGTTTCCGGCCGGTAGCCGCCAGCTGGACGTGCTGCGCAGCGAGGCGGTGACCGCCGGAGCCAGCGCCAGCCTCCAGCTGCCGGGCCGGGTGGTCTGGGACGAGACGCGCTCCAGCGCGCTGCGCACGCCGCTGGCGGGGCAGGTGGCGCGCATGGAGGCACAACCGGGGCAGAAAGTGAAGGCGGGTCAGGTGATCGCCTGGATCACCTCGCCCGAATTCGGCCAGGCCCAGGCCGACGGCGTGCGTGGCCGTGCCGAGCTGCAGCAGGCGCGAAAGGAGCTGGAGCGCACCCGCGAGTTGCATGCGGCGGGTGTGGCGTCGGGCCGCGAACTGGACGAGGCCGAGGCCAGTTTCGCCGGCAGCCAGGCCGATCATGCGCGTGCAACCGCCTTCGCCAGGGCGTATGGCAATGGCCAGCACGTCGACCAGCGTCTGCCGCTGCGCGCGCCGATCGATGGCGTGCTGGTGGAGCGGCGGATGAGCCCGGGCATGGCAGTCAGCCCCGACAGCGAGCAGCCGTTGGCGGTGATTGGCGATCCGGACCGCTTGTGGCTGCTGCTGGATGTTCCCGAGAGCCTCGCTGGACGCTTGCAGGCGGGCATGCAGGTGACCGTGCCCGACGCCGATGGACAGCCGCTGCAGGCGACCCTGCAGCACGTGGATGATTTCGTCGACAGCGAACGCCGCGTGGTGCAGGCGCGCGCCGAGCTGGACAACCGCGCACGCAGCTTCAAGGCGGGGCAGTACGTGCGCGCCCAGGTGGCGTTGCCGGCCGAGGGCGGTGTCTCGCTGCCGGATGCGGCCGTGTTGTTGATCGAGGGCAAGCAGGTGGTGTTCGTGGAGGAGGGCAAGGGTCGCTTCGTGCGTCACGCCGTGCATGCCGAGGAACTGGGCGACGGCCGCCTGTGGGTGCGTGAGGGTCTGGCCGCAGGCGCCAGGGTGGTGGTCGAGGGCGGCCTGCTGCTGCAGCAGCTGGCGGACAGCGCGCCCGCCACCGCCAGCATCGGCACGGGGCACGCCGCCCCATGATCGATCGCCTGATTGCCTACTGCCTGCGCCAGCCGCTGATGGTGATGCTCGCACTGTTGCTGTTCATCGGCGCTGGCATTGCCGCGTTCCGCGTGCTGCCGGTTGAAGCCTTCCCGGATGTGTCCGACACCCAGGTGACGGTGGTGTCGCTGCACCCGGGCCGTGCCGCCGAAGAGGTCGAGCGCGAGGTGACGATGCCACTGGAAGTAGCGTTGTCCGGCATCCCGCATTCGGTGCGGGTGTTCTCGCATACGCAGTTCGGCCTGTCGATGATCATCCTGACCTTCGACGACAAGGCCGATGACTACTTCGCACGGCAGCAGGTGCTGGAACGCCTGCAGGGCGTGGAGCTGCCGGAAGGGGTATCGCCGGATCTGGAGGCGATGAGTTCGGCGGTAGGTGAGATCTACCGTTATGTGTTGAAAGGCCCGCACATGACGCCGACCCAGCTGCGCACCGTGCAGGAATGGACGATGGAGCGCAGCCTGCGCACCGTGCCGGGCGTGGCCGATGTGATCAGCTTCGGCGGCTTCGCGCGCACCTTCCAGGTCAAGCCGGACCTGGACAAGCTCCGCGACCGCGGCATCAGCCTGGGTGAGTTCGCCGAGGCGTTGGAGAAGGGCAGCTCGAATGCGGGTGGCGGTTACGTCGAACGCGGCCAGCAACAGTTCCTGATCCGTGGCGTAGGTCTGATGCGTTCGCCGGCCGACATCGGCAACGTGGTGGTGGCGCATCGCGGGGGCACGCCGATCCTGGTGCGCGACCTGGCCGGCATTGCCGACAGCGGCCTGCCCCGCCAGGGCCTGGTCGGCCAGGACGACAACGACGATGCAGTGTTCGGCATGGTGCTGATGCGCAAGGGCGAGAACCCGTCCGACGTGCTCGACGCCCTGCATGCGCGCATCGCCGAGATCGAGGCCAACCAGTTGCCGGCCGGCGTCAGCATCGAGCCGTTCTACGACCGCTCGTGGCTGGTCACGACCACGCTGAAGACGGTCTTCCGCAACCTGCTGGAAGGCGCAGTGCTCGTGTTCCTGGTGCTGTGGCTGTTCCTGTACAACGCCCGGGCCGCGCTGATCGTGGCGGCGATGATGCCTCTGGCCCTGCTGTCGACCTTCCTTGGCCTGCATCTGTGGGGCGTACCGGCCAACCTGCTGTCGTTGGGCGCGATGGATTTCGGCATCATCATCGATGGCGCGGTGATCGTGACCGAGCACATCGTCTCGCGGTTGTCGAAGTTGCCCCCCACCGCCGATCGGAAGACGCGGTTCTCCACCATTCTGTCAGCCGCATCGGAAGTGGGTCGACCGACGTTCTTCTCGATGCTGATCATCATCGCCGCGCATATCCCGATCTTCACCCTGCAGCGCCAGGAAGGCCGCATGTTCGCGCCGATGGCGTACTCGGTGACCTCGGCATTGATCGGCGCGCTGATCCTGGCGCTGACCGTGGTGCCGTTGTTCTGCTACTGGTGGCTGCGGCGCGACCGCATGCGCGACGGCAATCCGCTGATGGACCGCCTGACCGGCTGGTACCGGCCGATCCTGGAGCGCGCACTGGCTCGCCCGCGTGCGGTGGTGCTGACCGCGGTTGCGCTGCTGGTCGGCACGCTGGCACTGGGCACCCGCCTGGGGTCGGAGTTCCTGCCCGAGCTGGACGAAGGATCGATCTGGTTGACCGCCACGTTGGATCCCAGCACCAGCCTGGCTGAGGCGCAACAGCAGTCGCGGCGCATCCGTGAGCTGGTCGGCACTTTCCCGCAGGTATCGACCGTGGTGGCCAAGCTGGGGCGCCCGGAAGACGGCTCCGACGCCAAGGGCGCAAACCAGATCGAGGCGCTGGTGGCGTTGAAGCCGGAGAAGGAGTGGCCGAAGGGTGTGGACAAGCGACAGCTGGTGAGCGACCTGCAGCGCACGCTGGAGCAGCGCATTCCGGGGCCGGAGTTCTCGATCTCGCAGCCGGTGCGCGACAACATCCTGGAGAGCATCTCGCAGATCAAGGGCCAGGTGGTGATCAAGGTCAGTGGCTCGGATCTTGACGTGCTGAACCAGCAGGCACAGGCGATTCTGGGCCAGGTACGTGGCGTGGAGGGGGTGGAGAGCGCCTTCATCGACCGCGACGGGTCGTTGCCGCAGCTGCAGATCGAGATCGACCGTGACCGTGCCGCACGCTATGGCCTGAACGTGCGCGACATCGACGAGGTGATCGAGACTGCGCTGGGCGGGCGCCAGGTCGGCGAGCTGTGGGAGGGCGACCGCAAGTTCCCGATCACGCTGCGCCTGGACGACGCCGACCGGGACCTGCAACGGCTGCGCACGGTGCCGGTCGGCATCGGCGACGGCCACACGGTGACATTGTCCGACGTGGCTGATTTCCGCATGGCCAGCGGCGCGATCAACATCTCGCGCGAGAACGCACAACGGGTCAAGGCGGTGAGCATCTTCATCGCCGGCCGCGACATGGGCAGCGTGGTGGCCGACATGCGCACGCGGGTGGATGCCAGCGTGCAGCTGCCGGAAGGCTACCGGCTGGAATGGTCCGGCGAGTTCGAGAACCAGCAACGTGCAATGAAGCGGCTGGGCTGGGTGATCCCGCTGTCGGTGCTGATCATCTTCGTACTGCTGTTCGATGCCTTCAAGGACATCAGCAGTGCCGCGCTGATCCTGGCCAACGTGCCACTGGCGATGATCGGCGGCATCCTCGCCCTGTGGTTGACCGGCATCCCGCTGTCGGTGTCGGCGGCGATCGGTTTCATTGCATTGTTCGGGCAAGCGGTGCTGAACGGGGTGGTCATGCTCAGTCGCTTCGCGCAGCTGCGCGAGCAGGGCATGGACCTGCTGCAGTCGGTGGTACAGGGTTCGCTGCAGCGCCTGCGTACCGTGCTGATGACCGCACTGCTGGCGATGTTCGGCCTGCTGCCGATGGCGACCTCGCATGCGATCGGTGCAGAGACCCAGAAGCCGCTGGCGGTGGTGGTGATCGGCGGCCTGCTGTCGGCGATGCTGCTGACCCTGCTGGTACTGCCCACGCTGTATTACTGGGTACACCGGCGCCGCGAGGCCCGGACCGGCTGACCACAATGTAGAGCCGAGCCATGCTCGGCTGCTTCTGGCCTTTGCGCGGAGAGCAGCCGAGCATGGGCTCGGCTCTACCCCCGCGACATGCGCAGATGCGATCCACGCCATGCGTGGAAGCCGGCCGCGCGATCTACACCATCCCGCCGTTGGCGCGCAGCACCTGGCCATTGATCCACCCGCCATCGGTGCCTGCCAGGAACGCAACCGCACCGGCGATGTCCTCCGGCGTACCCAGCCGCTCCAGGGGGTTCATCTTCGCCAGCCGCTCGATCAGTTCCGGTGATTTGCCGTCCAGGAACAGATCGGTGGCGGTCGGGCCGGGAGCAACTGCGTTCACGGTGATGTTGCGCCCACGCAGCTCCTTGCTGAGGATCGCGCCCATCGTCTCCACCGCTGCCTTGCTGGCCGCATACACGCTGTAGTGCTCCAGCTTGATACCGACCACGCTGGTGGACACGGTGATCAGCCGGCCACCATCGCGCACCCGTCGCGCGCTTTCGCGCAGCACGTTGAAGGCGCCCCTGAGGTTGATGCCGATCACCCGCTCGAACAGCGCGTCGTCGGTGCCGGCCAGCGGCGCCAGCTGCAATACGCCGGCGCTGTTGACCACCACGTCGATGCCGCCGAAACCGGCCTCGATGGCGTCGAACAGCTGGTTGACCGCCTGTGAATCGGCCACATCGGCCTGCAACGCGATGGCCTGCGCACCGGCCGCGTTGAGTTCGGCCGCCAAGGCTTCGGCGTCGTCGCGGCGCCCCGCATAGTTGATGGCGACCGCGTGGCCATCGGCGGCCAGGCGGCGGGAGATGGCCGCGCCGATGCCACGGGAACCGCCGGTGACCAGGGCGACAGAGCGGGCGGGGGAGAGGGTCATGGTGGGTTCCAGCAGGGCACGCCGGAGTGGCGCAGGGCCATCTTCGCGACATTGTCTTTTCGGATAATCCTGCATAATCCGTCAACATCATCCGGACAACCGAATAATGGACCGCTTCACGGCCATGCGCGCCTTCGTCCGTATCGTCGAGCGTCGCAGCTTCACCCGGGCCTCCGAGGACCTGGGCCTGCCGCGGGCCACGGTGACCGACGCGATCAAGGCGCTCGAACAGCGGCTGGGCGTGCGCCTGCTGCACCGGACCACGCGGCTGGTGGTGCCGACGCTGGAAGGCGAGGCCTTCTATGGCCGTTGCCTGCGCCTGATCGCCGACATGGACGATGCCGAGGCCGCGTTCCGTGACGCGCCGCCGCGCGGCCCGCTGCGTATCGAAGTGCATGGCACGCTGGGCCGGCACCTGCTGTTCCCGCACCTTCCGGTGTTCCTGCAGCGCTACCCGGAAATCGAACTGGAGGTCAGCGAAGGCGACCGCTATGTCGACCTGCTGCGCGAAGGCGTGGATGCGGCGTTGCGGGTGGGGACGCTGGCCGACAGCGATCTTGCGGCGCGCCGGTTGACGATGCTGCGCGAGGTCACGGTCGCCTCGCCGGGCTATGCGCAGGCACACGGCCTGCCCGATACCATCGAATCGCTGCAGGACGGCCACCAGACGGTCGGCTACCGATCCAGCGCCACCGGCCAGCTGATTCCGCTGGAGTTCCAGCAGGGCGGGCAGGTGCGCTACGTGCCGCTGCCGGCGCGGGTGCGAGTGTCCGGTGCGGACGCGTTCCTTGGTGCCGCGCTGGCGGGCCTCGGTATCATCCAGGCGCCGCGTTACCGGATGGACCCGTACATCGCGCGCGGGCAGCTGGTCGAGCTGTTGCCCGAGATGCCGCCGACGCCGAGCCCGTTGAGCCTGGTCTACCCGCGCAACCGCACGCCGTCGCCACGCTTGCGGGTGTTCATCGACTGGGTGGCCGGGCTGTTCGAGCAGACCGGGGTTGCCGGCCAGCGGCCGGCATTACCAAAGCGGCGCTCCTGAAACGCCACGACGGAATGGCTGTGTGGGGGTAGTGCCGGGGGGG
>NZ_JAWJTI010000009.1:0-116767 GCF_032911525.1 Stenotrophomonas veracruzanensis
AACAGAGGGGCTTGTTCCTCCAGATGCATCCGTAGATCCACGTCATGCGTGGATGGACAGCGCGAGTTGAGCTGTAGTGACCATGTCCTGATCTGGCGCGGGACGCGACGCGCTTTGTGCGTCGCCCCAAACGTTGCCGTGCAACGTTCGGGCCCCTCCCTTTGCCGGCCTCTCCCCGCCCCTGTCGGGGCAGCCCCTCAACAGAGGGGCTTGTTCCTCCAGATGCATCCGTAGATCCACGTCATGCGTGGATGCTGTTCCTGCCGAGCTGGACCATCCACGTATGGCGTGGATGTACCCATTTCATCGCGAGCTGCGGGTTAAACTGCCTGCATCACCTGCTGGAGCTTTTTCCCATGACCGCTGAAATCCTCGTCCCCGTTTCATTCGGCGAGCTGCTGGACAAGATCTCGATCCTGCAGATCAAGTCCGAGCGCATCAGCGACGAGGGCAAGCTGGCCAATGTGCGCAAGGAGCTGTCGGTGCTGGAGCAGACCTGGATGGCGCACCCGGCGGCGGTGAAAGACATCGCCAAGCTGCGTGCCGAGCTGAAAGCGGTCAACGAGCAGCTGTGGGACATCGAGGACGACATCCGGCTGAAGGAGAAGGCGCAGGCGTTCGACCAGGGTTTCATCGACCTGGCGCGCAGCGTCTACCTGCGCAACGACGAACGCGCGCGCATCAAGAAGGCTATCAACCTGGCGCTGGGTTCGGCGTACGTGGAAGAAAAGTCCTACCAGGATTACGCGCAGCGCGCGTAATCCCGGCCAAAGAGTGGATCCACACCATGCGTGGATGGGGCCTGCCGCTCACCCCAGGTGGTCGGCGACGTAGCGTTCGAACGCGGCGATACCGTCGTCGACGGTGATCAGTTCCATCACATCGTCGAACTCGATCTTGGTGCCCCACTTCAGATCCGCGGCCTGCTTGGCCAGGTACTTGCGCGCGGCATCATCGTAGCGGTCCACGCAGTAGCGGCGGTCGGAATAGGGGCCGCTGCGGTTCGGATTGCTGGCCGCATGCAGGCCCAGTACCTTGGCGCCCATCGCGTTGGCGATGTGCATCGGGCCCGAGTCCGGAGTCATCACCAGATTGGCGCGGGCCAGCAGCGCCGGCAGCTGCTTCAAGGTGTCCTTGCCGACCAGGTCCAGCGCCGGTGTGTGCAGCTGCGCCTGGATGGCATCGGCCATGCTGCGCTCCAGTTCGCTGCGCCCACCGCACAGCACCACCCGCCAACCGCGCTGTGCGGCATGGTTGGCCACGGCTGCATAGCGGTCTGCATACCAGTTGCGGCGCACGTGGCTGGAACAGGGCGAGATCATCAGTACCGGTCGGCCATCGTCCTGCCATTGCGCGGCGGCCCACTCATACGCGGACTGCGGTACGGCCAGGTCCCAGCTGACCTCGGTCTGGCGCAGGCCAAGGGGTTCACAGAAGCTGCCGATGGCGTCCAGCACGTGGATGCCGGGGCGGTCCGGGATGCGCTCGTTGATGAACAGGCCGTGCAGATCCTTTGATCGGCTGCGGTCGTAGCCGATGCGACGCTCTGCGGGAATGAAGGCCGACAGCAGGTTGGCGCGGAACGCCACCTGCATCTGCAGCAGCGCTTCGAAGCGCCCGGGCGGCAGCTGCCTGCGCAGTTCCTTGACCCCGGCCATGCCGCTTTTCTTGTCGTAGGCATGGAAGGTGATGCCGGGCAGGCCGTCGAGCAGCTTGTGGCCGGCCTTGTCGATGATCCAGTGGATCGGCGTGTCCGGGCGTGCGGCCTGCAGGGTGCGCACGAGGGGCACCACGTGGGTGACATCGCCAAGTGCGGACAAGCGCAGGAGGCACAAGGAGGAGGACGCTGATGCCATGTGTTGTTAGACTCAATGAAATGGTCGCATTCGACGCCAATGAAGCGCTGACGCCATGCCGCGAGGGTCGCGGCATCGGGGCCATTCTGTTCGACCGCGAGCGGCTGCGGCAAGCCGAGATCGGCCTGTTCTCGCCCCAGCACTGGGGCAGCAAGGCCCGGCCGGTGGACGAGGGCGGGCGCGGCAGCGCCTGGTTCGTCGATGCGCCGTTCGGTGCCAGCGTGCTGCGCCATTACCTGCGCGGCGGCATGGCGGCCCGTATCAGCCACGACCAGTACCTCTGGCGTGGCGCGGACCGGACCCGCAGCTTCGCTGAATTCCGCTTGATGCGCGCACTGCGCGAGAAAAAGCTGCCGGTGCCACGGCCGATCGCTGCGTTCTACATGCGCGAGGGCCTTCGCTATCGGGCCGCGATCCTGATGGAGCGGCTCGAGGGCGTGCGCTCGCTGGCCGACCGGGCATTGGTCACCGGCCGGGGCGCCCCCTGGGAGGAGACCGGACGGCTGATCGCCCGTTTCCACCGTGCCGGCCTGGACCATGCCGACCTCAACGCGCACAACATCCTGTTTGATGGCAGTGGCCATGGCTGGCTGATCGACTTCGACCGTGGGGTGATCCGCATCCCGGCCACCGGCTGGCGCGAACGCAATCTCAAGCGCCTGCTGCGCTCGCTGATCAAGCTGCGCGGCGAGCGCAGCATGGAAGACGTACAGAAGGACTACGCGCGGCTGCGCCGCGCCTATGACATGGCCTGGAACCGGGGCACCTGATGGACTGGTCGTTGCGTTTCCTCGGCGTCGGCAATGCGTCGGCGGTCGAGCTGGGATCACCGATGTCGGTGATCGAGCGGGACGGGCGTCCGTGGCTGACCATCGACTGTGGCGGTGAAGGCCTGACCGCGTTCAAGGCGCACTACGGCCACATGCCGCAGGCGTTGTTCGTCACCCATGTGCACCTGGACCACGTGGCGGGCTTTGAGCGGCTGTTCGTCGACACCTTCTTCAATTCCCACCGGCGCGGCAAGGTGCGCCTGTACGTGCCCGCCACGGTGGTGCCGCTGCTGCACAGGCGTATCGGTGACTATCCGAACGTGCTGGCCGAGGGCGGGGCGAACTTCTGGGATGCCTTCCAGCTGGTCGTGGTGGGCGAGGCGTTCTGGCATGAGGGGGTGCGCCTGGAGGTGTTTCCGGTGCGCCACCACTGGCCGGAGACGGCCTATGGCCTGCGCCTGCAGGGCGCGTTGACCTGGAGCGGTGATACCCGGCCGGTTCCGGAGATGCTGGCCCGCTTCGCCAATGACAACGAACTGATCGCGCACGACTGCGGCCTGCACGGCAACCCGTCGCATACCGGCGTGGACGACCTGGAGCGCGAGTACAGCGCGGAACTGCAGGCGCGGATGATGCTCTACCACTATGCGAGCGTGGCCGATGGCCAGGCGCTGGCCGCGCGGGGGCATCGCGTGGCGCAGCCGGGGCAGTGCGTGCCGCTGGCCACCCCCACTGCACCGCACGTGCTGGCGCAGGATCCGCCGTGAGCGGTGCTGGCCAGCACGCCGACGTGGCGCTGGCCGCCGAACTGGAGGCGCTGGAACGCGCGCTGCATGCGCCGCAGGTGCGGGGTGATCGCGAGTCCCTTGCGGCCCTGCTGGACGAGGATTTCAGCGAGATCGGCAGTTCCGGGCAATGCTACGGCCGTGATGCGGCGTTGCAGGAGATCCCGTTGGAGCGCGCGCAGGTGCTGATCGAATCGGAACAGTACGCGGTGTGGTTGTTGGCCGACGGTCTGGCCCAGGTGCGCTACCGCAGCCGCCATCACGTCGATGGGCAGGCGCAGCGCTGGGTGCTGCGCAGCTCGCTGTGGCGCCGGCAGGGGCAACGGTGGCGCATGGTGTTCCATCAGGGCACGCCCGAGGCACCGTAGCACCGGACCATGCCCGGCAAGGGGCGCCAACCAAGCTTGGTATCTATCAGAGGCGGGGCGTCGCCGCAAAAAGGCGATGGCCCCGCCGGCTGACCTCGGCGCCCGCGTCGATCGATACCGTTGCTGCCTTCCGGCCCTGGCGGGATTTTCGACCTAGCGTCGCGAGGGGCCGACGGGGCCACCATAGAGACGTTGGCCGCCCAGCAGGCGGCCGGTTCACGGATCAGGGGAAGCAGCGCGCGATGCGCCGGAGACCACAGCCGGACTGCACATCGGCTGGCCGATGGCAGACCGCAACTATAGCGCAGGCAGGTACATCGGCGCCAGCTTCACGCACTGAATCGGCTGTAACCCGTTCCCGGCAACGGCGGCCGGGGCTGGCCGCCGTTGCTAGAATGCCGGCCAGGAGGAACGACCTCCCCCGCATCGGGAATCAATGACCAGGACGGCCTGGCCCTACCAAGAGGAGGGCCGTCATGGCCTGGATCTATCTGTTGTTTGCCGGCCTGCTGGAAATCGTCTGGGCCGTGTCCATGAAGCAGTCCGAAGGCTTCACCAGGCTTACCCCCACCGTGGTCACGATCATCGGCATGATCGCCAGCTTCTGGCTGCTGGCGGTGGCCATGCGCAGCCTGCCGTTGGGCACTGCCTACACGATCTGGACCGGCATCGGCGCGGTCGGCGCGTTCGTGGTCGGCATCGTGTTTCTGGGTGAGCAGGTCAGCCCGATGCGGATCGGGGCCGCGGCGCTGATCGTTTCCGGCCTGGTGCTGATGAAACTCTCCAGTAGCTGAATTTATTTACTCATGGCGGGGAATGGATTCTCCGCCGCATGCAGCGATATGCATTTTCGGCAAAACTATTTTGTCCGCCCGTTTTATTTGACGCACGTCATAAAAATAGCGAGCGTGATTCACATGCCGCTGGCGCTGTCGGTCGCACAGTGCCGCCATTCGTCGGGCGAAATCGGGGAGTTTTCGCCTTGAGGGACACGCTGTCGTACCTGTCCCCGGGTGTGATCGCGTGAAGATGTGAAGATTTTCAGGAGTTAATGCCTTCAAACCTTGTTCCCGTATTGGGAGCCGGGGTGGGTCGCATTGTCTCCAAAAAAACTGCCAGCTGTGCCATCCGGTCTTTTCATGGAGATTTACCGATGAACCGCATTTACCGTCTGGTTTTCAATCGTGCCCTTGGGGTAATGCAGGTTGCTTCGGAGGTCGCCCAGAATCCTGGCGGAAGTGCGGTCTGCACGGCACGGATGCCGCGATTGCGGGCGCACCAGTTGACGGTTGCGCTGGCGGCCACACTGGCCAGTGGCTCGGCATTCGCAGCGTGCACAGGCACCACCACCGTCGACTGCGACGGTACCACCAACATCAACAACTACTCCAACGCGACCAACGGCCTCACGCTGAACATCGCCTCGGGTGCGTTGCTGCGTACGCCACCGATCGTAGGTGGCGGCAACGCAGCAACGCTGACCGGCGACAACGTGACGGTCAACAACAATGGCACGATCGATCCAAGCTCGATCATCCTCGCCTCTCCCGGCCTGGTCATCGGCAATGGTTCTGCCAACAACAGCGCGATCGTCGTCAACAACAACGCCAGCGGACAGATCAAGGGTGTCGTCAACATCGCAACGCTGCTGGGCTTTGGTGGACAGGCGCTGGTGGCACAGAATGTCAACGGCACCACCACCATCAACAACGCTGGCCTGATCAGCACGTCATTGATCGGTGCAGGTAGCGTTTCCGACGCGACCACGGTGGTGACCTATGGTGGCGCGGCAGCCAACGTGACCAACACAGGCACCATCGACGGGCGCGTCGGCCTGGGTGCTTCTGGAGGCAACGCGTTCCTCAATGCGGGGGCGGTCAGCGGCAGCGTTCACCTGGGTGATTCAACCGGCGGAAATACCTTCACCGCAGTGTCCGGTTCCAGCGTTGTGGCCGGCGGCGGCACCGCCCTTGCCGGTGTGATTACCGGTGTTACCGGGGTGAAGGTTGCGGCTGCGGGATCGGTCGATGCCGGTATCGGCAGCGGTGCCACCAACAACACACTGGTGCTGCAGAACAGCGCTTCCGGTACGGGATCCGGCACCGGTGGAGCGGTGACAACGCTGGGGTGGAACCAGTACCTCAACTTCCGGAAGCTGACCGTCAACAGTGGTACCTGGAACCTGCAGGGCGCATGGACCGGAACCGGACCCACGACACTCAATGACGGTCTGGTCAATTTCAACAATGCCGGTTCCTTCGGCACGGGGCTGTTCACGGCCAACGGCGGCGCCATTGCCGCCTCCACGGCGGGCCTGAGCCTGACCAACGCCTTCAACCTTGGCGGCAACCTTTCCCTCGGCGGGACCAATGCGTTCGGGCTGGGGGGCGTCCTTTCGGGCGTCGGTGGGCTGACGGTCAACAACACCGGCATCGTCACTCTCGGCGGTGCCAACCTGTTCTCGGGCGGGGTCAATCTCAATGCCGGTGGCCTGTTGCTGGGCAATGCGGGGGCTCTCGGCTCCGGCGCCCTCACCGTGGGTGGCACGGCGTCGCTGGACACCACCGCCGCGTTCAACCTGAGCAACAACCTGATCGTCAGCGGGGGCGGCACGCTCAACCTGCTCGGCAACAACAGCCTTGGCCTCAACGGTTCCATCTCCGGCGCCGGCAACCTGGTCAAGGCCGGTCCGGGTACGCTCACCTTGAATGGTGCCAACCTGCTCACGGGCTCCTTCTCGGTCACCGGGGGGGCGCTGGCATTGGGCGCCGGTGGCAGCCTGTCGCCGACGGGCGCGATCTCGGTGGGCGCAGGCACCAACCTGGATCTTTCGCTTGCCACCAACCAGACCATTGGTTCGCTTGCCGGCGCCGGTACGCTCAACCTCGGCGCGCGCAGCCTCACGCTGGGTGGCCTGAACACCAGCACCAGCTTCTCCGGCGTCATCGGCGGTGTCGGTGGCGCGCTCGTCAAGGTCGGTACGGGTACCCAGACCCTGTCTGGTGCCAATACCTTCACCGGTGGCGTCGCGCTCAACGGCGGTGGGCTGCTGCTGGGCAATGCAGGCGCGCTGGGCACCGGCGCACTCAGTGTCGGCGGCAACGTCACCCTCGATGGCACGGGGGCGCTCGCTCTCGCCAACGCGGTCAATCTGGGCGCGGGCAGCATCCTCAATCTGTCCGGAAACCAGGCGCTGACCTTCAACGGCGCGATCGGTGGTACCGGCGGCCTGGTCAAGAACGGCGCGGCCACCCTGACCCTCAACAACGCCAACACGTTTGGTGGAGGGCTGTCGCTCACCGCCGGTGGGCTGATGCTCGGCAACGGCGGCGCGTTGGGAACCGGCGCATTGAACGTCGGTGGTGCAGTGACGCTTGATGCCAGCTCGGCATTGACCGTGGGCAATGGCATCAACCTGGGGTTGGGTGGTTCGCTCAATGTGCTGGGGGGCAACGCGCTGACGCTGGGCGGCGTGATCGGTGGTACCGGCAGCCTGGTCAAGAACGGTGCCTCCACGCTGACGCTGGGCGGGGCCAACGCGTTCACCGGCGGCCTGAACGTGAACGCAGGCAAGGTGGCGCTGGCCAGTGGCGGCAGCCTGGCGGCAACCGGGGCGGTGAGTCTGGCCGGCGCGGGCGCCGACCTCGACATCTCGCTGGGCGGCAACCAGACCATCGGTGCGCTGTCCGGCGTCGTCGGCAGCACGGTGACATTGGGCAGCAGTACGCTCACCTTCGGTGATGCCACCAACCAGACCTTCGGCGGTGTGATCGGCGGCACCGGCGGCCTGGTCAAGCAGGGCACCGGCGTGCAGACGCTGACCGGCGCCAATACCTTCAGCGGTGGAGTGAATCTTGCGGCCGGTGGCCTGGTGCTGGGCAACGCCGGTGCGCTGGGAAGCGGTGCGCTGACGGTCAGTGGCAACGGTTCGCTGGATACCACTGCTGCGCTCAACCTGGGCAATGCGATCAACCTCGGTGCAGCGCTGACCCTGCCGGGCAGCCAGAACCTGACCCTGGGTGGCAACATCACCGGTACCGGCAGCCTGGTCAAGAACGGCGCATCCACACTGACCTTGAACGGTACCAACACCTTCAGCGGTGGACTGAACGCAAACGCCGGCGGTCTGCTGCTGGGCAACAGTGGAGCGCTGGGTACGGGGGCGCTGAGCGTCGGCGGGATTGTTTCGCTGGACGGCAGTGGCCCGCTGAACCTGGCCAATGATGTCGTGCTCGGCGGCGGTGCCTTGCTGACACTGCCGGGCACGCAGGCCATCACCCTGGGCGGCGTGGTGTCCGGCGCGGGTGGCCTGGTGAAGAACGGCGCCACCACCTTGACCCTCAATGGCGGCAATACCTTCGGTGGCGGGCTGACCGTCAACGGCGGCGGCGTGCTGCTGGGCAACGCCGGCGCGCTGGGCACCGGTGCATTGTCGGTGGGGGCCAACACCACGCTGGACAGTTCGGTGGCGCTGAACCTGGCCAACAGCGTGAACCTCGGGACCAGTGCCGTACTGAACCTGCTGGGCAGCCAGAACGTGTCGCTGGATGGGGTCATCAGCGGCACTGGCGGCCTGGTCAAGAACGGCGCGGCGACACTGGCATTGAATGGGCCCAACACCTTCAGCGGAGGTGTCGGCCTCAACGCAGGCGTACTGCAGCTGGGCAATGCGCAGGCGCTGGGTACCGGGCAGCTGGATGTGGGTGGCAACGCTTCGCTGGATGCAGCATCGGCGCTTACCGTAGGCAACAACATCGGCCTCGCTGCCGGTGCCAACCTCTCCGTGCTGGGCAGCAATGACCTGACGCTGACCGGTCCGGTATTCGGTGCGGGTGGGTTGATCAAGGACGGCCCAGCGCGCCTCACGCTGTCCGGCGCCAACACCTTCGGCGGTGGTACCACCGTCAACGCCGGCACGCTGGCGCTGGGAGCCGGCGGTAGCCTTGCCGCGGCCGGTGCGGTGGATCTTGCTGGCGCCGGTGCGACGCTGGACATCTCCGCAGCCGCCACGGCGCAGACCATCGGCGCGCTCAACGGCGTCGCAGGCAGCCAGCTGGCGCTGGGCGCGCAGTCACTGACCTTTGGCGGCGCCAGCAACGGCGGCTTTGCCGGTGTGATCGGAGGCACCGGCGGTTTGGTCAAGACCGGCACGGGCGTGCAGACGCTGTCCGGTGCAAACACCTTCAGTGGCGGCCTTGCGCTCAATGCGGGTGGCCTGATTCTCGGCAACACCAGCGCGCTTGGTACGGGTGCGCTGGCCATCGGCGGAACCACCACGCTCGACAGCACCGTGGCGCTGAACCTGGCCAACGCGGTGAACTTCGGTGCCGGCACCCAGCTTACCCTGGGCGGGACCAATGACGTTGCGTTCGGAGGCGTGCTGAGCGGCAACGGCAGCCTGGTCAAGAACGGCACCGGCCTGCTGACGCTCAACAACACCAATACGTTTGGTGGCGGCCTGACCTTGAACGGTGGTGGCCTGGTGGTCGGTGCGGATGGTGCGTTTGGTACCGGCGCGCTGGCGGTGAATGCCAGTACCACGCTGGATGCGGGCGCGGCGGTGACGCTCGGCAATGCGGTCACGCTGGGCTCGGGCGTTGCACTGACGTTGCCGGGCAGCAATGCGTTGACGCTGTCGGGTGTGGTCGGAGGCAACGGCAGCCTGATCAAGAACGGCGCTACCACGCTGACCCTGTCCGGTGCCAACACCTACACCGGTGGTACCGCCATCAATGCCGGCACGCTGGCGCTGGGCACGGGCGGCAGCCTGGCTGCGGCGGGTGACGTCACGCTGGGCGCAGGCGCTGGCTTCGATATCTCCGGCGCCGGCAGCAACCAGACCATCGGTGCACTCAACGGAGCGGGTGGAAGCACGCTGACGCTGGGCGGCAATTCGTTGACCTTCGGTACCGCCGGCAACGCCGCGTTCGATGGCGTGATCAGCGGCGGTGGCGGTCTGGTCAAGGTGGGTGCGGGCGTACAGACATTGTCCGGCGCCAACACCTTTGCCGGCGGTGTGACACTGAATGCAGGTGGACTGGTACTCGGCAATGACGCAGCGCTGGGCTCCGGTGCGTTGACGGTCGGCGGTGTCGCCACACTGGATACCACCGGCCTGGCAACGCTGGCCAACAACATCGCGCTCAACGCCGGGCTGACCGTAATCGGGACCAATGCACTGACGCTCAACGGCGTCCTTTCCGGTACCGGCAGCCTCACCAAGAATGGCAGCGCAACGCTGACCTTGAATGGCATCAATACCTATACCGGTGGCACCAACATCAACGCCGGCACGCTGGCGCTGGGGGCCGGTGCCAGCCTGTCGGCGAGCGGTACCGTGAACCTCGCCACCGGTGCCACGCTGGATCTCTCTGCCGGCAGTGGCACGCAGCAGTTCGGAACCCTGATCGGCAACGGTACGGTGAATCTCGGCGCCAACTCGATCGAGGTCGGCGGTGCCACCGATGGCACCTTCAGTGGCTCGATCGCAGGGACCGGTGGCCTGACCAAGGTCGGTGCCGGCATCGAGACGCTGACCGGTGCCAACACCTATACCGGCGGCACTTTCATCAATGCCGGTACGCTGGCGATCGGCCCCGGCGGCAGTCTGGCCGCGACCGGTGCGGTGACGCTCAATGCGGCAGGCACAGGCTTCGATATCTCCACTGCCGGCGCCAACCAGACCATCGGGGCGTTGAACGGGGTGGCGGGCTCGACGGTGAGCCTTGGGGCGCAGACGCTGACCCTGGGCGGCGTTGGCAACAGCACTTTCGATGGCGCGATCTCCGGCACCGGCGGCCTGGTCAAGAATGGCGTCGGCATCCTCACGCTCGGCGGGGCCAACCTGTTCAACGGCGGCGTGGCATTGAACGGCGGTGGGCTGGTGGTCGGCAACAACGCGGCGCTGGGTAGCGGCGTGTTGAACGTCGGTGCCGACGCGACGCTGGACAGCAGCCTGGCGGTGACGCTTGGCAATGCCGTCAACCTCACTGCTGGTGCCAACCTCAACCTGCTCGGCAGCAACGCGCTCACGCTGGGTGGCGTCATCAGTGGTGGCGGTGGCTTGATCAAGAATGGTGCGGCCACGGTGACCCTGACCGGTGCCAACACCTACACCGGCGGTACCACCATCAACAGCGGCACGCTGGCCATCGGTGCCGGCGGCAGCCTGGCTTCCACCGGCGCAGTGAATCTTGCCGGTGCCGGCACGTTCGACATTTCGGCGGGCAACCAGGCCATCGGTTCGCTGGCTGGCGTCGCCGGCAGTACGGTGGCGCTGGGCGGCAGCACGCTGACCCTGGGCGGTGCCGTTGACAGCACCTTCAACGGTGCGATCAGTGGCAATGGCGGCCTGGTCAAGAACGGCGCGGGCGTGCAGACGCTCAACGGCGCCAGCACCTTCAGCGGCGGCGTCGCACTCAACGCCGGTGGCCTGGTGGTCGGCAACAACGACGCGCTCGGTACCGGTGCGGTGACCGTGGGCGGCAACGCCACACTGGATTCGAACACCGCGATCACGCTTGCCAACAACTTCACGCTCAATGCCGGACTGACTGTGCTGGGCAGCAACAACCTCACCCTCAACGGCATCCTCAGTGGTACCGGCTCACTGACCAAGGAGGGTGCCGCGACGCTGACCTTGAATGGTGCCAACACCTATACCGGCGGTACCTTCATCAACGCTGGCACCCTGGCGCTGGGTGCTGGCGCCAGCCTGGCCTCCACGGGCACCGTCAACCTGGCCACGGGCGCGACCTTCGATCTGTCAGCGGGCAGCGGCACGCAGCAGTTCGGTACCCTGATCGGCAGCGGTACGGTGAACCTGGGCGCCAACACATTGACGATCGGAGGCCCTACCGATGGCACCTTCAGTGGTTCGGTGGCCGGCTCCGGTGGCCTGATCAAGGAAGGTTCGGGCACCCAGACGTTGACCGGCACCAACACCTTCACCGGTGGCACCACCATCAACGCCGGCACGCTGGCGATCGGTGCCGGCGGCAGCCTGGCTGCCACGGGTGCGGTGAACCTGGCCAATGCCGGCACCGCCTTTGACATCAGCGCGGGTGGTGCGCAGGCGATCGGTTCGCTGGCAGGCGTGGCGGGTTCGACAGTGGCGCTGGGCGGCAGCACGCTGACCCTCAATGGCGTGGGCAATACCACGTTCGCCGGCACCATCGGAGGGGCCGGTGGCCTGGTAAAGAACGGCGCAGGCATCCAGGGCTTGACGGGCGTCAACGTCTTCACCGGCGGCGTGACCCTCAATGCCGGTGGCCTGCTGCTGGGCAACGACGGTTCGCTGGGCACCGGCGCGCTGACCGTAGGCGGCAACGCCAGCCTGGACGGCACCGGCGCGCTGACACTGGCCAACACCGTGCAGCTGGCCGGCGGCACGCTGACCCTGGCCGGCAGTAATGCGCTGACCTTGAATGGCCCGATCAGCGGTGCCGGTGGCCTGCTGAAGGATGGCGCGGCGACGGTGACCCTGGGCGGTGCCAGCAGCTATACCGGCACCACCACCATCAACAGCGGCACGCTGGCGGTAGCAGCCGGCGGCAGCCTGTCCGGTGCCAGCACGGTGAACCTGGCCGGTGCTGGCACGCTGGATATCAGCGCCGGTGGCAACCAGAGCATCGGCGGCCTGGCCGGTGTGGCCGGCAGCACGGTGGCGCTGGGAGGTGCAACGCTGACTACTGGCGGCAACAACGCCAGCACTTTGTTCGCTGGCGTCCTCAGTGGCACCGGCGGCCTGGTGCAGGGAGGTACCGGTACGCTGACCCTGAGCGGCGACAACACCTACACCGGCGGTACCACCATCAACGGTGGCAGCACCCTGCAGATCGGCAACGGTGGCAGCACCGGTTCGGTGCTGGGCGACATCACCAACAACGGCAGCCTGGTCTACAACCTCGGCACCACGGCAACCGTGGGTGCGGTGGTCAGTGGCAATGGCGGTCTGACCCAGGCCGGCAGCGGCACGCTGGTGCTGACCGGCAACAACACCTACACCGGCGGTACCACCATCAATGCCGGTGGCACGTTGCAGATCGGCAACGGCGGTGCGACCGGTGCGATCGTCGGCGACATCACCAACAACGGTGCGCTGGTGTCCAACGTGGCAGGCAACACCACGCTGGGCGGCACCATCAGCGGCAGTGGCGGCCTGACCCAGGCCGGTGCCGGCACGCTGACCCTGACCGGCAACAACACCTATACCGGCGGTACCACCATCAATGCCGGTGGCACCCTGCAGGTGGGCAATGGCGGTGCGACCGGTGCGATCACCGGCAACGTTGCCAACAACGGCAGCCTGGTATTCAACGTGGGCGGCAACACCACGGTCGGTGGCGCGATCAGTGGCAGTGGCGCGCTGACCCAGGCCGGTGCCGGCGTGCTGACCCTGGTCGGCAACAACACCTACACAGGCGGCACCAGTATCAATACCGGCGGCACGCTGCAGGTGGGCAACGGCGGGGCAACCGGCGCCATCGCCGGTGACATCACCAACAATGGTGCGTTGATTTCCAACGTGGCCGGCAACACCGCGCTGGGCGGCACCATCAGTGGAAGTGGCGGCCTGACCCAGGCCGGCAGCGGTACGCTGCTGCTGACTGGCACCAACACCTACACCGGCGGTACCACCATCAACGCCGGCGGCACGCTGCAGCTGGGCAATGGCGGTGCGACGGGGTCGACCGTCGGTGACATCACCAACAACGGTTCGCTGGTGTCCAACGTGGCCGGTAACACCACGCTGGGCGGCACCATCAGCGGCAGCGGCGGCCTGACCCAGGCCGGCAGCGGCACACTGACCGTGACCGGCAACAACACCTACACCGGGCCGACCACGATCAACGCGGGCGGTACCCTGCAGGTGGGCAATGGCGGCGCGACCGGTGCGATCGGTGGCAGCGTCACCAACAACGGCAATCTGGTGTTCAACGTGGCCGGCAATACCACGGTCGGTGGCGCCATCAGCGGCAGCGGTGGCCTGACCCAGGCCGGTAGCGGCACGTTGATCCTGGGCGGCAACAACACCTATACCGGTGGCACCACCATCAACACCGGCGGCACGTTGCAGGTTGGCAATGGCGGCGCTAGCGGTGCGATCGCCGGCAACGTCAGCAACAACGGCAGCCTGGTGTTCAACGTGGGTGGCAACACCACCGTCGCCGGCACCATCAGTGGCAGCGGTGGCCTGACCCAGGCCGGCAACGGCACCATCACGCTGACCGGCAACAACACCTACACCGGCGGCACCACCATCAATGCGGGTGGCACGGTGCAGGTCGGCAACGGCGGCGCCAGCGGCTCGATCACCGGCAACATCACCAACAACGGTGGCCTGGTGATCAACACCGGTGGCACCACCACCCTGGGCGGCTCCATCAGCGGCGGCGGCAGCATCGTGCAGGCCGGTCCGGGCAGCCTGAACCTCGGCGGCAACAGCGGTGGTTTCAGCGGTACCGGCCAGGTCACCGGCGGTGGCCTGAATGTCACCGGCAACATCGGCGGCCAGTGGACCATCGGCAGCGGCACCATGCTGTCCGGCACCGGCACCATTGGGGGCACTGGCGGTGGTGTGACGGTATCCAGCGGTGGTGTGCTGTCGCCGGGGAATGGCCCGGGCAACGGCAGCGGTGCGGGCAATGGCACCGGCACGATCACAGTGGGCGGCAACCTGACCCTGTCGCCGGGCAGCACGCTGGGCATCGATCTGGGCGCTACCGGCAGCGATACGGTACAGGTGGGCGGCAGCGCCAATGTGGGTGGCAGCACCGTAAAGGTGAACACCATCTCGCCGAGCACCAGCTACCAGCAGGGCCAGCAGTACACCGTGATCAATGCGGGTGGTGGCGTGAGCGGGCAGTTCGCCTCGGCGACCACGCCGTCGGCCTTCCTGACCATCACCCCGGTCTATACCGCGAACACGGCCAACCTGCAGATCGACGTGGCGCAGACCGCAGCGTTCACCACGGTGGCCAACACGCGCAACCAGTACAACACGGCCGCGGCGCTGGACAGCCTGCCGCAGAGTGGACCGGCGCTGGGCCTGTACAACACGGTGCTGATGTATGACGCCGGTACCGCGCGTAGCGCATTCGACCAGCTGTCCGGTGAAGTGCATGCGGCCAGCCGCGCGGTGCTGCTGTATGACAACTATCTGGAAGAAGGCATCCGCCAACGTCTCGGCAGCGAACTGCCGACCGTGCGTGGCGAGCGTGCCTCGGCCTGGCTGGCCGGCAGTGGCAAGGTGTTCAAGCAGGATGGCGACGGCAACGGCGACGACATCCGCTCCAACCGCAATGCGCTGATGGCGGGTGTGGACTGGCAGCTGGGGGAACATGTGGTGCTGGGTGCGGCCGCAGGCAACGAGCGGCTGGATACGCGCCTTTACGATCGCAGCTCGAGGGCCCGCCTGCGCGGCAATACGTTCGGCCTGTATGCGCAGGGCCAATGGAACAACGGCTTTGCGGTGGGTGGCAGCGTGTCGCGCGGTGATTACCGCACGCGCACCACGCGTGAAGTGCCGCTGCTGGGGCAGACCCTGTACAGCCGCCAGGATTCGGATGTGACCATCGCGCAGGTGGAGGGCAGCTGGACCTGGACCCATGGCAAGACCCAACTGCAGCCGTATGTGCAGTTCACCAAGCACTGGGTCGACAGCGATCGTGCGGTGGAGCAGGGCGGCACTGCAGCGCTGGTGCTGGAAGGCGGCAAGGACACGCTCAATGTCAGCACCGTGGGCGTGCGCGGCCGTTGGGACGTGGGCAGCGGCGAGCGCTTCCCGGCGCAGCTGACGGTTGGCCTGGGCTGGCAGCATGCATCGGGTGATACCGATGTGGCCAGCCGCAACCGCTTCGCTGTGGGTGGCAATGCCTTCGACGTCTACAGCGCGGTGATGGCACGCAATGCGCTGGTCAGCCAGGTGGGCGTGGCGGTGGGCCTCGGCCGCAACAGCCAGCTGTCGATGTTCGTGCAGGGCCAGCATGGCGATGGCCGCCGCGACGTGGGCGGGCAGATCAACCTGCGCGTGGGCTTCTGAGGAGAGTGGGGCGACGTTGGATCCACGCCTGCGGATCCAGGGCGGGGCGGAGGGCTAGAACCTCCGCTCCATCTCCACGGCATCGATCCCGGCGCCGTGGCCATCGGGCACGATCCGCGTCACCTGGAAGCCCAGGCCGGCATAGAAGCCCTGGGTGTGCTGGCTGGTGCTGAGCGCGATGCGCTTGATCGAGGGATCCGCTGCAGCCTGGCGCAGGCGTGCCAGCGCCAGTTCCCGGCCAAGTCCATGCCGGTGCAGCGCGCGCTGCACCATGCCCCAGCAGAAACCCGCACTGCCGTCGCCGCGTCGCGACAGGCCGCCACAGGCCACGATGCTGCCATCTCGCTCGATGACCTGGAATGCACAGTGCAAGGCCTGTTCTTGCAGAAAGTGCTCAAAGTCGCTGCGCTCTTCGGGCGCGAAGTAGGTGGGCACGTTGCTGTCGAAAATCGACAGGCAGGCGCTGGCATCGGCGGGGCGGTAGAGGCGGAGGTTCATGGAAAATGCCATGGCGTTGCCCGGGCGCAGTGCAACCGTCCAGACGTTGTCCTTCTCAAGTGGGTATCGCACGACGAGGCCGTAGGGGGGCGCCGAAGTGTTCCAAGGTGCGTGGAGCGGAGTCGATCTTCTCACGGATGATTTCGCCCAACTCGAATGACTGTGCGGAACACAGGCGCCTGTACCAGGCGGGTGCGTCAGTGGCGAGGCGCATGCGGCCGCGATGGCGTGCAGCGGGGCGCGGCGGCTTCTGGGCTATGCTTTCGACACGTGGGACTGACCGCGCGGCAGGATCCGCCGGCCCCATTCGTCTTCCTGCCTGCAACGGAGCTGCCGAGCGATGCCCGACCCTTCTCTTTCCCGGACCGCCCAGGTCATGCGCAGTCTGCTGTTTGGCGCGGTGGGGCTGTTGATCCTTGCCGTGGCCGCCTTCGAAGTGACGCATCGCTTTGAGTTCCTGCAGATCGCGCAGGCCGTCGATGGCCAGGTTGAGCGCCTGAACGCGGGCGGATCGCATCCGCAGATCGCGTTCACCCCCGCGACCGGCCAACGCGTCTCTTACCCGCAGGGCGGCATGATCTTCGGCTATGAGCCTGGACAGCCGGTACGCGTGCTGTACGATCCGGCGCAACCGCGCCTGGAGCCGGTCCTGGATACGTTCGGTGCGCTGTGGGGAATGACGGTCGTGTGGATGCTGCTGGGGCTGGCGTTCGTCGGCGTCTGCGTGCGGGGACTGCTCCGGCGCAGGTGACTCGCAGCGGATCGCGCGCCGTCGCCGGGCGGACCGTTGGAGCTGCCCCGGCGGCAGGGCCTGTTCAGTTCGGTAGTACCGCCAGATAAATAAAAAAGCCGCCCATTGGGCGGCTTCTTCATTTATCTGGCGGAGAGAGGGGGATTCGAACCCCCGAAGCGCGGTTTAGACGCTTACACACTTTCCAGGCGTGCTCCTTCAACCACTCGGACACCTCTCCGGATCCCTGCCATCGGCAAACGCCTCAGCAGGGGCGCAGATTCTAGCGGGCCGCGCGGCACTTCACAAGCACCCCGGCCAGGAACCTGCGAAAGCTGTGCCGGAGGCGAGGGGGCTGGACAGGCATGGCACAATGGAACATCCGATGGAAAACGGTGGCCTGATGTCCTATCTCGTCCTTGCCCGCAAGTGGCGTCCGAAGCGTTTTGCCGAGCTGGTGGGCCAGGAACACGTGGTCCGTGCGCTCAGCAATGCGCTGGACAGCGGCCGGGTCCACCACGCGTTCCTGTTCACCGGCACCCGCGGCGTGGGCAAGACCACCATCGCGCGCATCTTCGCCAAGTCGCTCAACTGCGAGCAGGGCACCAGCGCCGACCCGTGCGGCCAGTGCGCGGCCTGCCTGGACATCGACGCCGGCCGCTACATCGATCTGCTGGAAATCGACGCCGCGTCCAACACCGGTGTGGATGACGTGCGTGAAGTGATCGAGAACGCGCAGTACAT
This sequence comes from Stenotrophomonas veracruzanensis, assembly GCF_032911525.1. Lineage (NCBI taxonomy): Bacteria > Pseudomonadati > Pseudomonadota > Gammaproteobacteria > Lysobacterales > Lysobacteraceae > Stenotrophomonas > Stenotrophomonas veracruzanensis. The sequence goes on from NZ_JAWJTI010000009.1 coordinate 17,795, forward strand.
GCCCTCGCGTGGCAAGTACAAGGTCTACCTGATCGACGAAGTGCACATGCTGTCCAAGGCGGCGTTCAACGCACTGCTGAAGACGCTGGAAGAACCGCCGGAGCATGTGAAATTCCTGCTGGCCACCACCGATCCGCAGAAGCTGCCGGTCACCGTGCTCAGCCGCTGCCTGCAGTTCAACCTCAAACGACTGGATGAGGATCAGATCCAGGGCCAGATGACCCGCATCCTGGCGGCCGAGGAGATCGAAGCCGACGGCAGTGCCATCGTGCAGCTGGCCAAGGCCGCTGACGGTAGCCTGCGCGACGGCCTGTCGCTGCTGGACCAGGCGATTGCCTATGCCGGCGGCGCGCTGCGCGAGGACGTGGTGCGCACCATGCTGGGCACGGTTGATCGCACCCAGGTGGCGGCGATGCTCGATGCGCTGGCTGACGGCGATGGCCCGCGCCTGCTGCAGGTGGTGGCCGCGCTGGCCGAATTCTCGCCGGACTGGAGTGGCGTGCTGGAAGCGCTGGCCGAAGGCCTGCACCGCATCCAGGTGCAGCAGCTGGTACCGGGTGCCGCAGCGGCTGCCGAAGGCCTGGATGCCGCAGCATTCGCCGAACGCCTGCGCCCGGAAGTGGTGCAGCTCTGGTATCAGATGGCCTTGAACGGCCGCCGTGACCTGCCGTTGGCGCCGAGCCCGCGCGCGGGCTTTGAAATGGCCGTGCTGCGCATGCTGGCGTTCCGCCCGGCCGCGGCGGTCCCGCCGGTGCCGAAGTCGGTGGAGGGTGCAGGCAATGTGCCGGGTGGCCATGCTGCCGGTGGTGGCACCGGTGCGGGTACCCACGAAGCGACGCCGGCGGCTGCCGCTGCTTCGGCAAGCCCGGCCGTGGTGGCGCAGGTGGCTGCTCCGGTGCAGGCCGCGCCGCGCGAACCCGACCCTGAGCCTGAGCCGGCCCCGCAACCCGAACCTGACCCGACGCCGGAGCCCGAGCCGGTCCCGGTGGAAGAGCCGGTGTCACCGCCGCCGGTGAAGGCCGAAGCCGCAGCGCCGCCGTCCATTGAAGCAGAAGCGGGCGACGACCTGCCGCCGTGGGCCACCGACGAAGCAGAGGCGCGTGACCAGGCGCTGGCAGCCGAGATGGCTGGGCCGGACGCCGCCATGGTGGCGCCCTGGCATGAACCGCCAGCTCCCGTCGCGGCTCCCAGCGAGCCTGCACCGTCCGAGCGCCCGTTCCGCACCGAAGGCATTGCCATCGCGCCGGCTGAGCCCGCGCCAGTGCAGGAGACCGCGCCGCTGGAAGGTGTCAGCGATCTGGCCAGTGCCGAGGACTGGCTGGATCTGGTCGCCAACAGTGGCCTGAGCGGCCCGTCGCGGCAGCTGGCGGCCAACGCTGCCTTCATCAGTTGCCAGCACGGGACCTTGAAACTGGGCCTTTCGCCCGGATTTGAATACCTGCGCTCGGAGCGCGCGCTGGCCGCCCTGGGCGAGATGCTGGAGAAGGCCCTCGGCCAGGCGCCGAAGATCGTGGTCGAGACAGTGGAAACCGAACACGTTCCGGCCGAGACCCTGCACCAGCGTGCCGATCGCCAGCGTGGCGAGCGGCAGCAGGTGGCAGAGGCTGTTTTCATGGACGACCCGGAAGTGCAGGTGCTGATCCAACAGCACGGTGCCCGGGTTGTTTCCGATTCCATCCGTTCTTTTGACGAGTAAGACACCATGCGCGGAAACATCGCCCAACTGATGCAGCAGGCCCAGAAGATGCAGGAAAACCTGCAGAAGGCCCAGGAAGAAATCGCCAGGATCGAAGTGACCGGCAGCGCCGGTGGCGGCATGGTCAGCGTGACCCTGACCGGCGCCAAGGAATGCCGCAAGGTGCGCATCGACCCGTCGCTGGCCAGCGACCCGGAGATGCTGGAAGACCTGATCGCCGCCGCCTTCAACGATGCCTCGAACAAGATCGATGCCGAGTCGAAGTCGAAGATGGGTTCGGCCACCGCCGGCATGCAGCTGCCGCCGGGCATGAAGCTGCCGTTCTGATGTTCTGCGTGGCGCCTGTTGCTGCAGGCGCCCGCTGCAACCCTCAGTCGAGCATCGCTCGACTCTACACGTAGCTGTCGAGCCTGCTCGACGCCATCAAAGCATGCCGCCGTGTCCGCACCCCTGCTTGAACAATTGATCGATGCACTGCGGGTGCTGCCTGGCGTAGGCCAGAAGACGGCGCAGCGCATGGCCTATCACCTGCTCGAGCGCGAGCGCGAAGGTGGCCAGCGCCTGGCCGAGGTGCTGGCGTTGGCGGTGGAGCGAATCGGCCACTGCGCGCAGTGCCGCGATTTCAGCGAAACCGAGCTGTGCCCGACCTGTGCCAACAGCAGTCGCGAGCGCAGCCAGCTGTGCGTGGTCGAATCGCCGGCCGACCGCCTGGCCATCGAGAACGCCACCGGTTTCCGCGGTGTCTACTTCGTGCTGCAGGGCCGCCTGTCGCCGCTCGATGGCATTGGCCCGCGCGAACTGGGCCTGGAGCAGCTGGAGCGGCGCCTGGCCGAAGGCGAGGTGCAGGAACTGATCATCGCCACCAGTGCCACCGTCGAAGGTGAAGCCACCGCACATTACCTGGCGCAGCTGGCGCGTGCACGCAAGGTGCAGCCCAGCCGCCTGGCGCAGGGCCTGCCGCTCGGTGGAGAGCTGGAGTACGTCGATCGCGGCACGCTGTCGCACGCGTTCGGGACGCGCAGCGAATTCCGCGATTGAGCAACGGCCGGCATGTCCGGGTGTGCGCGGCCTACAATGCGGGAGACATCCCCGCCGAGGCCGACCATGAGCAACGAAACCCTCTTCAGCAAGATCATCCGTCGCGAGATCCCGGCCACCATCGTCTACGAGGATGACGAGGTGCTCGGCTTCAAGGACATCGCACCGCAGGCGCCGGTGCACGTGCTGTTCATTCCGAAGAACGAGATCATCCCGACCCTGGACGACCTGCAGCCGTCGCAGGCGCACCTGATCGGCAAGCTGGCGCTGGCTGCCGCCGAGTACGCGCGCCGCGAGGGCTTCGCTCAGGACGGCTACCGCATCGTGATGAACTGCCGCGAGGATGCCGGGCAGACCGTGTTCCATATCCACATGCACCTGCTGGCTGGTGCGTCGCTGGGGCACTTCGGTACCCCGGGGCGTTGAGCCTGCGCACCGCATGGATCCACAGGATGCAGAAAGGCCGCCCGAGGGCGGCCTTTTCCGTCACGCCTGTGCGGCGGTGATCACCACCAGCCCCAACGGCCGTAGCCGCCCCAGTACGGGCCATACGGGCCCGGGCCCCACGGGCCATAGGGGTAGGGCACCACGTCGACCTGGCGTTGTTCCGGCCACAGGTAGATCACATCGGCTGACAGCTTCGGCAGGCGGTAGTCGTACTCGCCGATGCGGGTGTTCTGGTAGCCGTCGATCTTGCCGATGAAGGTTACGTCGCGGCCGGCCTCAAACACGGCCGGGTCATAGAAGCCGGCACGGCATGCGATGAAGCGGCCGTCGCTGGCGTCGGACGAGGTGGTGTTCGGACGGCCACTGCCATTGAGCGGGCGCGAGATGATCTGGAAGCAGGTCTCGCCTTGGCCGGGCTTGGTTTCGATGATGCGACCGCCCCAACGGACCGGCGTACCGACCTGCTGGGTGGCGACCGAGTCGCGCGGGGAGACCAGGCTGAACTGTCCCTGCAGCGGCTTTGGGGCCGTGGCGCAGGCCGACAGGGCCAGCGTGGCCACAGCGGTGAGGAGGAACTTGGTGTTCATGGGGAGGCTCCGGAAGTCGGGCGATGCCTGCGCAGGTCCCGCAATAATGAAGCGAGGTCGGTGCAAGTTCCAGCGTAACGCGCATCAGCGAAACGCTGGCTGAGCGTGAGCAGGGCCGGATCGGGATGCTGGGCATGCACCCGGTGTGCCCAGTCGCCTGCGGTTTCGTGGGGATGCCGGGCCCACCCGAGGCGGGCATAGCGCCGGCCCAGCCCATGCCAGGCACGCAGCAGCGGATCACGTTCGCGCTCGCCACGGGCCAACAGCCACGCCATCCACGTCAGTGCCAGCAACGCAGCGATCACAAAGCCGGCGACCAGCTGTCCGGGCCCGAGGTCATCCAGCCCGAACGGCTTGAGCAGCTGTTGCTGGCGGCGCGCGTCGAAGGACAGCACCAGATCGTTCCAGCCGCGGCGCAGCCAGTCGCCCATCTGCCCCAGCTGCAGCCAGCGCTGCTGCAACGGGCTGTTGGTGCCGGCCTGCAAGCGGTCGTCGAGTGTGTCGAGAATGCGTTCCGGTGCCACGGCGGCGGTCGGGTCGACCCGTACCCAGCCGCGCTGTGGCAGCCACACCTCGGCCCAGGCGTGGGCATCCATCCGCCGCACCACCCAGTAGTCGCCAATACGGTTGCGGGTGCCGCCGGCGAAACCGGTTACCACCCGTGCCGGGACGCCGGCGTTGCGCATCAGCACCACGAAGGCCGAGCTGAAGTGTTCACAGAAGCCGGCCTTGTAGCCGAACAGGAACTCGTCAACCGGATCGCGCCCCGCCGGCGGCGTTTCCAGCGTGTAGGAGAAATCGGTGGTGATCCATTGCAGCGCGCGGCGGACGATGGCCTCGTCATCGCCGGCGGCATCCTGCCGCCATTGCCGGGCCAGGGTTGCCGTACGTGGATTGAAGCCGGCGGGCAGCTGCAGCGTGGCGCGGCGCAGGTAGGGCGACAGCGCAGTGTCGAAGCGCTGCGGCGGCGCCGAATGCAGTCGCCAGCGGCTGAGCGAGGCCAGCGAGCGTTCACTGCTCAGGCTCATGTCCGCGTCCAGCGTGCTGCCTGCCGGGGCACGGCTGGGCAGGTCCAGCGCCACCAGCTGGCGGCGGTCTGTGGGCTCGTAGTCGATCTGGTAGTCCCAGCCCTGCGCACCGGCGTCGACCACTGCGGCGGGACGTCGCGCGCTGGCCCGGTCGCGCGTCCAGCGCCGGCCATCGAAGGCGGTCAGCACCGGCCCGCGCCAGTAGCGCTGTGCCGGCTCGGGCACAGCACCAAAGAACTGCACGCGCAGCGCCGGGGTGTCATCGGCCATCAGGTCCAGCCATTGGCCGGGTTCCATGCTGTCGGACAGCCCCGGCGTGCCGACGGCGCGCTCGGGAACACCCCACAGCGGCGTTGCCAGGCGTGGGAACAGCCAGAAGCAGGCCAATGCCAGCGGCAGGCCGATCGCCAGCAGGCGGCCGACACCGCGCAGCTGCCCGCGCAGCGGCAGGCGGCCGGCGTGGCCTTCATCCTGGGCCAGGCGTTGCAGGGCGAGCAATGCGCTGACCCCGGCCAGTGCGGCCAGTGCTGTTGTCAGCGGCCCCTGGTCGAGCAGAAACGCCGCAAACGGCGAGAACAGAGCGAAGCCGAGCAGGCTGCGGGCATCACGCAGGCTGCGCAACTCGCTGGACTTGATCGCCAGCATCGCCGCCAGCAGCGCGCAACCGGTATCGCGCCCTGGGCGCACCATGCCCATCTGCCAGACGATGGCGGCAAGCATGGCCAGTACCAGCAGCAGGCGCACCGGCATTGGCAACTGCCTTCGCCACGACAGGGCGGCGGTGATGATTGCCGCCAGCGCGATCACGCCAGCCAGCAGTGGTGGCAGCTGCAGCAGCAATGGCAACAGCGCCAGCGCCGCGCTGGCCAGGGTCCAGGTGCGGGCAGTGCGGTCAAGCAGGAGAGGGGACTCAGTCATGCGGCATCAACGCCAGCGCGCGCAGGCACAGGTGATGGTGGCTGGCACCCTGGCCGGGGCCGAAGGGGGGATGTGCCGGCAGCAGCAGGGTGTAGCGGCGGCCTTCGCGCTCGGCCATATCCACCCAGCGCGCCAACCGCGCGATGCGTGCTTCATGGCCCAACGGCGCCAGCGTGCGCCAGTCCAGGATGACTTCGATGCCGATCGGCTTTTCGTACTCGCGCACCAGCAGGCTGTCGCGGCGCGCCGAGTGCTTCCACGAAATACTGCGCGGTGCATCGCCTGCGCGGTACGGCCGCAGCTGGTGCAGCTCTTCGCCGCTGGCATGGGCGCGTGTATGCAGCGGATCGTTGCCACTCTCCGGTAGCGCAGGGCTCAGCGTTTCGGCCAGTGGATAGACCAGCAGCGGTTGTTCCGGCCATACCCATGACCATGCCCGCACCAGCCCCAGCGGCTGCGTAGTGGACAGGCGGATGCGTGGCAGTTCCAGCCAGCCGCGGCGCTCGCTGGGCACCTCCAGCTCTACTTCGCCACGGCCGTGTGCAGGCAGTGGGGTCCAGGCCTCGCTGCCGCCCAGCTGCAGGTGCAGGCCGTGACGTGCGCGGGGATCGCGCAGTGACAGGTCCACGCGCAGCCGCAGCGGTTGCCCGGCGGGAACCGGCTCGGCGGAGATGGCGTCGATCTGCACGCCGGACAGTTGCAGGTGCGCGGCGATGGCACTGGCGATCGCTGCGGCCGCCAGCAGCAGGGCCAGCAGCAGGGCCGGGTTGTTGTTGTAGTTCAACGCGCCCAGCAGCATCGCTGCCAGCAGGGTGGCGACGAACAGCCCGAAGCGGGTGGGCAGTACGTAGATGCGGTGGCGGTCCAGCCGCTGCGGCAGCGCTTCGGGCCTGCGAGGGCGAGCCATCAGCTGCAGTCGTGCCCAGCGCGTGGCCACGCTCAGTCGACCGCAACGGTCTGCAGGATCGCGCGTGCCAGTGCCGGCCCCGAGCTGGATTCGGCCTCGGCCACCAGACGATGGCCCGCTACCGCCACGAACAGGGTCTGCACATCTTCGGGCACTACATGGCCGCGCCCCAACAGCAGTGCGTGCGCCTTGGCCGCGCGCAGGAGGGCCAGACCGGCACGCGGCGACAGGCCCACGCGCACGCCGGCGTGCTGGCGGCTGCGGGTCAGCAGCGCCTGCACGTAGTCGATCAGCGCGTCGCTGGCATGCACGTGGTTCACTGCGTCGCGCAGCGCGCGCACCTGGGTGTCATCCAGCTTCGGTACGGCACGCGCGATCAGATCGCGGCGATCGGTGCCGCGCAGCAGTTCGCGCTCGGCCTGTGCGCTGGGGTAGCCCATCGCCAGCCGCAGCAGGAAGCGGTCCAGCTGCGAATCCGGTAGCGGGAACGTGCCGGACAGATCCACCGGGTTCTGCGTGGCGATCACGAAGAAGGGATCGGGCAGGGGATGGGTCTGCCCATCCAGGGTCACCTGCTGTTCGGCCATCGCCTCCAGCAGCGCGCTCTGCGTGCGCGGCGGCGCACGGTTGATCTCGTCGGCCAGCAGCACGTGGGTGAACACCGGCCCTGGATGGAACTGGAACTGGCGGCTGCCGGCTTCGTATACCGAGACGCCCAGTACATCGGCAGGCAGCAGATCGGAGGTGAACTGCACGCGCTGGAAGCTGAGGCCGAGGCTGCTGGCCAGTGCGTGCGCCAGCGTGGTCTTGCCCAGACCGGGCAGATCCTCGATCAGCAGATGGCCGCCGGAAAGCAGGGCGACGAAAGCCAGCCTGACTTCCGGCACCTTGCCCAGTACCAGTGCATTTACCTGATCCTGTGCCTCCCGCAGGGCCTGACGCAGTTGATCGGTTAGCATGCTGGGATTGGGGGGCGAGGCTGTCATGATCGTCTCAGATCTGGAATCCACTCGATTATCCATAGAGCAATGCAAGGCGAACAGCGCGCACGAACGATATTTCTCTGGTTATGGACGCTGGTCACAGCGGCCAAACTGGTGGTGGCTGCGCGCCTGCCGCTGTTCGTCGATGAGGCCTTCTATTGGCAGGAAGGTCAGCACCTGGCGGCTGCGTATTCGGATCTGCCCGGGCTGACTGCATGGCTGGCCCGGCTGGGCGTGGAGATTGGTGGCCATCATGTACTCGCCCTGCGCTTGCCGTTCCTGGCCATCGGCGCGCTGCTGCCGTTGCTGGTGGTGCGCACCGCAACCCGCTGGTTCGGCAATGTGGCGGGTTGGCAGGCGGGCAGCCTCACGCTGCTGATGCCGTTGTCGGCGACGCTGGGCCTGCTGGCAGTGCCCGATGTACCGATGGCCCTGGCAGCGGCGATCTGTCTGCATGCAGGTGCGCGGCTGTTGCACAACGTCGACGCATCATCGGCCATGAAGCTTGCGCTGGGCCTGGCGATCGGTGCGCTCAGCCACTATCGCTTCATTGGTGTCATCGGCGTCGGTTTCATTGCGCTGCTGGCGCTGCCGCAGGGGCGGCGCATGCTGGGTGACCCACGCGTTTGGGTTGCACTGGCGGTGGGCGTGCTGGCATGGCTGCCACTGCTGGCATGGAATGCAGACAACCACGATGCCGGCCTGAAGTTCCAGGTGGTCGAGCGCCATCCCTGGACATTCGAGTGGGGTGGGCTGTGGTTCCTGGTGATCCAGCCGATGCTGGTCACCCCGATCCTGTGCATGGCGATGTGGAAGGTGGCGCTGGCCGGTACCCGCAGCGGCGGCGGCGCGCGCGTGCAGTGGCGCTACTTCGGGCTGGTGGGGGGCGTATCCACCCTGGGCATCTTCCTGCTGGGCTTCTTCACCGACGTCGAGCGCATCAGTTTCCACTGGCCGCTGCCGGGCTACCTGGCGCTGCTGGTGGCGGTGCCGGTGGTGCTCAACGGGTGGCCGCGCTGGCTGCGGCGCACCGGTTGGTGGCTGGCAGGCGCAGGCATGGTGCTCGCGTTCGGCTACTACCTGATGGCGTCCACGCCTTCGTTGCGTGAAGAGTTGGCCGGCAGCAAGTACTACCCGCGCAATTTCGCCGGTTGGCAACCACTGGCTGTCGCGGTTCACGAAGAGCTGCGGCAGATGCCGGAAGGGACGCGCGTGCTGGCCGGCAACTTCAAGGTCGGTGCCGAACTCGGTTTCCAGCTGGGCAATGGCAACATCGAGGTGCTGCCGCATCCGCTCAATGACAAGCATGGGCGCACCGCGCAGCTGGCGCAGTGGGGCCTGCTGCATGAGGGCGAGCGTTCGGCACCGATGCTGCTGGTGCTGTCACCCAGTGACCAGCGCTACCGCGATCTGCTGGCGCGCTATCACGCCATCTGCGAACAGGTGGGGCCGTTGCCGGCGCCGCGGGTGGTCAGCAGTGACCATGGCTTCCAGCGCTTCCTGCTGTTCCGGCTGCCGGTGCAGCGCGCTCCCGGGCCATGCGTGACCCCGGCGATGGCCTGGCTGGATGCACCCGGTGCTGGCGAGAAGGTGTCCGGCACGCTTGCCATCAAGGGCTGGGCGTTCAAGGACGGTGTCGGGCTGGCACGGGTTGAAGTGCTGGTCGATGGCCGCTCGATCGGCGATGCGCGCTATGGGCGCGCCTTCGATGTGCGCCAGACCTGGCCGGACAGCACCGATCCGCAGCATCCCGCCGTCGGCTTCGATGCGTCATTGGACACGACGACGCTGGCACCTGGGAGGCATTGGCTGGGCCTGCGCCTGTTCGGCCGCGATGGCAGCGTAGAGGTGTGGCAGGAGCAGCCGTTCGAGGTTCGTTGAGTCCTCTGGTCCTGTAGAGCCGAGCCGATGCTCGGCTGCTTCTGATTCAGATGGCAGGCAGCCTCGAAAAAAGCAGCCGAGCATGGGCTCGGCTCTACAGTTCACGGCACCGCGTACCCGGCCTGCCGCAGCAATCCGCACACCGCGATCAACGGCAGGCCGATCAGCGCGGTCGGGTCGCGGTTGTCGATCGCCTCGAACAGGCTGATGCCCAAGCCCTCGCACTTGAAGCTGCCGGCGCAGTCCAGCGGCTGTTCGGTGGCGACGTAACGGGTGATCTCATCCCGTTCCAACACGCGGAACCGTACTTCGGTCAGGTCGAGGGCCGTGAATGAATCTCCATTCCCGCTGAGACAGACGGCGGTATGGAAGCGCACGGTCTGCCCGGACATCGCTGCCAGCTGTGCGCAGGCGGCCTCGACCGTGCCGGGCTTGCCCAGCGACTGGCCGTTCAGATCCGCCACCTGATCCGAGCCGATCACCCAGGCGCCCGGATGCCGGGCAGCCACCTCGGCGGCCTTGGCGGCGGCCAGTCGCGTGGCCAGGGCCAGCGGCGCTTCGCCGTTCAACGGGGTTTCATCCACCTCCGGGCTGGCGCACTCGAAAGGCAGGCCCAGCCGTTGCAGCAGTTCGCGCCGGTAGCGGGAGGTGGAGGCCAGGACCAGTGACATGCGAGAATTCCGGGGCAGGGCGCGGCAGTCTGGCCCGTGCGCGGCGCCAGCAGCAAGTCCTGTATGGCGGGCATTTGACAGCTGCCGCCCCGATCCTTAGTATTCAGCGGCTTATGTCCGCGAACGTGCCCGAAACGCTGGATGCCTGGCGGATGGTTGTAGCGCGAAGGCGCTTCGACGGTCAGGTCTCCCTGGCTGAATTGACCCGCCTGCAGGGCTTGGTCGCCGATACCGAAGGTGAGTGCAATTACTCGCTTGAATTCGGTCGCGACGACGTCTTGCGGGTATCCTATGTGGAACTGACCATCGATACCGCGTTGCCGCTGACCTGTCAGCGCAGCATGCAGCGATTCCTGTTGCCGGTGAAGATGACCCAGAGGCTTGGCCTGATCCGCGACGAGGACGAGGAATCGTCCCTGCCGGAGGAGTACGAGGCGTTGCTGGTGCCGGAAGACGGCCAGCTGCGTCCACTGGATCTGGTCGAGGACGAGTTGGTGCTGGCAGTGCCGGTTGTGCCGCTGTCGCCCGATGGCGAAGCAGTCGACAAGGACTGGGCGCCGAGCGAAGAAGAAACGAAGCAGGCCAACCCGTTTGCGGCGTTGGCAGCACTGAAGAAACAATAGCAGCCGGATTGTCGTCGGCGGCTGCGGCGAAAGCGAAAGTGTGCTGGGCGCTGGCGTCCTGCGCGACGATACGACGAAGCAAAACGAACCGAGTTTGGAGCAATCCCATGGCTGTGCAGAAATCCCGTGTCACCCCGTCCCGCCGCGGCATGCGTCGTGCCCATGACGCCCTGAGCGCCAAGCAGCTGTCGACCGACCCGACCACCGGCGAAGTGCACCTGCGTCACCACATCACTGCCGATGGTTTCTACCGCGGCAAGAAGGTCATCCAGACCAAGACCTCGGCCGTCGAAGAAGATTGATGTGCCGGGAAGGCCGCTGCCCCCGGGCAGCGGCCTTTGCCTTCTTTCCCGGGCGTGCCGGTGATCGGCGGCCCGCGCAACAGGAAACATGATGAGCAAGCGGATCTATTCGAGGATCGCGGGCACCGGTAGCTATTTGCCGGAAAAAGTCCTGACCAATGCCGACCTGGAAAAAATGGTCGAAACCTCGGATGAGTGGATCCAGTCGCGCACCGGAATTCGCGAACGGCACATCGCGGCCGAAGGCGAAACCACCAGCGACCTTGGCTACAACGCCGCCCTGCGGGCGCTTGAAGCCGCAGGCATCGATGCCTCGCAGCTCGACATGATCGTGGTCGGCACGACCACTCCTGATCTCATTTTCCCGTCCACCGCGTGCCTGATCCAGGCCAAGCTCGGTGTGGCCGGGTGCCCTGCCTTCGACGTCAACGCAGCCTGTTCCGGCTTCGTGTTCGCGCTGGGCGTGGCCGACAAATTCATCCGCTCCGGCGACTGCAAGCACGTGCTGGTGATCGGCACTGAAACGTTGACCCGCATGGTCGACTGGAACGATCGCACCACCTGCGTGCTGTTCGGCGATGGCGCCGGCGCTGTCGTGCTCAAGGCCGACGAAGACACCGGCATCCTCAGCACCCACCTGCATGCCGACGGCAGCAAGAAGGAGCTGTTGTGGAACCCGGTCGGCGTCTCGACCGGTTTCAAGGACGGCGCCAACGGTGGTGGCACCATCAACATGAAGGGCAACGACGTGTTCAAGTACGCCGTCAAGGCGCTGGACTCGGTCGTGGACGAGACCCTGGCCGCCAACGGCCTGGACAAATCCGACCTGGACTGGCTGATTCCGCACCAGGCCAACCTGCGCATCATCGAAGCCACCGCCAAGCGTCTGGAGATGTCGATGGACCAGGTGGTGGTGACGGTCGACAAGCATGGCAACACCTCGTCCGGCTCGGTGCCGCTGGCGCTGGATGCGGCCGTGCGGTCCGGCAAGGTCGAGCGTGGCCAGCTGCTGCTGCTGGAGGCCTTCGGCGGTGGCTTCACGTGGGGTTCGGCCCTGCTGCGCTATTGATAGTGCAAGTTACGACAACGTGAAGTCTGTCGTTGCGGCCCCTCTGGGGCCGTAACGCGTTTTAAGGAGGACCTGTCATGGTTGAGCCCATCGTCATCGAAGGGCAACGTGCCTGGCTGAAGCAGTACGGCAAGGGAAGCCGAGCACTGGCCCTGGGCCTGCTCAATTTTGTTGCCCGCCGTTTCCATCTCGATGCCCTGCGCCCGCCACCGCACCGCGGCGGTGATGCGGCACGCGAAACCGAGGCCCGTCGCCTGGGGGAGCTGCAGGCGCAGGGCGTGAACGTGCCCGACGTGCTGGGCACCGGCCATGCCGCGCTGGTGATCGGCGACAACGGCAATTCGTTCAATACCTGCCTGCGCCAGGCCGATGAGGCCGGTCGCGACCGGCTGGTGATGGCGGCGATGCAGGCCATCGCCGAGGCGCATGGACGCGGCGCGTATTTTGGCCAGCCGCTGCCGCGCAACCTCACCTGGGATGGGCAGCAGGTGGGCTTCATCGACTTCGAGGAAGATCCGCTGGAAGTGATGGATCTGTCCGAAGCGCAGGCCCGCGACTGGCTGATGTTCGGCTACGGCGTGGCCAAGTACTACGCCGACCGCCCGGAGCAGCTGCAGGCGATGATGGCCGAGGCGATGGGCGATGCCCAGGCGCCGGTGCGCGAGCACGTGCACGCAGTCAGTGGCCGCCTGCGCAGCCTGGCCCGGGTGTGCATGAAGCTGGGCCGCTCAGCGCGCGCGCTGGCCCATTCCATCTTCATTGCCCACGGCGCCAGCACCGCTGGTGTGCTGCTGCTGGTCGGCCTGTGCGTGGATTTCCTCGCCGACGGCGACCTGGACGTCCTGCAACTGTTCTGCTGATGGCAGGTTCGCGCTGCGGTGGAGTCGACTGTTGGTCGACATCCGCGCGCAGCGCGGGTTTTCAGGGGCTGATCGAAGGGCGGTCGACCAACAGTCGCCGCTACCTGGGCGGGGACACCGCGCCGGATGCCGGGTTGTCCCGCGGCCGCGCTCCATACGCGTGCATACGCGCACGTACAGACGACACGGCATGTTCCCCCTTATCATGGGCCGCTTCGATTGCAACAAGCGGATGACCGCGTGACCGTATCCACCCTCGCTTTTGTCTTCCCCGGCCAGGGCTCGCAGTCTGTGGGCATGGTGGCCGAGCTGGCCGAACTGCACCCGCAGGTGCGGGACGCCTTCACCGAGGCATCCGATGGTGCCGGCGTCGACCTGTGGGCGCTGTCCCAGGGCGGCCCGGAGGAAATGCTCAACCGTACCGAATACACCCAGCCGGCCCTGCTGGCCGCAAGCATCGGCGTGTGGCGCGCCTGGAACGCCGTCGGCGGTCCGCGTCCGTCGGTGCTGGCCGGTCACAGCCTGGGCGAATACACCGCACTGGTTGCCGCTGGCGCGCTGAGCCTGCATGACGGTGCGCACCTGGTGCGCCTGCGCGGCCAGCTGATGCAGGAAGCCGCTCCGGCTGGCGTCGGCGCCATGGCTGCGGTGCTTGGCGCCGAGGACCAGCTGGTGCTGGACGTCTGCGCCGAAGCCGCAGGCAGCCAGGTGGTGGTGCCGGCCAACTTCAACTCGCCCGGCCAGATCGTGATCGGTGGCGACGCCGATGCAGTCGACCGCGCGCTGGCGCTGCTGGCCGGGAAGGGCGTGCGCAAGGCGGTCAAGCTGGCCGTCAGCGTGCCCTCGCATACCCCGCTGATGCGCGAAGCCGCCAACCGCCTGGCCGAAGTGATGGCCGGCCTGAACTGGCACGCGCCGCAGCTGCCGGTGGTGCAGAACGTCGATGCCCAGGTCCATGACGGCATTGACGCGATCCGCACCGCACTGGTGCAGCAGTTGTACCAGCCGGTGCAGTGGACCGGTTGCGTGCAGGCGCTGGCCGCCCGTGGCATCACCCAGGTTGCCGAGTGCGGCCCGGGCAAGGTGCTGACTGGCCTGGTCAAGCGCATCGACAAGGCCATCGATGGCCGTTCACTGGCCACGCCGGGCGACTTCGAAGGCGCCCGCGAGGCATGGTCGGCCTGATACCCCCTGTTCTGCCGACCGTACCGGTGGCCGCTGCAAGCGGCACGGGTGCGGCGGCCGCCCCAGCCTGAGGAAAACATCATGAGCAAGCCCCTGCAGGGTGAAATCGCACTGGTCACCGGCGCCAGCCGTGGCATTGGTGCCGCCATCGCCGATCTTCTGGCCGCCCAGGGCGCCACCGTGATCGGTACCGCCACCACCGAATCCGGTGCTGCTGCGATCGGTGAACGCCTGGCCGCCCACGGTGGCCACGGCCGCGCACTGAACGTGACCGACGCTGCCGCGCTGGACGGCGTGCTGGACGGCATCGCCAAGGAATTCGGCCCGATCTCGATCCTGGTCAACAACGCCGGCATCACCCGCGACAATCTGCTGATGCGCATGAAGGATGAGGACTGGGCGTCGATCATCGACACCAACCTGACCAGCGTGTTCCGCACCAGCAAGGCGGTGATGCGCGGCATGATGAAGGCGCGCAAGGGCCGCATCATCAACATCGCATCGGTGGTGGGCGTGACCGGCAATGCCGGCCAGGCCAACTACGCGGCCGCCAAGGCCGGCATCATCGGCTTCAGCAAGTCGCTGGCCAAGGAAATCGGTTCGCGCGGTGTCACCGTCAATGTGGTCGCTCCTGGCTTCATCGACACCGACATGACCAAGGCGTTGCCGGAAGAAGCGCGTACCGCGCTGATCAACGACATCGCCCTCGAACGCCTGGGTTCGCCGGAAGACATCGCCCATGCGGTGGCCTTCCTGGCCAGCCCGGCTGCCGGTTACATCACCGGCGAAACCCTCCATGTGAACGGCGGCATGTACATGCCGTAAGCAAGGGGCGCAGGGATTGCGCCGCAAGTGGTTGATCTGCTGAGGTTTTTGCTGCAATGCAAGGCCGCGCCGGTTTCCACTACACTATCCCACGGCCATCGCCTTTGATGGCGACCACTTTTGAACCACAACTCCATCTGGAGCGAGATCCCATGAGCACCATCGAAGAACGCGTCAAGAAAATCGTCGTCGAACAGCTTGGCGTCAAGGAAGAAGAAGTCACCAACAGCGCATCGTTCGTCGATGACCTGGGCGCTGACTCGCTGGACACCGTCGAGCTGGTGATGGCCCTGGAAGAAGAATTCGAGTGCGAGATCCCGGACGAAGAAGCCGAGAAGATCAGCACCGTGCAGGCCGCCATCGACTACGTCAAGGCCCACGTCAAGGCCTGATGTCAGACGGCAGTGCGCGCGCGGGTTGATCCTCGCCGCGCACCGCACCCCATGGGGCCGCTGTTGCGGCCCCGTGTGTTTGGGCATCACATCGAAGCAAACCGAGTTACCCGCAGAAATCATCCGGGTCAGGAGAAACAGCAATGAAGCGTCGCGTCGTCGTAACCGGCCTGGGTATCGTCTCGCCGTTGGGCAATGATCTGGCCAGCAGCTGGGAAGGCATCACCCATGGTCGTTCGGGCATCGGTCCGCTGACCAACGTTTCTGATGCCTACCTGGACCGGTTCACCACCAAGATTGCAGGTGAGGTCAAGGGATTCGACATCACCGCCGACAATGAACTGTTCGGCAAATTCCGGGTCAGCGGCAAGGATGCCAAGAAGATGGACCCGTTCATCCATTACGGCCTCGGTGCCTCGTTCATGGCCCTGCACGACTCGGGCCTGGAGATCACCGACGCCAATGCCGAGCGCATCGGCGCCATCGTCGGCGCCGGCATCGGCGGCCTGCTTGGCATCGAAGAGCAGACCATCGAGTTCCACGAGGGCAAGAAGATCTCGCCCTTCTACGTGCCCAAGACCATCATCAACATGCTGCCGGGCCAGCTGAGCATCATCACCGGCCTGAAGGGTCCGTCGTTCTCGGCGGTCTCGGCGTGCGCGACCTCGAACCACTCGATCGGTACCGCGATGCGCATGATCCAGTACGGCGATGCCGACGTGATGGTGGTCGGTGGTGCCGAGCGTGGCTCGTCGCCGACCGCCGTGGGCGGTTTCTGCGCGATGAAGGCCATGAGCACCCGCAACGATGCTCCGGAACAGGCCTCGCGCCCGTGGGACAAGGACCGTGACGGCTTCGTGCTGGGCGACGGCGCCGGCATCCTGATCCTGGAAGAGTACGAGCACGCCAAGGCCCGTGGTGCGAAGATCTACTGCGAACTGGCCGGCTTCGGCGCGAGCTCCGACGCGTACCACATGACCGCGCCGAGCGAGAACGGCGAAGGCGCCGCGCGCTGCATGGTCATGGCCATGAAGGATGCCGGCGTGAGCCCGGAGCAGGTGGGCTACCTCAACGCGCACGGCACCTCCACGCCGCTGGGCGACCTGGGCGAGACCATGGCGATGAAGACCGCCTTCGGCGACCACGCCTACAAGATGATGGTCAGCTCCACCAAGTCGATGACCGGCCACCTGCTGGGCGCTGCCGGCGGCGTGGAAGCGATCTTCTCGGTGATGGCGCTGCAGGACAACGTCATTCCGCCGACCATCAACCTGCAGCAGCCGGGCGAAGGCTGCGACCTGGACTACGTGCCCAACGAAGCACGCCAGGCCAAGGTCGACGTGGTGATGTCCAATGGCTTCGGCTTCGGCGGCACCAACGGCACGCTGATCTTCAAGCGCGTCTGACCGGGTTGTAGAGTCGAGCTTGCTCGACTCCGCCCTTGTGTAGAGTCGAGCCATGCTCGACTGAACGTGCAACACAGTCGAGCAAGCTCGACTCTACGCACGAGGAGGCCGCCGCAAGGCGGCTTCCGTGCATCTGAATCCCCGAACTGGCCGCCATGACCCACGCCCCGCTGATCCACCCGCTGCCGCACCCGATCGATCTGCTTGCCCTGCAGCAGCACGACCCGGCGCGCTTCCCGCTGCTGATGGAGTCCACCGCCTCGGGTACCGCCCAGGGCCGCTGGAGCCTGCTGCTGGCCGCGCAGGGCGATTGTCTGCGGCTGGATGCCGATGGCCGGGTGCGCGACCAGCACGATGCGGTCCACGCCGGCAGCTTCCTGCAGGTGATGGACCGTGCCTGGCAGCGCGAACGCCTGCCGCATGACGGCAGCCACAGCCTGCCGTTCCGCGGCGGCTGGGCGTTGATGCTGGATTACGAAGTGGCCAGCCAGATCGAACCGGTGCTGCCGGCGCGCGCGCGCGCGGACGGCCGCCCGACCGCGTTGGCGCTGCGCTGCCCGGCGGCGGTGCTGCATGACCACCACAACGATGCCAGCTTCGTCATCGCCGAAGCCGACGAGCAGGCGTTGCTGGATGCGCTGGTGGCACTGGCCTCGGCCGCGCTGCCCGAAGCCGGGCAGGGCTGGCAGCCGCCGCAGTTGGTGGGCGAGGATGCGCCGCAGCGCTTCACCGACGGCGTACGCCGGGTGATCGAGTACCTGCGTGCCGGCGACGTGTTCCAGGTGAACCTGTCGCGGCGCTGGAGCGCGCAGTTCGCTGCGCCGGTCAGCCCGCAGGCGCTGTACGCGCAGCTGCGCCGTGCCAACCCGGCACCGTTCGCCGGCCTGTTCAGCGCCCATGGCCGCCATGTGGTCAGTTCCTCGCCGGAGCGGCTGGTGTCGGTGCATGCCGGCCACGCGCAGACCCGTCCGATTGCCGGCACGCGTCCGCGCTTCGAGGGGGACGATGATGCCGTGCGCATCCAGGAGCTGGTCGGCCACCCGAAGGAGCGTGCCGAGCACGTGATGCTGATCGACCTGGAGCGCAACGACCTGGGCCGCATCTGCCTGCCCGGTACCGTGGTGGTCGATGAGCTGATGACCGTGGAAAGCTACGCGCACGTGCACCACATCGTCAGCAACGTCAGCGGCCACCTGCGCCCCGAGGTCACGCCCGGCGAGGTGATTGCCGCGACCTTCCCCGGCGGCACCATCACCGGCTGCCCGAAGGTGCGCTGCATGCAGATCATCAGCGAGCTGGAGCAGGTGCCGCGTGGTGCCTACACCGGTGCGTTCGGCTGGCTGAACCGCGATGGCGACCTGGACCTGAACATCCTGATCCGCACCGCCGAAGTGGACGGGCATGAGGTGAGCTTCCGCACCGGCGCCGGCATCGTGGTCGACTCGGACCCGGACAAGGAACTGGACGAGACCCGCGCCAAGGCCCGCGGCCTGCTGCGCGCACTCGGCCAGCAAGGGTAGTGCCGGCCGCTGGCCGGCAACCTCATTCATCCGGGGCCGCGGTTCTGGTGGGTGCCGACCTTGGTCGGCACGGATGCGGGCATCTGCCACCCGGTCATGACCCCAATCCACCGGCACGGTATCCTGCACGACGGAATCGAGTTCAGAGGTAGTCCATGGCGGGAGCCAAGCGCGGGTGTCTGTTCGTGGTAACGCTGGTGGTGGTGCTGGCCGCCGTCGTGGCCGGCGCGGGCGCGTGGTTCTTCTACCAGCAAACCCGGTTCGCCGACGCCCCGATCACCCCGACCGCCGAGAGCATGGTCATCGCCAGCGGCGATGGCATGAACAGCGTGCTGCGCAAGCTGCGCGACGCCGGCGTGGACGAGGGCCAGGACGCGCAATGGCAGCTGCTGGCGCGCCAGCTTGATGCCGCCGGCAAGCTGAAAGTGGGCGAGTACGCGCTCAGTGGCGAGCTGACCCCGCGCGAGCTGCTGCTGCGCATGCGCGCCGGCAAGGTGCTGCAGCACCGGGTCACCATCGTGGAGGGTTGGAACATCCGCCAGCTGCGTGCCGCGCTCAAGCGCGCCGAGCCGTTGCTGCACACCACCGACAGCCTCGATGACGCCGCGCTGATGCAGCGTCTCGGGTTTGGTGGCCAGCATCCGGAAGGCCGCTTCCTGCCGGAGACTTACGTCTACCAGCGTGGCGACAGCGATCTGGACGTGCTCAAGCGCGCCCACGCCGCAATGGAAAAGGCGCTGGATGAAGCCTGGGAAAGCCGTGCGCCGGACCTGCCGATCAACACGCCGTACGAACTGCTGACGATGGCGTCGATCATCGAGAAGGAAACCGCGCTGGCCAGTGAGCGTCCGCAGATTGCCGGTGTGTTCATGCGCCGCCTGAAGATCGGCATGCGCCTGCAGACCGACCCAACCGTGATCTACGGCATCGGTGCGGCGTATGACGGCAACATCCGCCGCCGCGACCTGACCACCGATACGCCCTACAACACCTATACCCGTGCGGGCCTGACCCCGACCCCGATCGCCATGCCCAGCCGCGATGCGCTGATGGCGGCCGCGCAACCCGCAGCGGGCGACGCGCTGTACTTCGTCGCCGTGGGCGATGGCAGTGGCGCGCACGTGTTCTCGCCCAGCCTGGACCAGCACAACGCCGCAGTGGCCCGCTACCTGCAGCAGCTGCGCCAGCAACGTACCCAGGAGACCCCGGCGCAATGAGTCCCGCGCTGCTTCGCCACCCGCGTTTCGTCAGCCTGGAAGGCGGCGAGGGCGCGGGCAAGACCACCGCCATCAATGCCATCCGTGACTGCCTGCGCAGCCACGGCCACGAGGTGGTGCTGACCCGCGAGCCTGGCGGTACGCCGCTGGCCGAGCGTATCCGCGGCCTGGTGCTGAAGCCCGATGCCCAGATCGCCGCCGAACCGCTCAGCGCCGAAGCCGAGCTGCTGCTGGTGTTCGCTGCACGCGCGCAGCATGTGCGCCAGGTGATCCAGCCGGCGCTGCAGCGCGGCGCCTATGTGCTGAGCGATCGCTTCACCGATTCCAGCTACGCCTACCAGGGGGGGGGCCGTGGCCTTGATCCGCAGTGGATTGCCGACCTGGAACGCCGCGCGGTGGGCCTGCTGCCGGGCCTGACCCTGCTGCTGGACGTGGACGTGGCAGTAGGCCGCGCACGCGCCAATGGCCGTGACCTGTGGCCGGACCGCATCGAGAGCGAGCAGGACGATTTCTTCCAGCGCGTGCGCGAAGTGTTCCGCGGCCGCGCACAGCAGGACCCGCAGCGGTTCGCCCTGATCGACGCTGGCCAGGTGCAGGAACGCGTCGCCGCTGATGTGGTCGCGCGTGTCGAGCACTGGCTGCAGGACGGGGAGAGCGCATGAGCCGTTTCTCGCCGTGGCAGCAGCGCGCGTTCGATCAGACCGTGGCCGCGCTCGATGCCGGTCGGCTCGGTCATGGCCTGCTGATCTGCGGCCCGTCCGGGCTGGGCAAGCGCGAGGTGGCGTTGGCCTTGGCCGACCACGTGCTGGCGCGCGGTGATGCCGCGCATGCCACGCGCACGCGCCAGCTGATCGCCGCCGGTACCCATCCGGACCTGCAGCTGGTCAGCTTCATTCCAAACAAGAGCGGCGACAAGCTGCGCACCGAGATCGTCATCGAGCAGGTGCGTGAGATCACCGACAAGCTGGCGCTGACCCCGCAGTACGGCGTGGCGCAGGTGGTGATCGTCGACCCGGCCGATGCGATCAACCGCTCGGCCGCCAACGCGCTGCTGAAGACGCTGGAAGAACCGCAGCCCGGCCGCTACCTGTGGCTGATCAGCAGCGACCCGGCGCGTCTGCCGCAGACCATCCGCAGCCGTTGCCAGCGCTTGGAATTCAAGTTGCCGCCACAGCACGAAGCGATGGCCTGGCTGCAGCAGCAGGGCCACAGCGAAGCATCGGCGCGCGAAGCGCTGGACGCCGCGCGCGGCCATCCCGGCCAGGCCGACAACTGGCTGCGTGAAGATGGCCTGAGCCTGCGCCGCGAAGTAGGGCGCGAGCTGGAACAGTTGGCCGCCGGCAAGGCCGGTGCGGTGGAGCTGGCGCAGAAGTGGTGCGGTGACGACAACGCGGCGCTGCGCCTGCGCTTCGCTGCCGACCTGGCGCTGGCCCAGGCCAGCACCGATGCCTTGACCACGCCGGAGCGATTGCACAAGCTTGCAGCCTGGTTCGATGCGGCCAACCGCACCCGCGACCTGCTGCGCACCACGGTGCGTGCAGACCTTGCCGTGGTCGAGTTGCTGCTGGCCTGGAACAAGGTGAACGAGCGGCCTGCCGCAAGGGGAAATCGATGAGTGCCAGCAACGCCCGCCAGGGCATCCTGTCCCTGGCCGTGAAGGACAAAGCCGCGCTGTACAGCGCGTACATGCCGTTCGTGAAGAATGGCGGCATCTTCGTGCCCACGCCCAAGCGCTACTTCCTGGGCGACGAGGTGTTCCTGCTGCTGACCCTGCCCGATTCCAGCGAGCGCCTGCCGGTGGCCGGCAAGGTGATCTGGGTGACCCCGGCCGGCGCGCAGGGCAACCGCACCGCCGGCATCGGCGTGCAGCTGGCTGACGGCGCCGAAGGCGAGGGCGTGCGCCACAAGATCGAGACCCTGCTGGCCGGCCTGACCGGCTCGGACAAGCCGACCCATACGATGTGATTCCGGTAGCGCCGGGCCATGCCCGGCCACGACCTCGAAACACCCGTGAACACGAATGTGAAAAACTGTTGACGGCCTCTGAAAAGCCCCTATAATGAGCGGCTCAGCAACACACCGGGCGGTTAGCTCAGCGGTAGAGCATTGCCTTCACACGGCAAGGGTCACAGGTTCGATCCCTGTACCGCCCACCATGTTGCAGAACGAAAGAAGCCTCCAGAAATGGGGGCTTTTTTGTTGCCTGACCATCAGCGCGACTCTCCGGCTCCCGCAACCGCGCGAAGCGCTCGGGGACGCACTTCACCGATGCGGGCAGAGGATTCCATCCATGTGCTGTTGCGTGGTTCCCGGCCGGCGTACTCTCGAGGCACTGCCGTGTCCCCATTCCCCGGAGTGCCACCATGCCGCTCGCCCGCATCGATCTTCGCAAAGGTAAATCCGCCGACTACCTGCAACGTGTCGGCGAAACCATCTACCAGGCCATGCGCGCGGTGGGCGTGCCGGAAAACGATCGCTTCCAGATCTTCCAGGAACACGAGCCCGGCACGCTGATCTACGACGCCAGCTACCTGGGCGTGGACCGCACCGACGATTTCATCTGCATCCAGATCACCTGGAACGAAGGACGCACGCTGGAGCAGAAGAAGGCGTTGTACGCCGGCATCGCCGAGGGATTGCACGCGGCGGTGGGCATTCGCCGCGAGGATGTGTTCATCAATCTTGTGGAAGTGAAGAAGGAGAACTGGTCGTTCGGGAACGGGGTTGCGCAGTACGTGAGTTGATGCGCGAAAAGCATCCACGCATGGCGTGGATCTACCGAGCTTGGTCGAGGCCGCCGATGTAGATCCACGCCCGCGTGGATTTACACCTCGCTGCCGACCTGCTCGCCTTCGGTGGCCGCGGCACTGCGGGCCGCCTTCACTGCGTCGGCGCTGTTGGGTTGTTCGCACTCGATGCTGGTCACGTAGCCGTCGTGGCTGATGTTGTGCTCGGCGCGCTTGACCAGCCACTGCCCGTCCACGCCATCGCGGAAGCCCTGCATCACCACCGTGGCTTCGGCCATCAGCGTCTCGCGGCCGGGTAGGGTGTAGCTCAGCGTACGCGTCTGCCGGGCCTGTTCCTGGTGCTTGGCGCGCGCTGCAGCTTCGGCGGTTTCGCGGTCGGCGTAGGCCATGCGCAGGCGCACGATCGGCTCACCGCTGCCCAGCTTCACTTCCTGGCGCGTGGCACCGCGTACATCGCGGTAATAGGCGATGGTGGTGCCTGTCTTCTCGCGTGAGACGATGCTCACTTTGTAGGCACTGCCATCGGCCGGGGTCAGGGTGACGTCGGGAATGCGCTCACCGCTGGCACTGGTGGATTCGCCCCGCTTGACGAACATCAGGCGGCCGCCGCCCGGCTTGGCGATGGCATCGTGCTGCTTGGCCAGGCGCAGCAGCAGGTTCATGTCCGACTCCTGCGACTGCACCGTCAACGGCAGCGCGATCGATGCAAGCGACCCGCTCACGGCTGCCTCCATTCCGTGTTCGCCGGCCATGCGTTGCACCATGCCGCCGATGGTCGTGCCCTTCTTCCAGGTGCGCGTCTTCTGCGTCTGCAGATCGTTCTTGCCGCCCTTGCTGGCTTCGAACGGCGCTGCGCGGGCACGCAGGGTCATGCTGCCCGGGTAGCCGGAAATCTCCACCTCGTCGCAGATGTACAGGCCCATGCGCCGCACGTCACCGTCGTAGCCGATGAAGGCCTCCAGCTCCGCGCCTGCCGGCGGCAGCTGGATCGGATCGGAAGGATCATGGTCGGCCAGCTGCAGTTCCAGCATGTCCGAGTTGTTGTCGGTCTCGTCGGTGATCCGCAGCGACTTGAAGCGCGACCTGATGGTGTCGGTGATGTCCTGGTTGTTGGCCACCACACGGAATGCCGGTGTGATGTTCAGTCCCACAGGGCCACTCCCTTGCGCTCGTTTGCCGGGCGCTGCACATCCGGCAGGGTGATCGCCATGCCCGCGGGCAGTACCGCGCCGCGTGCGGCAAGGCCCGGGTTGGCGTCGAATACCGCGCGCAGGATGGCCGGCGATTGTTCGCCATAGTGCGTGTACGCGATGCGGTCGACGACGTCGCCGTCGCGGGTGTTATACGTTCGTGCCATCGCTGTGCTTCCGCAGGGAGAGGGTGAATTCGTGTTTCAGGATCGCGCTGTCGGCGGTGAACTCGCTGGCGGTGGCATCGATCTTCTCGATGACCCACAGGCCCAGGTTGCCGCCTTTGCCGGTCAGCAGTCGATGAGGCGTGCCCTGCGCGGCCAGCTTGCGCAGCTGTGAGAGCTCATTGCCGGCGCTGCGGAACTGGTAGTAGATGACGCCCGGCAGGGTCATGCTGGCTGAGCCCGGTCCGGTGTACTGCAGGGCCGCCATCTGGCCGATGCGGTCCTGCGCCTGCCAGCGATACTCGTTGGATTGCTGGATCTCCCGGAAGACCGCGGTGTTGAGGCTGAACTTGAAGCCGCCCAGCATCAGCAGGACCGGGGCGTTGCCGGAGTCATTGGCTTTGAACTGCGACAGCAGCTTGTCCACAGTGCCGGTTACGAATTCGCGTTTCATGCTCAGTTCCTGTCTGCCAGGCCACCACGGGCGGCAACCGCGTTGCGACGCTGCAGCTCGTCGGCCGTGCGGCGCGCCACCGCTTCGCTGGATTCGCCTGGCTGCTGGTGGATGGTGATGTGGTTGGTCTGCTGCTGCTGCACCGTGGTGGCGCTGCGCGGGGTGGGCGAAGGCATCTCCGGTGCGGCACGCCCGGCCGGCGTACCAAAGGCATTCGGCATGCGTGGCTGCACGCTGGCGCTGTGCATGCTGGCGGGCGCCAGCATCACCGGAGGCAGCTGTATGCCGCCGTCTGCGCGTATCGCGCCGTAGGCATCAGCCGCGGCGTTCACACCAAGCGCGATCTTGTCCTTGGCGGTGCCCAGCACGCCCCCGACCTTGTCCATGATGGTACCGACCACCTCCATGAAGGGGGCGATCTTGGCCATCATCGTGTCGATCACGCTGCTGACCTTCGCTGAAACCCAGTCCCAGGCACTGCCGAAGGTGACGACGATGAATCCAGCCACCGTGCCGATGACCTCACCGATCATCCTGAAGACCTCGGCGACGAAGCCAGCGACCTGGATGACGGCGCGGAAGTTGAACATCAGCGCTTCGCCCACCAGCTTGCCGATCTCGCCCACGCGGGAGAGTTCGTTTCCGGTGTACTGCGCCGGGGCCAGCATCCGCGACAGCCAGTCCCAGGCCTGTCCCAGCAGGGCACTCACGGCCTCCCACGCCGGACGCAGCGGCGCAACGGCATTCATCAGCTCTCCCATCGCTGAGGTGCCCGCGCTGCTGAGACCTTCCCATACACCGCCCAGGAAGGCCTTGATCGGCTCCCAGTACTTGCGGACAAGCAGGGCACCGGCAGTGAGCGCGGCCACAGCTACCGCGATAGGGCCGCCACCAATGGCGCCCACTGCGGTGGCGATGACGCGGAACACCGAGGCGATACGCATGGCCATCGGGCCGAAGCGCCCCAGCTGGGCCAGCAGGTTGCCGGCACGGAACAGCTGGAAGACCTTCTGCACACCCAGGATCGGACCCTTCACGAACGTCCAGGCGTAACGGGCACCCAGCACCGCACTGCGCATGGCGAGCATGCCCACCACCACCTTGGTGGTATTGGCGATCAGCTTCGGATTCTCGGTCACGAAGGTGGTCACGCCGTTCAGCAGTTCGGTCAGCTTCACCGCCGCGTCGCCGACCGCGGGCAGCAACGCCGCACCAAAAGCCTTGGACAGGTTGTCCACGGCGATCTTCGTGCCCTGGATCTTCTCCGGGTCGGTCTGCATGGCATTGGCATACGCCGCATCGGTGGTTCCGGCAGAGCCATTGAGCGCCTTGTCGCGGATCCGGGTGTACTGATCCCAGTTCTGGATCATCGGGCCGATGAAGTTCTTCGCCTGTGCATCGCCGAACAGCTTGCCGATCTTCTGCTGATCGCCGGCCGTGGCCTGGATGATGGCCTGCATCGCAGCGTCGAACGGGTTGCCACCGCTGCTCTGTGCGTCGCTGATGACCTTGCGCAGGTCCAGGCCGAATCCCTTCTTGGCCTTGGCCTGCAGCTCGGGCGACATGATCGATGTCATGAAGCCCTTCATCTGGGTGGCTGCCTGATCAGCGCCGCCCGCGGACCGGCGCGTGGCTTCCAGTGCCGCGCCCATGGTGGCCGCTGCTGCGTTGCCCTGCAGCTTCAGCGCCTGGAATGACGTTCCCAGCACCGGCATTACCTTGGCCATGTCCTTCAGCCCCAGCCCGCCCTGGTGGCTGCTGACGACCAGGACATCCAGCGCCGACTGCATGCTGGCAGGGTCGATGTCGAATGATTGCTGCAGGCCCACGGCGGCGCTGGAGACGTCGTCGATCCCGGTACCGGTGACGGTGGCGGTGCGGCCGATGGCGCGCAGGCTGGTCTGCGCCGACTGTGCATCCATGCCGGCGTCGACCAGCAGCCGGATGGCGCGCTGCAGGTCATTCGCCTTCTGGTTGGTGTTGCCGGTCTCGGCCAGGATCGTCCTGCCCAGTGCTTTGACCTGGCCGTTGTCCAGGCCCGCTGCGCTGCCGATCTGCTGGTTCTGGCGGGCGAAGCTTGAGGCGTTCTCGACCGGCTTGGCCAGCTGGGTCACTGCGCTGCCGAGCAGGGTGCGTGACTCCTTGAAGGAGGTTCCCAGCTTCTTGCGGTTACGCAGATTGGCGGTGCTTGCCTTCTCGATGCGCTCCAGGCCGGTCTGCACCTTGCGCAGGCGATCGCCCTCGCTGGAGAGCCTGGCGTACTCCTGCCGCAGCCCGGCAACGTTCTGCTTGAGCTTTACCAGCGAGGGGTTCGCCTTGCTCATGGAGCGCTGCTTGCGCTCCAGCCTGTCCAGTTCGCTGCCGATCTTCTTCAGTCCGTCCTCGGTGGAGGACAGTGCGGACTTCAGCGAGCCCGAGATCGAGCCACCGATCGTGATCGTTGTCGTTTGAACGTTACTCGCCATGTACCGGCAATCCTTGTATCCACCAGATGAACTTCGACACCCGCAGCGTCATGATTTCGCGCAGGCCCCAGCCGGTATGGCCGGCCAGGGCGAGCACTCCCTGCCTGATCTGCGGCAGGGTCAGGTGGTAAAAAGCGCGACTCCCGACTGCAGGCGGGCGTAATCGCGCAGCGGCAGCTTGCGCAGGTCGTCCGGCGGGATCTCGCACAGGTTGGCGATCATCCGCACTTCACGCTGTGCATCGCTGCCCTTGTCATCCTGGAACCGCTCCATGTCTTCCACGGTGGGTTCGCGCATGCGCAGCACGGCGGTTTCCACGCCATTGACTTGGCGCGGGCGGGTGAGGGTGACTTCGGCATAGCCATCGCGTTCGATGACGTGGTCGTTGGTGGTCTTGGTCTTGCTGGACATGGATGTGTTCCTGGAAATCGAGGGAGCGCGATGAAGGCGGGGGGCGCGAGGCGCCCCCGGTGCTGTGGAGACGCGTGCGGGGTCAGATGCCCAGGGCGCTGCGCAGGCCGGCCAGCATGTCCACGCCGTTCTGCTTGGCGATCATGTTGACCACGTCCAACTCCTGGACGACCAGCGGTCCGTGGGTGAGCTTGTAGTAGCTCAGTGCGAGCGAGATCTTCACCGTGCCCTTCTCGCCGGACTTGGATTCGCCACGATCAATGGCCTTGACCTTGCCGCGCATGTTGTGGACCACGGCGGTGATGCTGCCGTCGCTGGACTCCAGCGCCTCGCGTGCGGTGAAGGAGTACTCCTTGCTTTCCACCACATGGAACTTCCCCATGATGTCCGGGTCATCGGCGATGAGGACAGCCTCGGCTTCAAGCTTCTCGTGGCCCAGGGTGATTTCGGTCGGGGCGAACATGCCACCCGCCTGGAAATCCTCGGTCTTCAGCGTCAGCTTCGGAGCGGTGAAGGATTCGACGTTGCCGGCATAGCCCTTGCCGTCGACGTAGAAGTTGAAGTTCTTTCGGACGTTGCGCGCCATGCTTAGAAGATCTCCGAGACGTAGTTGTTGTTCATGTGCATGCGGAAGGTCAGCTGCTCACCCGGGTAGGTCGGAGTGAAGTCGAAGTCCCAGTAGAAGCGGCCCTGGGCCACGCTGTCCGCTGCGTTCAGTTCCGGGTCGATCCAGCAGTTGCCGCCGAGGATCGCGCCCTGGGTCTTCAGGCCGCGCAGGAAGGCATTGACGCCCTCGCGCACGTCATCGACGTAGGTCTTGCTGATGCCGCGGTCGACGGCCCACAGGTGGGCGGCTTCCAGGCTGTCGGCGATGATGTCGGCGGTGCGCACCACGCACAGGAACTGCCACTTCGGATCGATGCTGGTGGTGCGGTTGCCCCACAGGCGGAAGCCCCCTTCGCGGATGACCGTGGCCACGTTGGCCTGGTTCAGCAGGTTGGCGCGACTGGTGGCATCGGACAGGCCGAAGTCGATCGCACGCGCGGTACCGACCACGCCGTTGAGTTCCAGGTTCGACGGCGACGCCCACCAGCCGCGCTCGTTGTCGCTGCGGGCGATGGCACCGGCCACGGCACCGGAGGCATGGCGGGTGACGATGGCATCACCGGACTGCACCAGCAGCGCGGGGTCGACCACGTAGACGCGCTTGGAGCCGGTCAGGGCGGCGGTGGACCTGGCAGCGTCGTCGTTGCTGTTCGGGCCGTCCTTGATGATCACTGCGCGCAGCTTGTCGGCGATGCCAAGCAGCTCGGCCACGACCGGGTTGGCCAGCACGGCCTCCGGCTTGGCCGGATCGGCTGGGTGCATATGGGTGAAGCCGGGGGCGACCAGGATGCGCGGCTTGACGCCGACGATGGACTTGGCGGCCAGCAGCGCATGCACGCCTTCGTAGGCGCCGGTCTGGGCGTTCACGCCGCCCAGCACGTTGGCCAGGGTGGCGCTTTCATTGGCGCCCTTCTCGACGCGGACGACGACGACGACGGCACTGGACTGGTCGAAGATCGTGTCGAGCGCACCGGGCAGGGTGCCGGCATCGGTGCCGGCATCGGTGCCGGTGGTCGCCGACAGCTTGGCGGCCTGCGACGGCGAGGTCACCAGTACGGGCGTGTTGATGGGGAACGCATCGGTGTCGGCCAGCGGTGCGGTGCCGACGATGCCGATCACGCTGCTGGAGACGATGGCAATCGATCGGGCACCGGTATCGATGTTGACGACCTGTACGCCATGGAGAAATTCGGTCATTCGGGGTTCTTCCTCGGTGTGGGTGTGTGCCGGCTTGTGCAGGCGACGGGGTAATGTTCGGAGAATGTGGCGGTCGGGATAATTGCAGCGGTGGCCCGCTGATCGATCAGACCCAGCCGGAGGCGCTGACGCTGGCGCTGAAGGTGGAAACCTGGGCGATACCTCCGGCACGGCGCAGCGCGACGGAAATGCTGACGCTGTCCGATTCGTAGCTGGCGGACCTGGCAGGGACGCTGATCGACACGCCTGCCGACGGTCCAGCCGATGCCGGCACGAACGAGGGAGCACTGGTGCTGAAAGAGGCTTTGGCGGGCGAGGAGCCGGTGATCTGCACTTCGTACTCGGAAACGCTTGCACCTGCCGGAAGCCACTGGCCTGACGCTGCTACCGAGCTGCCTCCATTGCCGCCACCGGCGACGCCCGTGCGGATGGCATAGGTGCCGTCGGCATACATCAGGATCGAGACGGTTGCCGACACGGAGCCGGTGGAGTTGGTCTTGGCGCCATTGCTTGCCGAGTAGCCCTTGCCATGGAATGGCAGCCTGTAGGTGGCGCTGCCGCGGGCCGCCCACAGGTTGGACACGTCCATGCCGTTGATGCGATGGCCTACGTCGGCACGCTTACTGCCGTACTGGATGTGGGCATAGCGACGACTGAGGTCGGTGCCGCCGATACGGCGGCCCGAGTCCTGTGCCTGCGGACCTTCGACGTACGGATCGAACAGGTCGTCAAAGTCGACGCCGGAAGAGCGATATCCGCTGGGCATGTCAGCGCTCCGCTTTCAGTGCGCGCACTTCGGCGGCCAGTTCCTGGATGGCCTTGGCCATCACCGGCAGCAGCTGGTCGAGCTTGACCGATGCCACGCGTTCGCCCTGGAACTCGACGCCTTCCAGGTCGACCGCTTCCGGCACCAGTTCGGCCAGCTGCTCGGCGACGAAGAACAGGCGGCGACGACCGTCGTCGTTGTACTCGGGCTTGTAGTGGCCAGATGCGAGCTCCATGCGCTCGACGTCTGCCAGACCATAAGGGACCACGCTGTCGATCTCTTTCAGCTTGCGTGACGAGCCGACATCGAAGCCGCCGTTGGCGCTGGCAGCGCCAACTACATTGAGGTTTCCGTACTGATCGATGCGAAGCTGCTGTCCTACACCGCCACCAACGCTACCGAAGCCGATGTTCGTTCCACCTGATTGCATGTAGATGCCACAAGTGAGGCCCCCATCGGTCATCCCGTAGCCGCCACCGAAGCTGCCGCCAGTACGGAAGCCAAAGCTGGATACGCCGGTCCCAGGATTTGGCGCGGTCGGATAAGAGTCAATGTTTCCAGTTTCAGTGATACGTCCGGTTCGGCGCTGCGAGACGTTCGCGACCGCCGCGTAGAACACGTGACCACCAGTGCCGCCGCCACGATAATTGATGTACTCCGAACATCCGTAGCCGTTCTCCCTACCGAGTTGATTCCACAGAATCTCGGTGCCGTACGCGTCGTGTGGAATCCGGATTCGCAATGGGCGAACCTCGCAGGGCATATTGATGTACGAGCCGCGCATCTCGATCGGCGTGAATTCGGACTCCGCGTCATTGACGCCCTGGATTACGCTTCGACCATCGAAATCCATGACGCGAAGCATGCGGTCGGCGCCCGCAGCCATCCTCACTGCATTGTTTACCCGGAGGGCGCCGGGCATCACGTCGCCGGCCTTGTTCACCTTGCTTGCCGGATCAAAGTTCCCACTGGTCCAGACGGTGCCGCCAGAGTTGATCGTCGCGGTGAATCCACCTTCCACGTTCTTGAGCGAGAACGCAGAACCGCTCTTGAAGAGGTAGCTATCGCCTGAGCCGAAGTACACAACACCGTCGGTCGCGGCGTTACCCCAGCCGGATAGCCGCAGCGAGTTGCTCTTGATGGTGACGTTGCCAGTGAACGTGCCACCGGTCAGGTTGATCTTCGAGTCCGGTGCGAAATTGCCCGCATGCCACATCGCCGATCCATTCCAGCGCGGGCCATCACCATGCTTGATGGTGATCTCGCTGCTGGCGCTACGGTCGGTACTCCACACGCGCCACAGTCCGGTGTTTGCCCAGCCGCCAATGAACGACTGTTCTGCGCCCGAACTACCGAAGCCGACCAGGGGCGAGCTGCCCGCGATGAACTGCTGGTCGGTGAACGTGTTGCCGCCCCTGGATGCCTTGCCATCCAGTGCCGACTGCAGCCCGGTCACATCGGCAATCACATGCTTGTGGCCTACGGTGGCGAAGTCACCGGCCAGGGCGAACTCGGAGGCGTGCTTGCCGTCCAGGGTGTCGGCGTCCAGGCCGTTGCCATGCCCGGTATCCTTCAGCGCGGCGCTCTTCAGTTCCAGCGCGGTGCGCGCCGCCGCGGTGCTCGCCGCAGACAGCAGCGTCTTCGCCAGCGCGGTCGGGGCGCTGGCACCGAAGCGCTTGTCGGTGTACGCACGCACGCCACGCGGGGTCACCGCGCGCTGGGTGTCGGTTGCATCTTCGGCTTCGGTGCTGGTGGCCAGCTCGACCACGCCGACGACTTCGGTGGTGGCCGGTGGATAGAGGAAGCCGGCATCGCCGAACTGGATCTGCGTCGCGTCGATCCCGCTGAAGCGGGTATCGGTGGCCAGCAGCAGCATCGATGCGGCCGACTTCTCCATGATCGGATCGGCCTGGCCGTAGCTGGCGAACAGCGTACCGTCAGCCAGGTACAGGCCGAAGCCGCGCAGCGTGTAGGAGGTGGCGCTGTCGTCGCGGATGGTGACGTGCACGGTGTCATCGCCCACGGCCTGGCCGCCGAAGGTGGCGACGCGCTTGATCTCGCCGGGCAGTGCGGTGAGCCCCGCGGAAGGCACGAAGGCGGTCGAGGTCAGGCCGATCTGGGTGATCAGCACGGCGTTGGTGCCGGTGTTCGGCGGATTGACCAGCTTGGCGAAGCCGGCATCGGTGATTTTCAAGCGCATGCGGGGGTTACTCTCCGATCAGTTGAAGGCGGCGGAAGGCCGTGGCGTGGGCGGCTGCAAGTGCGCCGATGGCGGCGTCGGCCTGCATGCCCTGGGTAAAGGTGAAATGCGAGCGCACCGGCTTGGTCCGGGTGATTTCGCCGATGACGTCCTCGACGAACATCGCAGTGGCGGACTGGCCATCCTGGTTGGCGATGGTCATCACCGCTTCGAAGGTGTGCGGCGCGCCCTTGGGCTGCAGCTGCCACCACTCGCGGATCAGCACCGAGCCGCCGAAGGCGGCCACCACGTCGCGCACGCTGCCGGCGGTGCCCTTGCGTCGCTGGATGGCGATGGCCGTACGCACCCGGGCGCGCTTCACGGCCTCGGGCCAGTAGGCCTTCCATTCGTCCACCGACAGCGCCCAGGCCAGCCAGGGCAGCAGTGCGGTCGGACAGCGATCGGCATCCCACAGCGCGGTGATGTCCACCGGCAACGGACGTGCGACGATGGCGCGGGCAAGCGCGCGCTCGGCGTGGGTGGCGTTGGCGGGAAGCAGGTTCGCCGCCGAGGGCACCACCACCTGGGCGTCACCATCGATGACCTCGCCGGGCGCCGGTGCAGCGGCCAGGGTGACCCTGCTGCCCTCGATGACGCTGCCCTGCAACGGCTGCCGCCCCCGTGCATCGGTGCGGTACACCGCCTGCAGGCTCGCCAGCGCGCCGCCGGGGTGGCGGAAGGTGCGGTTGCGGCCATCGATCGCGCCGCGCAGGCGCGCGTTGATCAGGCGCGTGCTCGGCTCATTCATCGGTGCCGCCGTGGGTCAGGGTCACGCCGGCGCAGTGGGTGGCCTGGGTTCGGTCCACCACCACATCTGCAGCCGGATGGACGATCTCCACGCGCTGCACGCCCTCGGCATGCAATGCGGCGAACAACCCCGAACGGGTGACATCGCGGCCGAGGCGATGTGACTCGCTGATGTAGCGGTCCAGGCGGGTGCGCGCTTCGGCAAGCACGACCTGCGAATCCGGGCCGGCAAAGGTGAACAGCGTGGCGTCGACCGAGTAGGTGACGATCGTGGCCGGCTTCACCAGCACGTGGTCGGTCAGCGGTCGCACGTCATCGGCGCTCAGCTTCGCCTCGACGATGTCGAGCAGGCCCTGGGTGGCGGTTCCATCCGCTTCGCGCGACAGCACCGAGACCACCACTTCGCCCGGGGCGGGACTGGTCGCACTGGCGTCGAGCACGCGCGGGTCGGCGCTCAGCGCATGGAATACATAGGCACCTTCCGGCCCTGCCACGCTGAACCCTTCCGGGCCCAGCTGGATGCGGCGGCGGAAGTCCTCATCGCTCTCATATCGCGGTGGAATGCCTTCCTGCGGCCTGCCCGGGTCGAGCACCTGGCGGGCGACGCCGAAGATCGCGGCGAGGTGGTCGAGGTCGCTGCCACCGGCATAGGCCAGCATCACGCCACGCGCGGCGTCGTTGACACGCTGGCGATCGAGCAGGCGCAGGTAGGTGCAGACCTCCAGGATCTTGAAGGCCGGGTCCGACGGCAACAGCGCGTCGAAGGTGGGATCCAGGGCCTGCAGTGCGGTCAGCGATTCATCGAACATGGCTTCGAAATCGAGCACTTCGATGACCGCCGGTGCAGGCAGCTGGGACAGATTGACACTGGTGAACGAGCCGGATGCCACGGTTAGCGAACCTCGATTCCTTCGATGGTGATGGCCTCGCCGTCGGACAGATGGATTCCGGTCACTGCCAGGATCATCACGCCGGGGGCGGGGAGGGAGACGTCGACGTTCTCGACGTGGAGACGCGGTTCCCATCGCGCGAGCGCGTCGACGGTGGCCGCGATCAGGTCCATGCGCAGCGAGCGGTTGGTCGGCGCATCGATCAGTTCGAACACGCGCGAGCCGTATTCGCGGCGCAGTACGCGGGAGCCAAGGGGCGTGGTGAGAATGTCACGCACGGACTGGTGCAGATGGGCTAGCCCATCCAGTGTTTTGCCGGTGTTGGCGTCGATTCCTCGCATGGCCTCTATCGTCGTGAAGTGCGGTTTTTCAGGGCATTGCAGGCGTGGCCGATCAGGACTGCGCCGGCGTGGTCGGAGCGGTCGGCCCCTGCGCGGTGTGCTTGTGTGCCTTCAGCCCGATGGCGCCTGCCTTGATCTCGGCGGGTGTACTGATGTCCTTGCCCGCACTGATCGCGCCGCTGACGTCCAGGTTGCCGGTCGCCTTGATCGACGGTGTATCGAGCACGATCGATTCGCTGGCGATCACCTGTGCATTCGCGCAGGTGACGATGACCTTGCCACTGCCGACATGGACGTTGAGGGTGGTGGTTTCCTGGTCGTATTCGACGGTGCTGCCGTCGGCGAATTCGGTGCGTTGCCGCAGGCGCGAGTCGGCCGGTGGCGGAAAGCGGTCCTGGTACAGGCTGCCGAGTACCAGCGCCTGGCCGGGGTCACCATAGGGGCACGCCAGTACGACCTGCTCGCCCGGCTCGGGCGCGCACCAGCTGCGCACGCTGGGTCCGGCCCGGCGTTCCAGCCAGGGAATCCAGTCGGTGAGCATGCCATCGGCATCTACGCGCACGCGGCCGCCTGCTTCGTCCAGCTCGCGCACGACGCCGATCATCAGCAGATTGCCGATCAAACGTGCGTGTTCGGCGCTCATGGCGCGCGCTCCGGCAGGGGCTGGTAGCGCGTCGCATGGGCAAGGCCGATCTCTGGCGCGAAGCTATAGGATGCCTGCGGCACTGGGCCCCTTTCATCGTCCCAGGCGTTGTCGCCCAGCGCGACCGGCAGTGACCATTCGACGATCCAGCTGCGCAGGCCGGGCTGTGCGGTTGCGGTGTCTTCGGGCAGGGCAGCGATCACGTCGATCGCGCCGCTGGAGGCGCCGTGGAAGCGGCCTATCTGGTGCAGCCAGGTGGCCAGTGCAATCGCGGCATTGCGCAGGTGCAGCGCGCCTGCGGTGTTATCGGCCGCTACGACGACGCGTGCCTCGAAACGCAGCACTGCCTGCAGCAGTCCGCTGCCGTCATTGCCTTCCCGGCTGCGGTCACAGCGGGTCAGTGCCAGCAGGCAGGCTGGTGTGGGCATGCCTTCGGTGCTGGCCTCGCGATAGAACTCGACGGTTGCGAAGTCCGGAAAGCGTTCGCGGATGGCAGTTTCGATGGCGCCGTGCAGTGTGTCGAGCGTCGGGGAGGGGGAGTCAGTCGCCATATCAGCTCATGTAGTGAATGGTGGAAGGACGTGGCCTTGTGGCACGCGCGGTCTGCAGCCAGTGTTGCCATCACCGGAGCGGCACGGCATTGCAGGCGTGGCCGCCCGCGGCGGAATCAGAAGGCCGGCGCATCGCCGTGGTTGTTGCCGGTAGCGACGCCGCAGCCTGGAGGCGTTACCGGAACTGCGCCGTTGAGGGTGATGCCGCGCTGACTGCCGAGGCTGCACAG
This sequence comes from Stenotrophomonas veracruzanensis, assembly GCF_032911525.1. Lineage (NCBI taxonomy): Bacteria > Pseudomonadati > Pseudomonadota > Gammaproteobacteria > Lysobacterales > Lysobacteraceae > Stenotrophomonas > Stenotrophomonas veracruzanensis. The sequence continues at coordinate 52,991 of NZ_JAWJTI010000009.1, forward strand.
CAGCGCTCGCAGTTGATCGGCCAGCACGTGGTACTGCCGCGCGACCGCAACGTGGTTGCGCAGCAGTGCATCATCGGTGGCAGCCTGCAGGTCCGGCAGCTCGTCCGGCGCACGCAACTGCGCCGGTGCGATGCTGAGATCAACGAGGCAGGGCGCGGCCGGCGTTGGCTTCGCGCCAGATGCGCACGAACTCAGCATCAGCGTCGCCGCGATCACGGCCAGGCGTCTTGGCATGGGTCTCGATGTCCTGTTGCAGGTTGGTGAATTGCCGGGTGCGTTCGGCTTGCGTGGCCAGGCGCTGTGACTCGGCCTGCGCGCTGGTACGGAGATTGGCGAGGTTCTGCTGGTGTGCGGCCTGCATCGAGTCAGCGCGCGACGCCTGCTGCGCGGCCTGGGCGCTGGCATCGGCGAGGTCTGCACTGCGGTCGCGTAGCGTCCACCCCAGCCAGGCGCAGCCTGCGTGGCTCCCGGCAAGGACCAGCAGGCCGATTCGGAACCGCAGGGCGAGGGGGTCACTGCAGGGCTCCACCGGCGGTGCGGTAGGCCACGCGCAGTGTTTCCAGCGCATGTTCCTTCTGCCCATAGCCGGCGCCGGGCAGTGACGCCCAGATGCGCCGGGCCGCGGTGACGGCGGCATCGAAACGTCCCAGTCGGATCAGCTCGTAGGCCCCGCACTGCTTGAGCAGCGCAACCGCTGCGCGATCCTGCGAAACCGGGCCGAAGTCGGGCAGGTCCAGCCGTGCACGCAGGTCATCCCAGGTACTGCGCAGGAACTGGTAGCGACCAGCGGCGCTGGATTTGATGCCATAGCGCGGCAGCGACACCAGCACCCGGGGATGGTCGCGGTAGTCGCTGAACAGCTTGCCACCGACGATCACGTCGTAGCCACGGTCACGCGAGCGCTGGCCGGGAAAGTCGGTGCCTTCGGACACGGCCAGCATGTCCAGGAATGCGGCGACATTGGCGCCGCCGAGGGGGATGGCTGTGGCGGCGGTCATGCAGCGGCTTCCGGCTGTTTGCGCACCAGCGCCAGCAGCGCGTCTATCTGCACGCTCTGCTGGACGATCTGTGCGCGCAGGGCGCTGACCTCGCCGCGCAGCTGGCCGATCTCCTGCGCCATTGCCTCGCGTTCGTGCATCAGGCCGTCGGCGCGGGTGCGTTCGGCGGCCAGCTGCTCCTGCAGGGTGCGCAGCGTGTTACTGGTGGCTTCGTCGGCGGTACGGTCGACTTTGGCTGACGACAACCATTGGCGCAGCCACAGCGATACCGCGATCAGCACGCCCGAGGTTCCCCCCAGGTACTTGGCCCAGTCCGGTACACCGGCCAGCAGGTCACTTTCGTTCATGCGCGCGCGTATCCCTTGAGCAGGGCCGGATGGACCGCCGGCGGTGGCGCGGAGCGGGCACCGCGCAGGGCGCGCTTGATGGTGGTCTGCGAGACACCGAACTCACGTGCCACATGTTCGCGCGGCATTCCACTGGCGACCGCGCGGGCGATCTGCTCACGGCGTTCGTGCGCGCCGGCAGCGAAGCAGGACGCCAGGAACAACAGTTCGCCGCCGAAGTGCGCGACCAGCCGCCGGGCGACGTCGTGGCCAAGGATGTCGATCAGCCGATGCTGGTCGGGCAGGGTGGAGGGAACGTAGACGATGACGCGGTGACGCCCGGTGGTGCTGGAGGTGGTCGGCGGCCACGCACGCACCAGCGTGAGGGCTGCGGATTCGCCGATGACCTCGGCCAGGGTCTGGATGCTGTCGGGCAGGGCGTTCATGAAGGGTGTCGTCAGTGGCATTGATCTCCACTGTTGCCACCCCGTCGCTTTGGTCAACACCTTTCATCTACTTTCGGCTATTTGTGCTGAAGGCATTCATCGGCGCCGCGAGGACGGGTGAGGAGTGCAGCAGGCCGCGGTGTGATGCCTTGCGACTGCTGGCTGTCGCCACCGATGTTTCCCTGTCCTTTCGTACTCGTGGTCCTCACAGGGCGGAAGGAAGGGCAGATCAAGGAGATGCGGCAGGTACAGGGTGAGGACGACGCCCCGTTGGCCATCCTCATGCAGGCGAGCGGGCCCTGAAACGAAAAAGCCCCGGACGATGCCGGGGCTTCAGGACTGCAGGAGGCGCTGGATCAAAGATCGAATACCAGATTGCCGCCGGTCTTGCGCGGGATGTAACCCGCGTCGCGCAGCCAGCGGGCTGCGTTGACCTGGTCCATGCGCTTGACCGGGAAGCGGTTGGCGAACATCAGAAAGCGCGCCACGGTGATCGACTCGCCCTTGCCCTTCAAGGCAGCGAGGGTTTCGGTGAACCACGGTGCGGGCGGTTGTTGGTTGCCAGGGCGTGCGGCGGTCCGCACCTGCCTGGCACTGCCGGCGTCGGCCTGGACATTGGCCTGCGAGCACAGCGAGATGAAGATCGCGTCCAGGCTCACGGTGTCCTTGCTGCCCTTGGGCTGGGACTTGAACAACTCGATGGCCTTCAGGCGCATCGACGTGAACTGTTCGACCTCCATGGCGTTTCCTCTCTGCGAAATGGGTTGGGGATGCAGGGTGACGACAGGTGTCGTCGGTGATGGGGGACGACCTTACATCATTTTCGCCGATGATGGGCCGGAACCTGCGATCGAGTCAGTGGAAGAGACGGGGCAGCCCGGCCCTGAGACAGGCTCAGATCAAGCCGCGCGACAGCAGCTGGTCCAGCGTCCTGCGTACCAGATCGGCCTGGCTGCCGTTGTTGCTCACCTCGATGTCGACCAGTTCATCGGGCAGTGACTGCTCGCTGGCGCGGGTGTCATGGGCTCCATGGCCCGGGCGGTTGACGCGGATCACGACACCGCCGCGGCGGTGGATCGCATGGGCTTCATTGGCGAAGCGGACATCCGGTACCAGGCCGCCCGCCGGGAGGCGCGCGAACAGCGAACGGACCCACAGCTCGGGGTGAATGCGATCGCGCCCCCATTCGCTGCCGGCGGTCTGCATCAGGTGACGCGGCGTGAGCTCGGCCAGCCAGTCGATGGCGTCCTCCTTGCGGCTGTCCAGTTCACGCAGCGACAGCCCGAGGAGGGAGGCGACGAACTGCCGCAGCGGGGCGGCGAAGCTGTCGCAGGGCAGCGCCAGTGCCGAGGCCAGTCCGTTGGCGAGGGTGTCCTTGCCCGCCCGCCTGCTGCCGGCGATGCCGATATAGAGCGGAGGACGCGCTTGCGGCGCCGCCCGTAGCGCGATGCTGCCCAGAGCGGGGCCGGCACGGAACGCGGCCAGCGTGTCGGCAATCATGCGATGGCCGCTGTCGAGGGAGGCGGGAATCATGCGGAATCTACTCCTGGAGGAATTCGGCAGTGCGGGCGGGTCAGGAATCGCGGCCGGCGGTGTTGCGCGCGCGCAGGATGCGCTGGGTGATGCGGCCACCGCGAGCAGCCGCCGCGACCGGGTCGAAGCACAGCATGGCGGAACGTGTACGGCGGCCGGCAGCGAGGTGGTCGCGGATGGTGCGTTCTGAAAGCACCGGTACCCGCTGGTGGATCTGCTGCACGGTCAGCTGCTCACCTTCGAAGGCATGCAGTTGAGGACGAGGCATGGCGGAAGCGCTCCTGGAAGGTGGCGAAGCCGATACGGATATCTTGCCTCTGCAGATCACTTCAGTCAACACCTTTCATCTACTATCATCCGGGTGGGTTGGGGTGACACTCAGAGCTGTCGCCGCTGATCTGATGGCCATCATGGAGTCATGGCATCAGAACGGACCGGCTGCGTGCCCGGCGAGGCTGAGCTTTCGCGGTGGCATCAACCAGACCTTGGCCCGCTCCTTGCCGACCACCTTCGTACGCACATCATGGCGCTTGACCACATAGGCCGCGGCCTCGTTGACCTCGCGGCGGTTCGGCTTGTCGATGCCTACTGCGATGACGATCTCGGTGGCACGGTACTGTGCGCTCCACTGCGCGGCGGGGACGGACCAGTCGAAGTGGCGGTCGATCAGCTCGGCGATCGGCGAGATCGGTTCGTGCTCACTGTTGGTGGCGTTCAGCGCATCCAGTTCCTCGCTGGACAGGTGCCAGGTCTCGCCGTCGCAGTAGAGCGCATGGGCTTCGGCCCACACCTGCTGCATGTCGATCCGTGCCGGTTCGCCCAGGCCCACGGCATGCACGGTCCACCAGCGGGTGTTGCCGGTGGCGTCGCGCAGGAAGCGCTCGTCATTCACGCTGGCGAACAGGATGGTACGCCGCGCATAGCGGGATTCCGTGCGCGCATACGGGCGGCGGATCTCGTCGTGGCTGCGCGAGATGAACGACTTCAGCGCAGCGATGTCGGTGCGACGGAACGTGGCGTCGACTTCGCCCAGCTCCACGATCCACTTGGAGATGACCTGTTTGACGCTGTCCTTGTTGGCCGGATCGAGCACCACGCCATCGGCGATCAGCTGCAGCTCGGCCGGTGCCAGTTGCCGTGCCCAGCGTGTCTTGCCCAGGTTCTGCTTCGAAACGAAGGTCAGCACACCGCGCGCCACTACGCCGTCCGGTTCAAACGCAGCAGCCACACCGGAGATCAGCCATCGCCGCATCAGCACTTCCTTCAGGATGCGTCCGTCGCCCATGCGCGTGGGTTGGGCCTCCTGCACGGTGTCGAAGAACGCCTGCAGGCGGGACTGGCCATCCCAGGGCCGTGAGGTGATCCAGCTTGCGACGGGGTTGTACGGATTGGCCTCGGCTACCTGGCACAGGTTGGTCTCGAAGCTGGTGATGGCCATGCCGGCGCGGTGCATGCAGTCCATCACTTCGCCGGCGGCCACCTCCTTGGCGTTGTCGACCGTGCTCTGCAGCCCCGGGACCAGGATCTCCAGATCCTTGCGGATGACGTTGTAGCGCACGGTGACGCCGGTGCGCCGGCACAGCTCGGCCAGATTGCGCGCGGTCGGCAGCGGCCGTCCGCGCGCGCTGGTGTCTGGAAACGGAGTAAAGGCATCGAATGCGGACAGGTTGCCGGGCACCTGGTAGCGTGCGTTGGACGACGATGGCGCATCCTCTTCCGCAGTGTCTTCTTCGGCTATGGCAGGCGGCCGAGGGAGCAGCTGGGTGCGCACTGCCTCCAGTCCTTCGCGCAGGTGCAGATCGTTGAAGTCGGTAGGGCGGTCATCGTCGTCATGCAGCGCGGCGAACTCGGGCCACACCACACGTGCGTCGATCTCTGCGGCGGCGCGAGTGGCGTGGGTGACACCAGGATTGTCCAACGGTTGCCGGGTCCATTGGTCGTTGTCGGCACAGATGACGAAGGAGGCATCGGGAACCGCGCTGCGCCAGGTACGGGCGACCGCAGCGAGATTGCCTGCGTCCCAGGCCACCACCACGCACCCGCCCGTGGCCTGGTGGATTGACGCCGCCGTGGCGTAACCCTCGGCAATGGCAATCGGCTGTCCAGGCAGCGGCTTGCCGATGACGTGGAAGCAACCCTGTTTGCGGCCTCCGCTGAGAAAGTCCTTGTCGCGGCCGAGGGCTGGATCGGTGCGCGGAAAGATCGCCTGCAGCGAGACGATCCGGCCCGTGGCGTTCATCACCGGCACCAGCAGGGCATTGTCGATGTAGCGGAAGACCAGGCCGTCGCTGTTGCGCACGGGCCATGCCGCCACACGCAGCGCATGCGCGTGGATGCCCTTGCGTATCAGGTAGGGATGGTGCGCATCTGCGGGAAGGGCGCGGTTCCACAATACATTGGCGGCCTTGGCTGCGGCCTCCTCACGTTCGCGCTGCTGCCGTTCCCGTTCGGTACGGGCGACTTCCTGGCGTTGCCGGATCGTGCGCTGTTCGGCAGCACTCAGTGTGGTTTCCGGCTTCGCACACCAGGCATGGCGGCTGCCGGTGCGCCAGCTGCCGAACTCACCGGCCGGCACGTGGTCTCCGAACAATACGGCCCAGCCATTGCGCGTGCCACGACGGTCGCCTTCCACATGGAAGCGCACCAGCGCGCCATCGGCGTTGATCGCGTCGCGGCCGCGTGCATCCGGCACGATGCCGTGCGCGTGCATGGCCTGCAGGAACGCCGGAAGGATGTCCTGCGCTGGGTGCGGTGCGTGCATTGGACAGGGCCCCTTTGAAACGTGGATCGGTCCACCGCAGCGGGTAGTGGCCAATGCGCGGTGCAATGCCTGCCGTATGCAGGCCACGCGACGGCGGACCGACGTGGCGTGGCCAGGGCAAGGTGAAGGGAGATGACGTGACCATGGTGTCGGAAATGGATGCTTTCTGCAACACCTTCCAGCACCTTGCATCCCTGATCCCGATGAAGGCGATCGGCAAGCGATGGATCTGCGATGACGTCCGCAGATCTCGCCTGCGCGACGTTGCGTCGCAGTTGGCGAGAATCGTTTTTCCGATCATGCGATCGCCGTCAGAGACGGCCCCTCGTTTCAGTTCATCGCCCCTCGGGGCACCCATGCACAAGGAGCCTGCATGCCTGAAGTCCATTGCAACTGCGAATGCCGATCCGATGCCGAGCCCGCGTTTTTCACTGACGTCGCGGCGTTCTCAATCGGTGCGATCAACCCCCGATAAAATACAGCTGGCATGACGGACACCATCGACGAGGCGCAGGAACTGGAAGCGCGCCATCTGCAACGCGCATTGGCCCGGCACGCAACGCGGGCCAGCAACGTTGCTCCTCTTTCACCCATTGGGGAATGCCACAACCCGGACTGCAGCGAAGACTTTGAAAACGATCCGGCCAGGCTGTTCTGTGGACCTGCCTGCGCCGAGCGTTTCGAAGCCATCCATCAACACCGCAACGCATAGGAACAGGGGACATGTCTCTGAACAGCAACGACGCTGGCTTCACCGAACGCATCGCCGGATTGTCGGCCGAGCTCGCCGTGCTGGTGAGCCTGGTGGAGAACCACATCCATCTGCAGTTGGCCGACCTGGCCGACTCGGGTGATGTGGATGCACAGGAGCGATTTGCGGTGGCCGATCCGGAGCGCTGGTTGGAGAACGCCCGCAACAGCCTGCAGGCGGGCGTCATGTTCCTGGAACGGGCGGTGCAGCAGCCCGCGCGGTTCTAGCAATGCGATGTGGGGACGGAAGGGGCTGTAAGGTCGCCTTCCGTCCCCTTTGGGGCCGTGGAGAGCGCCTGCGTCCGCGGCTGCGTCATAACGTCGCACCACCTTTCTGGAAACCCTGAACGCGGTCCAAGGTTGGCCATCGCCCCGTAGAATGGTGGCGTGCGTCGTTCTGTCCTCCACCGCCGGTTCCAGGTCCTGGCATGGCTTGCCATGCTGCTGGTGCTGCTCGCCCCGCTGGTGAGCCGCTGGCTGGCGCATGGTCACGTGGCTGCCGCTGCGCCGGTGGCGGCCATGGACCATGCGATGCACGCAGAGCATGCACAGCACGCGATGGAAGGGCACCACGACCATCACGCGATGGCGATGCCGCACGGCGAGGCCGCAAAGAAGCCGCCCGCCGGTCCACACGCCGATCATGAGATGGGCGTGGACTGCGATTACTGCCTGATCGCGGCACGGCTGATCACCCTGCTGGTGGCGGCCGTGCTGTTGTTGGCGCCGATGGCACCGGTGTGCCGCGCACTGCGCGGTGCGGTGCAGGCGTTGCCGCAACGGATCAGCGGCACATTGGGAGCGCGTGGGCCGCCGGCCTTGATGGCCGCCTGAGCCGCACGCGCGCTGCATTGATCTTCCTTCTATGAGGTTGCCGGCCACGGCCGCTGCCCGCACGCGCGTGTCTGTCCCTTTCTGATTGCTGCCTTGCCATTGCGGGGTGGCCTTGCATGCCGTGAAAAATGAAAACGAACCCCAACTCCGCGTGCCTGCGCCGGGCGACGCTGCCTGTCCTGTGCGCGTTGCTCCTGCACACCGCCCCCGTACTTGCCGCTGACGCGGCCCCACCGACCACGCTGGAGACCGTGCGGGTGGTCGATACCCGCAGCGGTGAACTGTCGTCCACCGCCAGCGCGGGCTCTGCGTTGGGCCTGAGCGTGTTGCAGACACCGGCCAGCCTGACGGCGATTTCGCGCGAGCAGCTGGAGCAACGCGGCGACAGCAACCTCAACGATGCGATCAGCCGGGCCGGTGCGATCAGTGCGATGCCGCACCCGGGCAACGGCCTGAGTGCGCTGTCCAGCCGTGGCTTCACCGATGCTGCTTCGGTGATGCGGCTGTACGACGGGCTGCGCCAGTACGGTGGCGTGGGCATCACGTTCCCGTTCGATACCTGGTCGATCGAGCGCATCGAAGTGCTGCGCGGCCCGGCCTCGGTCATCCATGGCGACGGGGCGATCGGCGGCGTGATCAACATCGTGCCGAAGAAGCCCACGCGCGGCGCCATCGAGAACGAGATCAGCTTAACCGTGGGCAGCGAGGACACCGCGCGGCTGGGCTTCGGCAGTGGTGGCGCGCTGACGCCCGAGCTGGCCTACCGGCTGGATGTGAGTGGCAACTACAGCGGTGGCTGGGTCGACCGTGGCCGCAACAACGATGCGACGTTCTCCGGTGCGTTGCTGTGGCAGCCGCGTGCGGATCTGCAGCTGACGCTCACCCATGCGCAGGGCTACCAGCAACCGATGCGCTACTTCGGCACGCCGCTGGTCGAGGGCCGCCAGCTGGAGGCGCTGCGCCACCGCAACTACAACGTGGACGACAGCGAGATCCGCTACCGCGACCGCTGGACCCAGCTTGATGCGCTGTGGACACCGAACGCGAACGTGGAATGGCGCACGCGCCTCTACCAGATCGACAGCCAGCGCGATTGGCGCAATGCCGAGGCCTATGTCTACAACCGCGCTACCGGCCTGATCGATCGATCTGGCAATACCGAGATCACCCACAACCAGGACCAGACCGGACTGACCTCGACGCTGCGTGTGCAGGGAACGGCGGGTGGCCTGCAGAACAACTTCGCGGTGGGCCTGGACGCCAACCGCGCGCACTTCAAGCATACCAACAACACCTATGCCGGCAGCTCGGGTCCGGTCGACCCGTTCGATCCGGTGCCAGGCCAGTTCGCAAGCGACGCGCCGAACCTGCCGCGCTATCGCAACCGTGCCGAGCAGTACGCGCTGTTCGTGGAGGACCGGCTGGTGTTGAGTGAACGCTGGTCGGTACTGGGTGGGCTGCGTCACGACCGCGCGCGCATCGATCGCACCGATCTGATCAGTGGCCAGAACGCGTTCTCGAAAACCTACAGCAGCACCGGCTGGCGTGCAGGCACGGTGTTCGCGCTGCAGCCGACGCTGAGCCTGTATGCGCAGTTCTCGCAGGCGGCGGATCCGGTCAGTGGCCTGTTGATGATCAGCCCGGCCAACGGTGCGTTCGATCTGGCCAAGGGGCGGCAGATCGAGGTGGGCCTGAAGCAGGCCTTCGACGGTGGCGAGTGGACGCTGGCGGCGTATCGCATCCGCAAGACCGGGCTGCTCAGCCGCGACCCGCTGGTGCCGGATCGCAGGGTGCAGGCGGGGGCCCAGACCTCGCGTGGTATTGAAGCGTCGTTGAACTGGAACTTCGCGCCGCACTGGTCGCTGGATGCCAATGCGACGGTGCTGAAGGCCGAGTTCGAGGACTTCCTGGAAACCACCGGTTCGCCGGCGGTGCTGGTGTCGCGCGATGGCAACGTGCCGCCGAACGTGGCCGAGCGCCTGGCCAATGTGTGGCTGAGCTGGCGGTTTGCACCGGACTGGAGTGCGGCGGGTGGTGTGCGTTACGTCGGCAAGCGCTACGCCGACAACGCCAACACCTTGGAGCTGCCCGGCTACAGCACCACCGACCTGGCACTGACCTGGCAGGCGGCACCGCGCACGCGGCTGTCGGCGCGGCTGTTCAACGTGTTCGACAAGGCGTACTACGCCACCGCGTACTACACCAGCACGCAGTGGCTGCTGGGTGCGGACCGGCGCGTCGAATTCTCCGTCGACCATCGCTTCTGAGGGCGCTGGCGATGACGCTGCGATCCACCGCCAAGCGCTGGACCTACCTGGTGCACCGCTGGCTGGGCATCGGCGGATGCCTGCTGATGCTGCTGTGGTTTGTCAGCGGCATGGTGATGCTGTTCATCGGCTACCCGAAGCTGACACCCGGTGAGCGGCTGGCGGCGTTGCCGGTGCTGGGTGAGGCCCGCGAGCTGCAGGGGCTGTCGGTACTGCCAGCCGCCGTGCAGGCCGAGCCGGAGGCCGTGGCGCTGACCACGCTGCGTGGCGAGCCAGCGTATGTGGTGCGAAGTGGCAGCAACGTGGGCGCCTGGTCTGCCGTGACCGGCCAGGCCCTGCTGCCGGTGTCGGCACAGCGCGCTGAAGCATCCGCTGCGCAGTTCGCCGGCGGCCAGGCCTTCGTGGGTGCGATGCGCGTGGACGAGGACCGCTGGACGCATTCGCGTGCACTGGATGTGCATCGACCGCTGTACCGGGTCGAGGTGGGCGGCGCGCAGCCGGGCGACCTGTATGTGTCCTCGCGTACCGGTGAAGTCGTGCTGGACGCCCCGCATGTGCAGCAGCGCTGGAACTATGTGGGCGCCTGGCTGCACTGGCTGTACTTCCTGCGCATGCACTCGGTGGACCCAGTGTGGACGTGGGTGGTGATCGTGTTGTCCGCGCTGTGCACTGTGGCGGCAGTCAGCGGCATCGTGGTCGGTATGTGGCGCTGGCGCTTCCGTGGGCACTATCGTTCCGGTGCGAAGACGCCGTACGTCGAGCCGTGGATGCGCTGGCACCACCTGATCGGGCTGGTGGCTGCGGCCTTCGTGTTCACCTGGATCTTCAGCGGGCTGATGTCGATGAATCCGCTGGGCATCTTCAGCAGCACGCGTGAAGCGATCGACAGCGGGCGCTATCGCGGTGGTCCGGTCGCGGTGGATGGCGCACTGGGCGAACCGGCGGCGCTGCTGACGGCCGTCGACGCCGAGCGGTTCAAGCCGGTGGAGATCCAGTGGCGACGCATCGGTGGTGAGCTGTTTGCGGTGCTGCTGGACGGGCAGGGCGATACCCGCATTGTGTCCAGCGGTGACGGCCATCTGCAGGTTGCGCGGTTGCTGCCGGCCGCGTGGCTGCAGCAGAAGGTGCGGGCGCTGTCGGATGCGCCGATGCAGGGTTTCGTGGTGCAGCAGGCAGCGGATGCCTACTTCTATCCGCGTGCGCCCGAGGCCATGAACGGCGCAGCGGTACGCCGCTTCCCGGTGGCAGTGGTGGATTTCGGCGATGCCGAGGCGACGCGCGTCTACCTCGATCTGGCCACCGGCGATCCGTTGCTGACGATGGGGCATCGCGAGCGGGTGGGGCGCTGGCTGTTCTACTTCCTGCACAGCTGGGACCTGCCGGCGATGCTGCGTCAGGACACCACCCGGCTGGCTGTGTTGCTGCTGCTGAGCCTGGCGGGCACCGCGCTGTGCGCGACGGCCACGGTGATCGGCTACCGCCGGTTGCGGATGAAGCTGCGGCGCAGGCGGCGCTGATGCCCTGGACTACACCCGCAGCCAGCGCGTGGACACGGCCACCAGCAACAAGGCCGTGGCCACGCCGATGAATGCGGCGATAAGGCCGAAGTGGTTGGCAGCAAAACCGATCAGCGCCGGTCCGGCAAGGATGCCAGCAAAGCCCAGCGTGGAAACGGCGGTGATTGCCAGGGCCCCGGGCACGCGGGTCTGGTGGCCGGCCAGCGAGAACAGCGCGGGTGCGATGTTGGCGCAACCGAGGCCGACCAGCACATAGCCGATCAGTGACGCCTGCCACGGCGTGACCAGGGTCAGCACCAGAACGCCAGCGGCGGCAAGCAGAGCACCGGACACGATCGCGCGTTGGCGACCCACGCGTGCCACCAGTGCATCGCCGAACAGCCGCGCGACGGTCATGGTCAGGGTGAAGGTCACATAGCCGATACCGGCGAGGCTGGCGTCGACGCGACGCACATCGCTGAGAAACACCGCGCTCCAGTCCAGCATCGCGCCTTCGCCGAGGAAGGCAACGAAGGCCAGCACGCCGATGAACAGCACGATGCCATGTGGCAGGGCCAGCATCGGCGTGTCGTGCGGAATGCGTTCGCTGTGCCAGTACGTCGCCGACAACAGCATCACCAGCAGCATGGCGCCGACACCGATCAGCACCGATGCCAAGGGCGGCAACTGTGCGGACAGCAGCACGGTCATGGTGGCCGCACCGAGGAAGCCGCCGATGCTGAAGAAGGCATGGAAGCCGGACATCATCACGCGCCGTGCTTCGCGCTCGACGATGACGGCCTGCACGTTCATCGTGCAGTCCATCGCACCCACGGCCGCACCGAACACGAACAGCACCACGCCCAGCGTCCAGGCTGATCCGGCCAGTGCCAGGCCGGGCACGGTCAGGCAGATCAGCAGGCTGCTGGCCACCATCACCCGGCGGCAACCGAGGCGCGCGGCCAGCACGCCGGACAACGGCATCGCCAACAGCGAACCGGCACCGAGGCAGAGCAGCACCAGCCCCAGCGTGGCGTCGTTGATGTCGGTGCGCGCCTTGGCGAATGGCACCAGGGTGGCCCACAGCGCGGTGGCGAAACCGGGAATGAAGAACGCAGCGCGGGTCGCGTGCTGTTCGGCACGCGCGCGGTTGGCAAGGGGCATGAGCGGTACGGTCAGGGGGGCGTGGGGTGCACCGCGATACCGGCGGCGCGGAAGCGTGCTGCCAGGGCCGGCGGTGCGGTGGTGGTCAGCACCAGGTCGTCAATCTCGTCCAGGCTGGCGATCTGCCAGTTGCCGCGGGCACCGAGCTTTTCAGTGGTAGCGGCAACGATGACGCGGCTGCTGCACGCCACCATCGCGCGCTTCAGCGTGGCTTCTTCCGCATCCATCGCCCACACACCCGTATCGCCGTCCACCGCGCAGGGGCCGGGCAGGTACACATCGGCACGCAGGCGCTGCACCTGGGCCATCGCTTCGGCACCGACCGCACCGCCACCGCTGGCCAGGCGGCCGCCGATCAGCTGCACAGAGGTGCCTTCAAGCAGGCTGGCGGCGGTGGCGATCTGCGGGGCATTGGTGATCACCGTCAGCCCGATAGCGGCCGGCAACTGCTGGGCGATCGCCAGATTGGTCGAGCCGGCATCGATCAGTACGACCTGGCCGGGTTGCAGCAGCGCGCAGACGCGGGCGGCGAGCTCGGCCTTGTCGCCGCGGTCGCGGGTCAGGCGCTCGCGCAGCGGGCGTTCCTTGGGTGGCGGCAGCACGGCGCCGCCGTAGACACGCTGGCACAGGCCTTGGGTGGCCAGTTCGCGCAGGTCGCGGCGGATCGAATCTTCAGAGACGGCATAGCGGCGGGCCAGTTCGGCGGCGACCACGCGGCCCTGCTCGCGCAGTTCCTCGAGGATCTGCCGGGTGCGCTGGGCGGGAAGTGGGCTGGGATCGGAGCTCATGACGCAAGTCTGCACATTCGTGCATAAACATGCAATAACGTGCATTGGGCCGAAGCGGGCACAGGACGGCTGGACTGCCGGTGAACCCGCCAGCGCCCGGGGTCTATGGATCGCCCTCGCAGCCCGGCATCATGGCGGGGCACCTGGCATGGAATCCCTGATGTCCCCCACCGTTCACCGCAAGCTGCGCATCGGCGCGGACCAGTACACCGGCCAGAAGGTGGTCGATCAGCAGTTCCAGGAGTGCGATTTCTCCGGCGCGGACCTGACCGCCACCGAGTTCATCAACTGCAGCTTCTACGATGCCGACAGCCGTGCCGGCTGTCGCTTCAACGGCGCCACGCTTAAGGAAGCCAGCTTCCGCAGCTGCGACATCAGCATGTGCCACTTCAATTTCATCAAGGCGCTGGGCCTGGAGATCAGCGAATGCCGTGCGCAGGGCGCGGACTTCAGCAACGCCAGCTTCATGAACCAGATCACCACGCGCAGCTGGTTCTGCAGTGCCTTCATCAAGAAGTCGAACCTGCGCTATGCCAATTTCTCGCGGGTGACGCTGGAAAAGTGCGAGCTATGGGAAAACCGCTGGGATGGCGCGAATGTGAGTGGCGCCAGCTTCGCTGGCTCGGACCTGTCCGGCGGCCAGTTCGAGGGCATCGACTGGAACAGCGCCAACTTCACCGACTGCGACCTGACCAACTCCGAGTTGGGCGAGCTGGACCTGCGCAGCACCAACCTGCGTGGCGCCACGCTGGATGTGCAGCAGGTGGCGCTGTTGATGCAGCGCATCGGCATCACCGTGGTGCCGTAGGCATCACCTGGCGTACGCCACCCAGCCCTTGAAGCTGAAGCCGGCATAGAACAGTTCCACATCGTCGAAGCCGGCCTCCTGCAGCAGTGCCACTTCCTGTTCGGGCGCCAGCAGCGGCAATCGTTCGGCAATGGCTTCGATCGCGCGCTGCGCATCGGCGCGGGCAACCCCCGAGGCTTCGGCGAACGCTGCGTAGCGCTGCAACCAGCGCCGCTTGCCGACCGGATCCTGCGGCACGCTGTGGTGGGCCACTACCAGCGGCGCGCCGGGATGCAGGCGCCGGTGCAGCTCGCGCAGTGTGTGCAGTCGCTGCCCGGCGTCGAGGAAGTGCAGGGTCAGCAGGCAGCTGGCACCATCGAAGCGCAGATCGGGCGCGTCGTCGATGTAGCCCTCCAGCAGCTGCACGCGCGACATCAGCGGGCCCAGTGTCTGTTCGGCCAGGGCCAGCATCGGTGCGGCCGGGTCCACGCCCAGCAACTGCCAGCCCGGTTGTGCTTCAGCGAAGGCCTTCAGTTCCAACCCGCCACCGGCTCCCAGCACCAGCACGCGACCCTGCGCGGGGACGCGTTCGGCCAGCAGCAGCCTGCTCATCTGCTGCAGGGCGAGGAAGCCCGGCACCTGGCGCAGCGGCGCCTCGGCATAGCGGGCCACCGCCTGCGGATCGGAAAACGAAGACATGGGTGCATTCCTGCAACAGGGACATACCACTGTACCGTGGCATGCAAGTGCCTTTGCCGCTGGACGCTCCTGCCTGCGCTGGCTGGCTTGCATCCCGCTCAACGCAGTACCCGCGCCAGTACCTGCCAGATCCTCGGGTCCTGGCACTGCGAAACGTTGAAACGTACATAGTCGGCTGCGCGCTGCGACTGGCTGAAGGCGTTGCCCGGCGCCAGCACGATGCCCTCGCGCAGGCATTGCCGCGCCAGTGCGGCGGCGTCGCGGCCATCGGGCAGCTGGCACCACAGGAACAGGCCGGCTTCCGGCTGCAGCCACGGGGTGATGCCCAGCGTCTGCAGTTTCCGCAGTGTGTGCCGGCGCGCATCGGCCAGGCGCGAACGTATCGACTGCATGTGGCGGCGGTAACCGCTGTCGGTCAGCGCGATGTGCATCAACTGCGCGGCCAGATGGCCACCGCCGAAGCTGGTCGCCAGCTTCAGGTCGGTCAATGCCTCTATCCAGTCGTGGCGTGCAGCGATATAGCCGCAGCGCGACGCTGCCGACAGCGTCTTGGAGAAACTGCCGACGTGGATCACCCGCGACAGTCCATCGAGCGCGGCCAGCCGCGGTGCCGGCTGCAGTTCGAAGTCGGCGAAGATGTCATCCTCGACGATGATCAGTTCGTTGCGTTCGGCCAGGCCCAGCAGGCGGTGTGCGGTGCTCGCGGAAAGCACCGCGCCGGTCGGGTTGTGCAACCCGGAATTGGTGATGTACAGCCGCGGCGAATGCGCCTGCAGGGCTTGCGCGAACGCCCCCAGGTCCGGACCGCTGTGCGTGTACGGCACGCCGATGGCCTGCACCTGGTGCGCCTTCAGCAGCGCGTGGTAGTTGAAGTAGCTCGGATCATCCACCAGCACGCAGTCGCCGGGTTTGAGCAGGAAGCGGCAGAGCAGATCGACTGCATGCGTACCGGATTCGGTCAGCAGGATCTGCTCCATCGCTGCATCAATGCCCAGCGCCGCGCTGCGCCTTTGCAGCAGTTGGCGCAATGCGGGAAGCCCGAGCGGGCCGGCGTAGTCGACCAGTTGCACAGCATCGGCACGTGCCAGCCGGCGCAGGCCGCGGCGCACGCCATCGTGATACAGCCAGTCACTGGGCATCCAGCCGCAACCTGGCTTGAGGTGGCCCGCGGGCGTTTCCAGCGATTGCCGTGATACCCAGAGCGGATCCACTGCGCGGTCCAGCCGCGGCTCCATCTCGGCCAGCGCCAGCGGTGCGGCCGGGCCACTGACGTAGAAGCCCGAGCCTGCGCGCGCACTGATCAGGCCTTCGGCCGCCAGGCGCTCGTAGGCCTCGACCACGGTGGAGACTGAAACTCCCATCATCGCCGCCTGCGCACGTACCGAAGGCAGGCGGGAGCCGGGGCCATCCAGCCGTGCACTGATGCGGGTGCGGACGGTCTGGATGACCGCTTCGATGCGTGTGAGCGGACGCGGCATGGCGGAACCGTAGTGGAAGTGTGGGCAGTACAGTTACTTGCGACTGTACTGGATTGTAGCTGGGGTCCTCCCGCGCCGGATGCTTCCATGCAGGTCCAGC
Organism: Stenotrophomonas veracruzanensis; assembly: GCF_032911525.1. Taxonomy (NCBI): domain Bacteria; kingdom Pseudomonadati; phylum Pseudomonadota; class Gammaproteobacteria; order Lysobacterales; family Lysobacteraceae; genus Stenotrophomonas; species Stenotrophomonas veracruzanensis. Next base: position 69,418 of record NZ_JAWJTI010000009.1, read on the forward strand.
CGGGCATCGTCCGGCACCTTCAGGAGTACAGGCGTGGAACGGTCGGCGAGCGGTTGGATCAATGGCTTCATCGGTGTGGTGATCTTCGCCGGCTCCCTGCCGGCCACCCGCCTGGCAGTGCTGCAGCTGGATGCCGGATTCGTCACTGCTGCGCGCGCCACCATTGCCGCCGTGCTCGGCCTCGGCCTGCTCCTTCTGCTGCGCCAGCCGTGGCCGCGGCGCAGTGACCTGCCAGGCCTGGCAGTGGTCAGCCTCGGGGTGGTAGTCGGCTTTCCGTTGTTGACCGCACTCGCGCTGCGCCACGCATCGTCGGCGCACACCATCGTGTTTCTCGGCCTGTTGCCGTTGAGCACTGCGGTGTTCGGCGTGCTGCGCGGTGGCGATCGGCCGCGCCCGGCGTTCTGGCTGTTTTCGTTGCTGGGCAGTGCCTGCGTGGTCGGCTATGCGGTGCGCAACGGCATCGAGGCATCGTTGCAGGCCGACCTGCTGATGCTGGCGGCGATCGTGGTGTGCGGGCTGGGCTATGCCGAAGGTGGCCGGCTGGCCCGCCATCTCGGCGGTTGGCAGGTGATCAGCTGGGCGTTGCTGCTGGCCTTGCCGGTGATGCTGCCGCTGGCGGTGCTGATGCGTCCGGCCTCGTTCACCGCGGTCGGTGCCTCGGCGTGGTGGGCGCTGGGCTACGTGGCAGTGTTCAGCATGCTGATCGGCTTCCTGTTCTGGTACCGCGGTCTGGCCCAGGGCGGTATCGCCGCCGTCGGACAGCTGCAGCTGCTGCAGCCCTTCTTCGGCCTGGCCCTGGCCGCGCTGCTGCTGCACGAATCGGTCAGCCTCAGCATGGTGCTGGTGACCGTGGTCGCGGTGATCTGCGTGGCAGGCGCCCGCCGCTTCAGCCGCTGAACGAAAAAGGGGACGGAGGGAATTAAGTCGTAATCGGCCCTACTGTGCCTGAAACGACTTAATCCCCTCCGTCCCCTTTTCCGGGGCGCCCTGGAACAGATGCGCAACGGCATAGTCGATGAACACCCGCAGGCGTGCACTGGGATGGCGCCCGCCGGGCCATAGCAGCGAGAACTGCCCCGGGTGCGTGGGCAGTGCAGGCAGCACCTGTTGCAGACGGCCATCGGCCATCGCGTCGGCTGCGAGGAAGTCAGGCATCCAGGCCAGGCCCATGCAACCGATCGCAGCGGCCAGCACGGCCTCCATGTTGTTGCAGGTCATCGCCGTGGGAAGGCGCGCTCCGGCATCGCCTTCGATGCCCGGCAGCTGCCACGGGTGCAGTTTTCCGGTGGTGGGGTAACGGAAGCGCAGCGCGGCATGCAGGCGCAGGTCGCCCACATCGCCGGGAGTACCGTGCGCCTGCAGGTAACCAGGCGCCGCACAGAGCACGAAACGAAACCCGCCCAGCCGCCGTGCGGTGAGGCTGGAATCGGCCAGTTCACCGCTGCGTATCACCGCATCCAGACCTTCGCTGACCACATCAACGATGCGGTCGTTGAAGTCCAGTTCCAGCTGCACCTGCGGGTAGCGCTGCTGGAACCCCGGCAGTACCGGCAACAGGAAGCGGTAGCCGATGGTGGGCAGGCCGATACGCAGCAGTCCACTGGGTGCGTGCTGGCGCTGCGCCAGGTCGGCCTGAGCTTCGGAAAGCTCATCCAGCGCACGCCGGCAGCGCTGCAGCAGCAGTTCGCCTTCGTCGGTGAGGTGCACGCGGCGGGTGGTGCGCTGGAACAGGCGCGTGCCGAGTTCCTGTTCAAGGCGGGCGATGCGCTTGCCGACCGCCGACGCGGACAGGCCGAGTACACGTGCAGCACCAACGATGCTGCCGGCCTCCGCGGTGCGGACGAAGGCGAGCAGGGCAGAGATGGAGTCCATGTAGGCATGATTGCGGCACATCTGGCTGTAATCAACGTCCATCCAGCCTGTTTTTCAGGAATAGCGGCCTGCCCATCATCAATACCCCTGATGGATGGAGGCCGGCATGGCCCCGGTTTCGATGCTCCCCTTACCTGTCAAGACGCAGCAGCGCTGGACCCTGCTTGCCGTCTGCCTGGCCGCACTTGCGTTGCCGTTGTCCTTCTCGGCCGGTGCGGTGGCGGTGCCCGCACTGGCCCGTTCCGCGGCGTCGTCGCCCATGGCGCTGGCCTGGGTGACCAACGCCTTCATGCTCACCTTCGGCAGCTTGTTGCTTGCTGCCGGTGGCCTGGCCGACCGCTATGGTCGACGACGATTGTTCCTGCTGGGCACGGCGGGTTTCACCATCGCCACGGTTGTCGTCTACCTTGCTCCCACGCTGCTCTGGCTGGATCTGGCGCGCGGGTTGCAGGGCGTTGCCGCCGCAGCGGCGTTGGCATCCGGCACGGCGCTGCTGGCACAAGCCTGGCAGGGGCCGGCGCGTGCCCGGGTCTTTGCGCTGCTGGGCACGACGTTCGGCACAGGGCTGGCGTTGGGGCCGCTGCTCGCGGGCCTGCTGCTGCAGGCGTTGGGATGGCGCAGTGTGTTCGCCGCGGGCGGCGTGCTGACGTTGGCCGCCTTCGCACTGGGCGCGCGCGCGTTGCCTGAAAGCCATGGCGAACGCGGGCGGCTGGATGTTGGCGGCATGCTGGGCTTCAGCCTGATGCTGGCGGCGTTGACCCTGGCTCTGCTGTGGCTGGGTGAATTTGGCCTGCATGCCATGCGCGTGCAACTGGCGCTGCTGGCGACGCTGTTGCTGGGCGGGGTGTTCGTCTGCATCGAACGACGGCACCGCTCACCGTTGCTGGACCTCTCGTTGTTCGCGCAACCGGCGTTCCTGGGTGTCCAGCTGCTGCCGGTCGCGACTTGTTTCGGCTACGTGGTGCTGCTGGTGGTACTGCCTCTGCAGTTGCTGGGCGTGCATGGACAGAGCACGACATTGGTCGGGCTGCAGATGCTGGCCTTGTCTGCGCCGATGCTGGCGCTGCCCTTGCTGGCCGCGCGCTGGGCGGAGCGCGTGGGAAGTGCGCGGCTTTGCACGTTGGGACTGCTGGTCTGTGCCTCTGGCCTGTACCTGCTGTCGCGGCAGGCATCGCACCCGTCGCCGTCTCAGTGGGTACCGTTGCTGATGCTGGTCGGCGCTGGGACGGCGTTGCCGTGGGGCTTGATGGATGGGCTGTCGGTCAGCGTGGTACCGGTGCAGCGTGCGGGCATGGCCGCCGGCATCTTCGGAACCGTGCGGGTGGCGGGCGAGGGCATTGCACTGGCCGCGGTGACGGCCTTGCTTGCGCTGTTGACCGGTCATCAGCTGCAGGGAGCATCGCCGGCATCGCTGGCGCGTGCCGGTGCCTATCTGGCCACGGGGGCATGGGAACAGGCGCAGGCACTGCTACCGGCGATGAGCCGCATGCAGCTGCAGCACGCCAGTAGTGAGGCGCTGGCAACACTGCTGCGTGTACTGGCGCTGCTGACCGCCGCATGTGCTGTGTTGTTGCACCTGTTGCTGCGGAAACGTAAAGACGCGTTGGTCGGGCGTACTGCGTAGCAGGCTCATCGCCCGCCTTCGCCGTCATCCCGTTGTCGTGTCCCGCTCACGCAGCCTATGCCCACCCGGGTCTAGGCTTGGTCGTCCCCGTCCCCCACGGAGACCTGCCATGTGGCTGCTCGATCATCTCTGGCCTGGCCGTAGACCTCTGCCTCCCCCGGTCACGGTCCAGGCGCAGGCCACACCGCGCCGGCCGTGGCTGAAGCGGCCCGCGCGGGCTGGCCGCAGTGGCATGGCACCGTGGCAGAAGGTTGCCGCACCACCACGGCGCACGCGTCACTAGGCTAGTCGGTCGGCGGGGTGGTTGACCCCGTCGTTCACCGGAATGATGCCCAGTGCAAACGGGTCGATGCCTTCCAGGCAGGCCACGTTGTAGCCGTACTGGTCGGGGTTGGAGCGGCGCCGGTGGTGGGTGTAGATGCCACACACACCGCAGAAGTAGTGCTCGGCCACATGGGTGTTGAACTGGTACTTCTGCAGGTGATGCTGCCCGCGTACCACCTGCAGGCCCTGGCGGGTGACGCTGGCGGCAATGGCGCCACGGCGCCGGCACATCGAGCAGTCGCAGCGGCGGGGATCGACGATGCCGTCCGGCAGGTCCAGCAGCAGCTCGACCGTGCCGCAGTGGCAGGTCGCACGGTGCTGGGGTTGGACCGGAACGCCGGCCACGGAAGTGATGCCCATCGTTGCTCCTGTGAGGTGAACCTGGCCGCAGAGGCCGCCGCCGACGGTGCGCCGGCCTGCCTGAACGGGCCGTAGATGCCACGGTGAACCCGCTTGTGGCTAACTATGCGGCTTCAAGACCGCGACAGGATGCCAGTGAAAGCCGCAGGACGATGGATGACAGGAAGTGTCATGGCGCTGCTGGCGCTGTGGGTGACCGGGCTGCTGGCCTATCAGTTGCCGGGGCCGGGCTGGCTGGCCGCGGGCGTCGCCGGGCTGTGGCTGCTGGTTGCGCTGTGGGCGTCGTGGCGGGTTGCGCGGGGCCGTGCCTCGCGCCGCCTGGGTCTGGCGTTCGGGGCATCGCTGGCACTGGCCGGCCTGTGGTGGCTGCTGCTGACCCCGCGCCAGGACCGGTTGTGGGCCGATGACGTGGCCCAGCGCCTGCACGTGGTGTCCTTCGATGGCCGCCACGTCGTGCTGGACAACGTGCGTGACTTCAGCTGGCGCACCGAAACCGACTACGACGCGCACTGGGTGCGCCGCGAGTACGACCTGGACCAGCTGCGCTCGGCCGATCTGGTGCTGTCGTACTGGATGGGCCCGGCCATCGCCCACACCCTGATCTCGTTCGGCTTCGAGGACGGTCGCCACGTGGTGTTCTCGCTGGAGATCCGCAAGGAGCGCGGTGAATCGTTCTCGGCGCTGGGCGGCTTCTTCCGCAAGTTCGAGATGACCCTGGTGGCTTCGGAGGAGACCGACATCATCCGCACACGCACCAACGCGCGTGGCGAGGACGTCTACCTGTACCGTCTGCATGGCATGGACCGCGCGCAGCTGAAGGAGCTGTTTGCTGCGTACATCGCGCAGGCCCGCGAACTCGATGCGAAGCCCGGCTTCTACAACACGTTGACCAGCAACTGCACCACGATCGTATTCGACCTGGCCCGCCACATCGCACCGCGCCTTCCGCTGGATTACCGCCTGCTGCTGTCCGGTTACCTGGCCGAGTACGCGCAGGAAGTCGGTGCGCTCACGCCGGGCGTGCCGTACACCGAACTGCATGCCAAGGGCCGCATCACACAGCGCGCGCTGGATCTCGGTGATGGCGCCAATTTCTCCACCGTGATCCGCCAGGGCGTGCCCGGCACCGAGCAGGACCCGCAGTAATGAACCAACTCTTTCTGACCCGCTGGCAGCGGCTGCTGCCGGTGTTGTTCGCCGCCTTCCTGCTGCTGGGCAGCAGCGGCTGTGCGATGGTTACCGTCAAGCAGGTCAAATCCAGCGATTCGCTGGTCAACAAGCGCGCGGACGTGCTCAACACCGGCAAGCTCAGCCCGGCCGCGCGCGAAACGCTCAGCGCAGCGGGCCTGGACGAATCACAGTGCGAGAAGGACTTCCTGGTCTGCCGCAGCACGCTGTTGATGACCGATGACCTCAATGTCGAACAGCGGTTGTCGGCGCTGTCCGAACTGTGGGTGAAGGCAGCGCTGGCGCTGACCCCGAAGAAGACCGCTGCCGGCGATCCGCCGATGAGTGATGCGGCATTGGATGCCTGGCTGGAAGCCGCGCGTTACGCCTATGCGTACCTGTTCTACAGCGGCCGCTCGCCGTCCGACCGTGCCTTCGAGGACCGGCAGACGCAGGTGCGCGACTACTACAACTACGCCGCCGAGAAGGCGGCGGTGGTGCTGTTCGTCCGCGCACGCGCGGCGGCGCTGGCCGGCGAGGACTACACGAAGCCGCTCACGGTCGGTAGCTGGTCGCTGGCCTCCAACTACCAGCAGCTGAACCTGAAGAGCATTCCCGCGCAGCTGGTGCCGGCGGGAACGGTCAGCTTCGTCGGCCTGCGCAGCACCTATCGCCGCGATGGCTTCGGTGCCGAACTGGTGATGGTGATGGACCCGCCGAAGCTGGTCGCACCGGTGATCGCAGCCGATGGTCCGAAGGCCGAAACGGCATCGGACGATGGGGACGACGAGCGGCGCGGCCGTCGTCATCGCCATGACGATTCGGTGCCCGAGTTCAGTGAGATGTCCTCGATCAACGTCACCGCACTGCTGCGTTTCGAGGGCAGCAGCCTGGAAGACGTGATGCGCACGCGCCGGGTCGAGCTGGATGCCTATTCGCCGGAAGCCACCGAGCGCATCACCCTGCACGGCGAACAGGTGCCGCTGGCCGGCAACTTCACTGCCGCCTACGGCCTGTGGCTGGCACAGAGTGGCTTCGCCAGGCAGTCGCTGCGCACCCTGTTCGGCATGAGCGAGGGCATCGGCGAACCGCACATCTACCTGATGCAGCCGTGGGACCCCAACCGCCGCATCATCTTCATGCTGCACGGCCTGGCCAGCAGCCCGGAAGCCTGGGTGAACCTGGCCAACGAGATCATGGGCGACCCCGAGCTGCGCCAGCAGTTCCAGGTGTGGCAGGTCTATTACCCGACCAATGCACCGATCGCGCTGAACCGCTACGAGATCGCCAATGCGTTCAACGACACGCTGAAGCACTTCGATCCCAACGGCAGTACGCCTGCATCGAAGGACATGGTCTACATCGGCCACAGCATGGGCGGCGTACTGGCCCGGCTGCTGGTGAGCGATTCGGGCGACGTGCTGTGGAACGACCTGCTGGCCAACTACGACCTGAAGGGTGAACGGCTGAAGCGCGTGCAGAACAAGCTGGGGCCACTGCTGCATTTCAAGGCGCAGCCGAACGTGGAACGCGCGATCTTCATCGCCGCGCCGCACCAGGGCACGGATATCGCCGGCAACAAGGTCGGGCGCCTGATCGGGCGCCTGGTACGCTTGCCGCTGACCATCCTCGGCAAGTTCGAGGATGTATTCATGGCGCTGGCACAGGCCGAGCAGCAGGTCGACGGCACCGCCAAGCCGAAGATCCCGAACAGCATCGACAACCTCAAGGCCAGCGATCCGTTCGTGAAGGCCGCCGCACAGTTGCCGATCGAAGCCGGCCTGAAGTACCACTCGATCATCGCCCAGCGCAAACCGGAGCTGCCGGTGGAGAAGTCCGATGACGGGCTGGTGCCGTACTGGAGCGCGCACCTGCCGGGTGCGTTGTCGGAGAAGGTGATCATTTCCGGCCACAGTGTGCAGGAGACCCCGCAGGCAGTGCTGGAAGTGCGGCGCATCCTGCACCGGGACATTGATGATGTGGGAGCCGACAGAACACCCTGACCGCTGCGTTCGCCGGGCGTGGCCCGGCGGAATCCCTCCGGCGGCGCTACACCCGTCGCGCGATCACCGTGGCCAACACCGCCAGGCCGAAGGTGATGGCCAGGCACAGCAGGTAGCCGGTGTGCGGGGCGCTTTCCACGAACAATGCGAACAATGCACCGGAGACCGCCAGCGCGGTGGTCACCGACAGGGCCTCGCTCAGCTGCAGTGCCGAGGTGTTGGCACCCTGCTCCTGCGGCGCCGACAGCGACAGCGTCAGCACCGACAGGCTTGCATAGATCATGCCCATGCCGAAGCCGGTCACGGCCCAGCCGAGCAGCGACACCGGCAGTGGCACCACGTTGAACAGCACTGCCAGCGTGGCGGCGATGCCGACCGTCATCATCGTCGTGCCGGCCTGCAGCAGTTGCTGGCGTGACCAGCCACGCTGCTGGTGGCCCTGCAGCCACGAGCCGGCGAACCAGCCCAGTGCGCCAAGACTGAGCACGGCACCGGCCCAACTGGGCGAAAGGCCACGTTCGCGCTGCAGCAGCAACGGCAGGTAGGCCTCGCAGGCAAAGAACGCGGCCGCAGCGATGCCACGCAGCGCGATCACGCTGGGCAGGCCACGACGCAGGACCAGTGTGCCGGCCGGCAGCAGTCGATGTACGCAGAGCAGCAGCGCCAGCATCGCCACACCGATGCAGAGCAGGGCGGGCAGGCCCTGTTGCTGACCGCCGAAGTACAGCAGCAACGCGGCCAGCGAGGCGCCACTGGCCCAGCGCACCACCTTGCCGCGTCCATCGTCGGCGGTGCTGGCAGGACTGCGCTGCATGCGCGCCAGCGCGGGGCGCAGCAGCAGGGCCGCCGGAACCGCCAGCAATGGCACCGCCAGGAACACCCAGCGCCAGCCCAGGTGCTGCACGATCAGGCCGCTCAACGCCGGGCCGACCATCGAAGGCACCACCCAGCCGGCCGAGAACGCGGCGAATACTTTCGGGCGCAGGTGTTCGGGATAGCTGCGCCCGACCATCACGTACAGTGAAACCGAGATCGCGCCCGCACCCAGGCCCTGCAGCAGGCGCCCGGCCACCAGCATGCCCATGCGCATCGCAAAGCCGGCCAGCAGCAGGCCCAGCACGAAGCAGGCCAGGCCGTACCATAGCGGCCTGGCGGGCCCATGGCGGTCGGCCCAGCGTCCGGCCAGGGTCATGCCGATCACGCTGGTGGCCAGGGTACCGCCGAACGCCAGCGCATACAGGCGCAGGCCGTCCAGCGCTTCGGCCACGGTGGGCATGGCGGCTGCCACCGCCAGGGCCTCGAAGGCATGCAGCGCGACCAGCGCCACCATGCCGATGGTGGTGGCGCGGTAGCGCGGGGACAGGATCGACGTATCGGACGATGCGATGGCGTCGGCGGGCGAGAGGCTCGGGGTCATACGGGTCAGATGCGGGCCGCGCTTGTCAACTGGCGGCGAAGATAGCAGCATGACACCTCAACAGCAGTTGAGGTCAAGCAATGGTGTCCCAGGAACTGAGCGTGGGCGAAGTCGCCCAGCGCAGTGGCGTGGCGGTTTCCGCGCTGCATTTCTACGAGCGCAAGGGGCTGATCAGCAGCCTGCGCACCTCGGGCAACCAGCGCCGCTACAGCCGTGACGTGCTGCGCCGGCTGGCCGTGATCCGCGTCGCGCAGCGCGTGGGCATGCCGCTGGAAGCGGTCGGCCGCGCCTTCGAAAGCCTGCCCGAGGGGCGCGCACCGACCAAGGCCGATTGGGCCAGGCTGTCCGCGCGCTGGCGCACCGAGCTGGAAGAACGCATCCACATGCTGCAACTGCTGCGCGACGAACTGACCGGCTGCATCGGCTGCGGCTGCCTGTCGCTGCAGCGCTGCCGCCTGGCCAACCCCGAAGACGTCCTCGGCGAACGCGGCGACGGCCCGATGCGCTGGGAGTGACCCGCGAAAAGGGGACGGAGGGGATTAAGTCGTTAATGCACAAACGACTTAATCCCCTCCGTCCCCTTTTTTCTTACCAGACCGTGATCGTTTCGCCGCTCTGGATGCCTTCCACTGCGCGCTGGAAGGCCAGTGCGGCGCGTTGCGCGCTTACCGCTTCAAAGCCAGGGAAGTAGGGGCCGTAGGCAGCCATCGATTCGATCAGCACGTTCGGGCTGACCACGTTGATGCGCAGGCCGCGCGGCAGCAGCTCCAGTGCGGCGGCGCGCACGAAGCCTTCCAGTGCGGCATTCACTGCAGTGGCGTTGACGCCATCGCGGATCGGCTGTGCGCTGACGATGCCGCTGGTCAGGGTGATCGAACCGCCGGCGTTGAGGTGGTGCTGCGCGGCCAGTGCCAGCCGCACCTGGCCCAGCAGCTTGTCCTGCAGGCCGATGTTGAACTGCTCGGGCGTCATCTCCTGCAGCGGGCCGAAGTGCAGCTTGCCAGCGGTTGAGATCACCGCATCGACCGGGCCGGTACGCGCGAACAGTTCGGCGACGCTGGCGTCGTCGGTCAGGTCGACGCGCAGCTCACCGCTGTTGCGGCCGGCGGCGAGGATCTGATGCTGTTGGCCGAGCTGGTGGGCGACTGCCTGGCCGAGGGTGCCGCTGGCACCGACGAGGAGGATCTTCATGGCCGTTCCTTGCGTGAGGGAGTGAGCGCAGTCTGCGCCGTCACAGTGGGGTTAGGTAAGCGGCGTATGCTTCGCAGATTCCTAACTCTGGATTAGCAATGGATACCCTTCGCTGCATGCAGGCTTTCGTCGCCGTGGCCGAGCGTGGCAGCTTTGCAGCGGCCGCCGAACAGCTGCAGGTGTCGGCGGTGATGGTCGGCAAGTACATCCAGCAGCTGGAGGCGCACCTGGGCACCGCGTTGCTGCAACGGAACACCCGCCGCCAGCGCCTGACCGAAGCCGGCAGTGCCTACCTGGCCGGGTGCCGGCAGGTGCTGGAGCAGGTGCAGCAGGCCGAAGCCGACGTGGCCGGCCTGCAGGTTCAACCGCGCGGGCTGCTGCGGGTCAGCGCACCCACCACCTGGGGCAGCTGCGTGCTGGCGCCACAACTGGCCGGCCTGCTGCGCGCGCAGCCGCAGCTGAACGTCGAACTGGATCTGAGCAACCGCCGTGTGGATCTGATCGAGGACGGCTTCGACGTGGCGATCCGGGTCGGGCCACTGCCGTCGCAGGAGGTGGTGGCGCGGCCGCTGCCACCGTATGCGATGAGCCTGTGTGCGGCGCCGTCCTACCTGCGCCGGCGCGGCACGCCGCGTACGCCCGCGGATCTGCAGGGGCATGATTGCCTCAGCCACCTGGCCTGGCGCGGCGGCCATGGTTGGCAGCTGGCCAACGGCGAACAGGTGGATTGGGAGGCGCGCCTGACCTGCAACGATGGGTTGGCGCTACGCGAAGCGGCGGTGGCCGGAGCAGGGCTGGTGCTGCAGCCGACCGCGCTGCTGGCGGGGGAGATTGCAGCAGGGCGGTTGAAGCCGCTGCTGCGCGACTACCTGCCCGAACCGCGGCCGATGCACCTGATCTACCTGCCCGACCGCAGGCCGCGCCCGCGGTTGCAGTGCTTCGTCGATTTCGTCATGACCACATTGGGGCGATGAACATCTGCGCCATGCGTGGATGACGGTGTGTGCCGACCGTTGGTCGGCATACCTCGGGATCAATCATTCGCCGCAGACAACTCCTGCCCGCGCACCTGCGCGGCGCGCAGTGCGGTGTCCACCAGGGCCTCGAAGCCACCGGCCTGGAAGCTCTCGATCGCGGCCTGGGTGGTTCCGTTCGGCGAGGTCACGCGGCGACGCAGTTCCGCCGGGCTCTCACCAGCCTCATCGAGCATGCGCGAGGCGCCCAGCAGGGTCTGCACCACCAGCGTGCGCGCGGCGTCGGCCGGCAGGCCCTGGGCGATCCCCGCCGCTTCCATCGCTTCGGCCAGCAGGAACACATAGGCCGGGCCGCTGCCGGATACGGCGGTGACCGAATCCATCAGCGACTCGCTGTCGATCCACACCGTGCGCCCGGCACTGGCCAGCACCTGTTCGGCCTGCGCGTGCTGCTGCGCATCCACCGAGGGCGTGGCGTACAGGCCGGTCACGCCGGCGCCAAGCAGGGCGGGGGTGTTGGGCATCGCGCGCACCACCGGCAGGTTGCCGCCCAGCCAGCGTTCCAGCTGCGCGCTGGTGATGCCGGCGGCGATCGATACCACCAGCGGGCGCTTCGCCTGCGCCAGTGCCTGCAGCGACTGGCAGACCTCACGCAGCACCTGCGGCTTCACCGCCAGCAGCCAGGTGCGGCCCTGCGCGGCGGCATCGGCGGCGTTGTCATGCACCTGCACGCCGAAGTCGGCGGCCAGTGACTGGCGCAGTGCGGCCACCGGTTCGGCCACGTGGATGTGCGCCGCCGGCACGCCCTGGCGGATCAGGCCGGCGATCAGGCTGCGCGCCATGTTGCCGCCGCCGATGAAGGTGATGGAATCAGCTGCCATGGAAGTCTCCTTGGTAAATCAGGCCGGGCGCGGTCGCGCGCCGAACAGGGCGGTGCCGATGCGCACCAGGGTGGCGCCCTCGGCGATGGCTTCGGCGTAGTCGCTGCTCATGCCCATCGACAGCGTGTCGATCTGCGCGTGCTGGGCAGCCAGCGACTGGAAAAGTGTGCGCATGCGCACGAATGCATCCCGACGGCGCTCGGCCTCGGGCCATGGCGCGGGAATCGCCATCAGTCCGCGCAGGCGCAGGGTGGGTTCGGCGGCAATTGCGGCGGCCAGTGCATCCACTTCTTGCGGTGCACAGCCATGCTTGCTGGATTCGTCGTCGATGTTGACCTGGATCAGTACGTTCAGTGGGCCGCGCGCGGCCGGGCGATGGCGTGCCAGCGCGGTCACCAGCTTGGGGCGGTCGACGCTCTGCACCCAGTCGAAATGGCTGGCCACGGCATCGGCCTTGTTCGACTGCAGGTGGCCGATCAGGTGCCATTCGAGCGCCAGGTGCTGCAGCGCCTGCATCTTGGCCAGCGCTTCCTGCACGTAGTTCTCGCCGAAGGCGTGCTGGCCCTGTGCGGCCAGCGCGGCCACGGCCTCGGCCGGCTGGGTCTTGGACACCGCCAGCAGGCGTGGATCGGGCCTGCCAGCGGCCTCGGCGGCGGCATGCAGGTTGCTCAGGATCTGGGGCAGGGAAGTGACCACGTAAAGCGTTCCGTTGAATCAGGAGGCTATACTGCCGCCCGGGGAAAGATCCTTCCAGTCGAAGCCGTTATTGGGGAGTAGCCGCTCATGGATATCGCCGAACTGTTGGCGTTTTCCGTTAAGAACAAAGCGTCCGACCTGCATCTGTCCGCAGGCCTGCCGCCGATGATCCGCGTGGACGGCGACGTTCGCAGGATCAACATCCCGGCCCTGGACCACAAGCAGGTCCATGCGCTGGTGTACGACATCATGTCCGACAAGCAGCGCCGCGATTACGAGGAATTCCTCGAAGTGGACTTCTCCTTCGAGATTCCGTCGCTGGCGCGCTTCCGTGTGAACGCGTTCAACCAGAACCGCGGTGCCGGTGCGGTGTTCCGTACCATTCCGTCCGAGGTGCTCACCCTCGAGGACCTGGCCTGCCCGCCGCTGTTCCGCGAAGTGATCCAGCAGCCGCAGGGCCTGATCCTGGTGACCGGCCCGACCGGCTCGGGCAAGTCGACCACGCTGGCGGCGATGATCGACTACATCAACAAGAACGAATACGGCCACATCCTCACCGTCGAGGATCCGATCGAATTCGTGCACACCTCGCAGAAGTGCCTGATCAACCAGCGCGAAGTACACCGCGATACGCATGGCTTCAATGAAGCACTGCGCTCGGCGCTGCGTGAGGACCCGGACATCATCCTGGTGGGCGAACTTCGCGATCTGGAAACCATCCGCCTGGCACTGACCGCCGCGGAAACCGGCCACCTGGTGTTCGGCACCCTGCACACCAGCTCGGCGGCCAAGACCATCGACCGCATCATCGACGTGTTCCCGGCCGGCGAAAAGCCGATGGTGCGCTCGATGCTGTCTGAATCGCTGCGTGCGGTGATCTCGCAGGCGCTGCTGAAGAAGGTCGGCGGCGGTCGTACCGCTGCGTGGGAAATCATGGTCGGCACCCCGGCCATCCGCAACCTGATCCGCGAAGACAAGGTGGCGCAGATGTATTCGGCCATCCAGACCGGCCAGCAGTACGGCATGATGACCCTGGACCAGCACCTGCAGGACCTGGTCAAGCGCAGCCTGATCACCCGCAACCAGGCCCGCGACTACGCCAAGGACAAGCGCCTGTTCGAGTAAGGCAGGGCCGCAGCGGGGCGGCGTGCGCCAGTGCGCCGCCGTTCCCGCGCTGTTTCCTCCACCGACCGTTTCCTGGTACATGCCCCATTGGGAGCCCGCCGTGAACACCACCGCGACCACCATCGATTTCACTTCGTTCCTCAAACTGATGGCGCACCAGCGCGCCTCGGACCTGTTCATCACCGCCGGCATGCCGCCGGCGATGAAGGTCAACGGCAAGATCTCGCCGATCACCCAGACCCCGCTCACGCCGCAGCAGAGCCGCGACCTGGTCCTCAATGTGATGACCCCGGCGCAGCGCGAGGAATTCGAGAAGACCCACGAATGCAACTTCGCCATCGGCCTGTCCGGTGTCGGCCGCTTCCGCGTGAGCTGCTTCTACCAGCGCAACCAGGTCGGCATGGTGCTGCGTCGCATCGAGACGCGCATCCCGACCGTGGAAGAACTGAGCCTGCCGCCGATCATCAAGACGCTGGCGATGACCAAGCGCGGCATCATCCTGTTCGTCGGCGCCACCGGCACCGGTAAATCGACGTCGCTGGCGGCGATGATCGGTTACCGCAACCAGAACTCGACCGGCCACATCATCACCATCGAAGACCCGATTGAATTCGTGCACAAGCACGAGGGCTGCATCATCACCCAGCGCGAAGTCGGCATTGATACCGACAGCTGGGAAGCCGCGCTGAAGAACACCCTGCGCCAGGCGCCGGACGTGATCATGATCGGCGAAGTGCGTACCCGCGAAGGCATGGACCACGCCATCGCGTTCGCCGAAACCGGCCACCTGGTGCTGTGCACCCTGCATGCCAACAACGCGAACCAGGCGATGGACCGCATCGTCAACTTCTTCCCGGAAGACCGCCGCAACCAGCTGCTGATGGACCTTTCGCTGAATCTGAAGGGCGTGGTTGCGCAGCAGCTGATTCCTTCGCCCGATGGCCGCTCGCGCAAGGTGGCGATGGAGATCCTGCTGGGCACGCCGCTGGTGCAGGACTACATCCGCGACGGCGAGATTCACAAGCTGAAGGAAGTGATGAAGGACTCGGTCCAGCTGGGCATGAAGACCTTCGACCAGAGCCTGTTCGAGCTGTACCAGGCCGGTGAGATCAGTTACGAGGACGCGCTGCGCTACGCCGATTCGCAGAACGAGGTGCGCCTGCGCATCAAGCTCAGCCAGGGCGGCGACGCGCGTACCCTGTCGCAGGGGCTGGACGGCGTGGAGATCTCCGAGATCCGGTGACCTGCAGATCGGTAGAGTCGACTGTCAGTCGACTGCTCTTTCGAGGGTCAGGGAAATGCCGCGCTGCGCGCGATAGTCGACTGACAGTCGACTCTACCTCGCGCGCGGGCGATTGATGAATTCCAGTCATGACCAACTGCAACGCTGCCCATTCAATCGGCAGCCCAAGCAGGCGTATCGTCAGTGCTCCCCTTCTGGAGCACGACGATGCAGACACGTGAACTCGGCCGCAGTGGCCTGAAGGTTTCCGCCCTGGGCCTGGGCTGCATGGGCTTGACCCATGCCTATGGCCAGCCGGTCGAGCGCAGCCAGGGCATCGCGCTGCTGCACGCCGCCGTTGAGCGCGGCGTGACCTTCTTCGACACCGCCGAGGTGTACGGCCCGTACACCAATGAAGAGCTGCTCGGCCAGGCGCTGGCGCCCTACCGCGACACGCTGGTGATCGCCACCAAGTTCGGCTTCAAGGAGGCGCGCACCGATACCGGCCTGGACAGCCGCCCGGAGAACATCCGCGCCGTGGCCGAAGCCAGTCTCAAGCGCCTGCGCACCGACCATATCGACCTGTTCTACCAGCACCGCGTCGACCCGAACGTGCCGATCGAGGACGTGGCCGGCACCGTGCGCGACCTGATCGCCGAGGGCAAGGTCGGCCACTTCGGCCTGTCCGAGGCCAGTGCCGCCACCGTGCGCCGCGCGCATGCGGTGCAGCCGGTCACCGCCGTGCAGAGCGAGTACTCACTGTGGTGGCGCGAACCGGAGCGCGAGCTGCTGCCGACCCTGCAGGAGCTGGGCATCGGCTTCGTGCCGTTCAGCCCGCTCGGTCGCGGCTTCCTGACCGGCACGATCAATGCCGACACTACCTTCGACGCCAACGATTTCCGCAACAGCGTGCCGCGCTTCGAAGTGGAGGCACGCCGCGCCAACCAGGCGCTGGTGGATCGCATCAGTACGATTGCTGCAGCACGGGGGGCGACGCCGGCGCAGGTGGCGCTGGCCTGGCTGCTGGCGCAGGCGCCGTGGATCGTGCCGATTCCGGGCACCACCAAGGTCCATCGCCTGGAAGAAAACCTGGCCGCGGCCGACCTGCAGCTGGCACCGGAAGAGCTGCAGCGCATCGCGCAGGCGTTGGATGAAGTATCGATTGTCGGTGAGCGCTACAACGCCCAGCGTGCGGCGCAAGCCAAGGGCTGATCACCAGGTGGGTGCGGACCGTTGGTGGTGGGTGCGGACCATTGGTCCGCACTCCTCAACCCTCACCCCTTCATCGGCCCGCGCAGCGCATCAAGCACCGTGCGCATCGCCACAGTGACGTGGCGGCGCGACGGGTAGTACGCGTAGTAGCCATCGAAATGCGGGCACCAGTCGTCCAGCACCGACTGCAGGCGGCCATCGTCCAGCATCGGCTGCACCTGGTCTTCCGGCAGCCAGGCCAATCCGCTGCCGGCCAGCGCAGCGGCGCGGGTCATGCCCATGGTGTTGAAGGTCCATTGGCCGGTGACGCGCACACTGAGTTCGTTGCCGTCCTGGCCGAAATCCCACGGCATCAGCCCGCCATGCGTGGGCAGGCGCAGGGTCACGCAGTTGTGGTCGGCCAGTTCGTCCGGATGCCGTGGCACCACGTGCTGGCGGAAGTAGCTGGGCGCGCCGACCACGCGCATGCGTAGCGGCGGGCTGATCGGCACCGCGACCATGTCGCGGGCCAAGCGCTCGCCGAGGCGAATGCCGATGTCGTAGCGCTCGGCCACGATGTCTGCCAGCCCGTAGTCGGCGGCCAGTTCCACCTTCAAATCCGGATACTGCTGCAGCAGCGGCGCCAGCCGTGGCCACGCGATGTACTCGGCGGCATGGCCGGTGGCATTGATGCGGATGGTCCCGGCCGGGCGTTCGCGGTATTCGGCCAATGCGGCCAGCCCGTCCTCGATCTCGGCCAGGCGCGGGCCCAGGGTATCCAGCAGGCGGGCACCGGCTTCGGTGGTGGACACGCTGCGGGTGGTGCGCGTCAGCAGGCGCACACCCAGGCGCTGTTCCAGGCCGCGCATGGCATGGCTGAGCGCGGACTGGGAGACCCCCAGCTGGGCGGCGGCCTTGGTGAAGCTGCCCTCGCGGGCAACGTGGACGAAGGCCTGCAGGTCGTTGAGGTTTTCGCGGGGCATGAGGGGATGATACGGCCGGGCTGCGCCCGGCACCTGCCGAATCAACGTCAACGGCAACGTCAAAAGCTGGCTTCCCGTGGGAGGCGGGGTGGCTCAGGTTGCGGGGGACGGCGCAAGTACGTCCATGTAGCCTCGGTCGCGCCATCCATGGCGCTCACGCCCCCGCAACCTGAGCCACCCCGCCTTCGACAATTTCCCGCGAGCTGTTGGAACGGCATTCTGCTTTGGTGGGTGCCGACCGTTGGTCGGCACTGGGTCGGACGTGTGGGTATGTCGATTTCTGCGTCTGTGGTTCGTCGAATGAATGACTTCAACGGGAGCTGCACATGAGCACTGACACCAAGCCCAAGGGCCCGGCCTCATACTTCCCCTCCATCGAGAAGACCTATGGGCAGCCGGTCGCCCACTGGCTCGGGCTGCTGGCAGGGAAGAAGGGCCTGAAACACATGGAACTGGTCAGCTTCCTGAAGAGTGAGCATGGGCTGGGCCATGGCCATGCCAACGCGCTGGTGGCGCACCATCTGACCGGCAAGGGCTGATCAGCGGCGGGCCCGGGCCCGGGGCAGGGCGGGGCGCATTCAGCTGAACGATTTCATCTGCAACTGTCATGCAGATCGTGTCTAATACCGCTCCCCACCTGCTGTCCCCCACCCGCATGTCCCTTCCTTCCCATGGCCCCGCGCCGTGCGACGACGCTGACGGCCACCTGGTCACCGCCGGTCCGCTGACCCCGCCGCCCGACAGCGCCGGCACCACCGCCGACGAGAAAGCGCTGCGTCACTCGATCGCCGAGGATGTGCAGGGCATGGTGCTGGCCACGATGGTGGCCTCGCTGGGCCTTGCCATCTTCGCCAAGGGCGGGCTGATGATCGGCGGCATGGCCGGCATGGCCTTCCTGCTGCACTACGCGATGGGCTGGAACTTCGGCCTGGTGTTCGTGCTGGTCAACCTGCCGTTCTACTGGGTGGCGCTGCGACGCATGGGGTGGGAATTCACCCTGAAGACCTTCGCTGCGGTCACCGCCTGTGGCGTGCTGACCGACCTGCTGCCGCGCTGGATCGACTTCTCGCACATCAACCCGCTGTATTCGGCGATCGTGGGTGGCGCGTTGTCCGGCCTGGGCATCCTGTTCTTCATCCGCCACCGTGCCAGCCTCGGCGGCATCGGGATCCTGGCGGTGTACCTGCAACGCACCCGTGGCTGGAGCGCGGGCAAGGTGCAGATGTCCTACGACGCCTGCCTGATGGTGGCCGCGTTCTTCGTGCTGTCGCCGTCGAAGGTGCTGTACTCGGCCATCGGTGCGGTGGTGCTCAGCCTGGTGCTGATGTTCAACCACCGCCCCGGTCGCTACATGGGCGTGTGACGACTCTACCTGGAGACCTGCAACCACGGCGGCGACAGCGTCAGCAGCCGCGCATGCACCGGGCAATCCTCGGCGTGCGCCCCCGGCAGGTAGCCCAGGCTCATCAGAAACTCGCCGGTGATCTCGCCGCCGGTGAAGCGGAAGGTCTTCTTGAACAGCTTCACCCAGTCGGCCTTGCTGCGCGGGTGATGCGCATCCAGCCACGCCGCGAAGCTGCCATGACTGGCCCGCAGCTGCTGGATCACCTGCGCGTTGTGGATGGCCGCCAGTACCTTCAGCCGGTTGCGGATGATGCCCGCGTCCGAAAGCAGCCGCTCGATGTCCTGCTCGGCATACGCCGCCACCCGGTCCACATCGAAGCCGTCATAGGCCGCGCGGAAGCCCTCGCGCTTCTTCAGTATCGTTTCCCAGCTCAGGCCGGCCTGGTTGATTTCCAGCACCAGCCGCTCGAACAGCTCGCGCTCCTCACGCTGCGGAAAGCCGTACTCGTTGGCGTGGTAGTGGTCGTGCACCGGATGGCCGGGGGCGATGAGGCAGTAGCCGCTCATGGGGAAGACTCGTTGGATTCGGGTTCGGGATCGATGGCCACTGCGGGGCGCCCACCGATGGACAGCATCGGCCAGCGCGGCGGTTCGAGAGTGAGTTTGCCATCACGCAGGGCCTGGTTGATCGCCTCGGCCTGGCCGTTGACGGTGCCGAACAGCGAACCGGCCCGGCGCCACTGGGAATCCGTGCCACGTGCGTACAGCACGCAGTCCGGCCCACGGATGGTGTACAGCTCGCAGAGCAGCAC
The DNA here is from genome assembly GCF_032911525.1 of Stenotrophomonas veracruzanensis. NCBI lineage: Bacteria > Pseudomonadati > Pseudomonadota > Gammaproteobacteria > Lysobacterales > Lysobacteraceae > Stenotrophomonas > Stenotrophomonas veracruzanensis. Next base: position 88,604 of record NZ_JAWJTI010000009.1, read on the forward strand.
GTCGGTGTTGCCGTCGCCATCCAGGTCGCGATGCACGATCAGGCAGTCGCGCTCGCTCTGAGCGCAGGATTCGCCATCGATCGCGCGCGTGGCCAGTGCCTGCCACCAGTCGTCCGGTGGCGAGCTGGATCCCTTGGCCAGCTTCAGCGCGCGCTGCAGGGCGGCGACGTCCTGTGGGCCCTTGTCCAGGCGCTGTCCGTCGTCCCAGCGTGACGTGCGTGCCAGCGCTGCCGCGATCACCTGTGGCGCGTTGGCATCGGCGGTGATGGCCGGATCACGCTGCAGGTCGCGCAGCGCCTGCACGCCACGGCGCCCAAGATCGAAGCGCAGCACATTGACGTCACTGCTGGTGATCGCCGGTGGGTCCGCGCGCAGGCGCGCCAGCTGGCTGGGCAGGGTCAGCCGCACCGGGTCCAGCAGCGGCGAGTTGCCCAGCAATGCCAGTCCCAGCACCGCCCAGCACATCCAGCGGTTGACCGGTTCCAGTGTCTGCAACCAGCGGCTCTGCCGGCGCAGCACCGCCACTGCATAGCCCACGGCATAGCCGGCCACGGCCAGCGCGATCAGCACCGCCCAGAACCGGTCCACGGTCCAGCCGTACTGCGCCACGCGCAGGGCCAGTGCATACAGCGCCAACGCCGCGTAGACCGGCAGCGCCAGCAGGCTGGCTTCAACCAGCCGGCGCAGCAGCAGGGGGTAGGGCGTGGTGTCGTCCCCCTGCTGGTAGACCGCATTGGTGAACGTCACCAGCAACAGCGACAGCACCAGCAGCAGGCTGGCGGCCGAGCGGGTCTTCCACAGCGTTTCCAGCCCGGTAAGGGGCAGGCTCAGTACGAACAGCACCGCGATGAACGACAGCAGCGGCAGCAGCCCGCGGCAGATCGCGAACAGCACCTGGCGGGTGATCTGGATCGCGCGGTGCTGGGTGCGCCCGACCAGCACACCGAACCCGACCAGGCTGCCGGTGGCCAGGGCGATGAAGGCATCCTGGCGGAACAGGTCGCGGAAGACCGTGACCTCCAGCAGCTGGAACAGGGCCGCCCACAGCCACAGCAGCAGCCAGGTCAGCCCGGTGAACAGTGCGGCGAGGGCCAGGGTCAATCCGTTCTGCCAGGCACGCTCGAACAGTTCCGGGTAGCTGGCGCGCCAATGCCCGTGCTGCAGCTGGAACTGCCACCAGGGCAGGGCCACGAACACCGCCACGGCCATGCCCAGGGTCAGCGGGATCTGCAGCGCGCCCGAGTCCAGTGCGGTCTCGCCATTGAGGTTCCAGCCGGTCCAGGCGGCCAGCGCCAGCACCACCGCCGAACCGAGCGCGGCCTGCAGCCACAGGCGGCGCTGGCCCAGCTCGACCAGGCTCAGCGCCACCGCGCTGGGAATGGCCAGCACCCAGGCGTACCAGCAGTAGCGCCAGCCGATATCGCGGAACGGCCACGCATCGGACAGTTCCTGCGCGGAATACAACATCAGACCCTGCAGCAGGGCAATCAGGACGATGGCGCTGCGTGCCGGCAGGGTCAGGGGCGATGAAGACGGCATCGACGACCTTCCATGGCAAAGCGCCATCCTAGCCCATCGCTGTTCGCCGCCATCGCGCGACCATCCCGCCCCCAGCAGGTAGAATGGGAACATGCCTGCAACGCCAACCTCCCTTGCCGATCACCTGCTCGTCGCGCTGCCGTCGCTGCTCGACGCGACCTTTGCCCGCAGCGTCGCGCTGATCTGCCAGCACGACGAGAACGGGGCGATGGGCGTGCTGGTCAACCAGCCTTCCGAGTACACGCTGGGTGAAGTGCTTGCACAGATGGACATCACCACCGGTGATGGCGACCTGCAGGCGCGCATGGTGCTCAACGGTGGCCCGGTGCATCCCGAACGCGGCTTCGTCATCCATGACGACGCGCGGGCGTGGGATTCCAGCCTGATCGTGGGCGACGGCCTGTACCTGACCACCTCGCGCGACATCCTCGAAGCGATGGCGCGCGGCGAAGGTCCGGCCAACGCCGTGGTCACCCTCGGCTGTGCCGGTTGGGGCGCGGGGCAGCTGGAAAGCGAGCTGTCCGAGAACAGCTGGCTGACCGTGCCGGCCGATGCCGAACTGGTGTTCCAGCTGCCGCTTGAGCAGCGCTGGCAGGGTGCCGCCTCGCGCATCGGTGTGGACCTGTTCCGGCTCACCGACTACAGCGGCCATGTCTGAGCCCATCACGCCCGCGCCGGATTCTGCTGCCCCGGCGATCCGCCGTGATGGCACCGTTCTGGGTTTCGATGTCGGCTCGCGCCGTATCGGTGTAGCCATCGGCAGTGCCTTCGCCGCGCATGCGCGTGCGGTGGCCGTAGTCGATGTACACGGCAACGGCCCGGACTGGACCGCGATCGAACGCCTGCTCAAGGAATGGAAGCCCGACGGCCTGGTGGTCGGCGACCCGCTGACCCTGGACGGCCAGGACCAGCCCAACCGCAAGCGTGCGCAGGGCTTCGCCCGCCAGCTGCGGGAACGTTTCAAGCTGCCGGTGGTGATGATCGACGAGCGTTCCAGCTCGGTCGAGGCCGCCCGCCGCTTCGCCGTCGAGCGCGCCGAAGGGCGCAAGCGCCGCCGTGATGCGGCCGCCCTCGATGCCGTGGCCGCGGCGGTGATCATCGACCGCTGGCTGTCGTCCCCCGATGACGCCACCCCCATTCCCTGACTGCCCGACTCCCGCCATGACTGCCCAGCAAATCGATGCCTCCGGACGCCTGCGCCACCTGCTGACCCTGGAGGGCCTGCCGCGCGAGACCCTGCTGCAGCTGCTTGACCGGGCAGGTCAGATCCGCGATGCCGCAGTCGGCCGCGTCGGCAACAAACGCCACGTGCTGGCCGGTTCGGCGGTGTGCACGCTGTTCTTCGAACCGTCCACGCGCACCCGCAGCTCGTTCCAGCTGGCCGCGCAGCGCCTGGGCGCCGATGTGCTCAACTTCGATGCCTCGACCTCGTCCACGCGCAAGGGCGAAACCGCCTGCGACACGCTGCGCAACCTGGAAGCGATGGGCGTGCGCGGCTTCGTGGTGCGCCACCCCGATGATGGCGCCGTGGCCGCACTGGCCGAAGCGGCGGGCGAGGGCACTGCACTGATCAACGCCGGTGACGGTCGCAGCGCGCACCCGACCCAGGGCCTGCTGGACATGCTGACCCTGCGCCAGGCCAAGGGCCCGGATTTCTCGAAGATGAAAGTAGTGATCGTGGGCGACGTGAAGCACTCGCGCGTGGCCCGCACCGACCTGCATGCGCTGCGCACGCTGGGCGTGGGTGAGATCCGAGTGTGCGGCCCGCAGTCGCTGCTGCCGGACGACGAGACCCTGAAGGGCTGCGTGGTCGGCGATGATTTCGACGCGATGCTGGAAGGCGTCGACGCGCTGATGATGCTGCGCCTGCAGCGCGAGCGCATGGAAGAAGGCCTGGTGCCGTCGCTGGAGCAGTACCACGCGCAGTACGGCCTGAATGCTGCACGCCTGGCGCGGGCGGGCAAGGATGCAGCGGTGCTGCACCCGGGCCCGATCAACCGCGGCGTGGAAGTGACCGACGAGGTGGCCGACGGCCCGCAGTCGTGGGTGCTGCGCCAGGTTGCCAACGGCGTCGCCGTGCGCATGGCCGTGCTGGAAACCCTGCTGGGCTGATCGCCCGCTCTGGTAGGTGTCAACCTTGGTTGACACACTTACCGCGCGGCTTGACCGCGCACCGCTCTGGTAGATGCCAACCTTGGTTGGCACTATCCATCCGCGCCCAAGTTGTCGAGCGGATCACACGAAGCCCCAAGCTCCCATTTGCACCATGCATGGGGATATTGCCCAAACCGCGTCGTCAGCCCGGCCCTGATCGGATTTCCCATCAGATACATCACATGCCGGTGCAACGATTCGTCAGAGCGGATCGCATGATCGTGATAGCAGGCCTGCCAGAAGCGTCCGACTCGCCCCAACAACCGGTTTGCCTGCTGGGCTGTGCGCGACTTGAAACGCTTCATGATGGTTTCCAGCGTTCCTGCACGTAGTTCGATCAGCCAGTGGATGTGGTCGGGCATGACCACGTAGGCAATCGAGCGGGTGAAGCCTTCCTGATCCAGTCGCTGGAATTCGCGCACTGCCAAGTCGGCCGCTGCGGCGTTGGTGAAGAGCGGCGCGCGGTCATGGACGACGGTGGTGAGGATATAGCTGAGGCCGATGCTGGAGCGACGACCGAGCAGGAGACGTGTGTTCTGCATGGAGCAAGCATGGACGGGTCTGCTTCCACTGAACATCGGGGAATGGCTTGGTTTCAGGTAGGCCAGTGCCAACCGAGGTTGGCAACTACCAGAGCAGTCAATGCCAACCAAGGTTGGCAACTACCAGAAGCTGCAGCTCAGCGCTTCTGCGCGAACAGCCATTCCCACATTGCGGGGTCAGCGTAGGTGGCGTCCCAGGCGTTGTGGTTGCCTTCCGGATATTCGGTGTAGCGTACGTCGCGTGCAGCGGCGCTCTGGAATGCGGCGTGCAGTCTGCGGTCGTCGTCCGGTGGCACGACGTCATCCAGTGCACCGTGGAAGATCCAGATAGGTGTGTGCTGCAAGCGCTTCGCGATCACTGTATAGGGGTCGGCCTCTTGGGCGACCTGCTCGACGAACAGGGACGGGCGCTTCGCGCGTGGTGCAAGTACCGCGCCGCACACGGGGACAATCGCGGCAAAGCGGTGCGGGTCATCCAGCGCGATGTTCCAGCTGCCATAGCCGCCCATCGACATGCCGGTCAGATACTGCCGCGTCGGGTCGGCACCGAATTCGGCGATCGTCGCGTCCAGTGCGGCCACGGCCATGCGATTATTGTTGCCGCTCCATTCCGAGTGCTTCGCCGCCTGCGGGAAAACGACCAGCGCCGGAAAGTCGGGGTGCTCGCGCAGATAGGGACCCAGCCCCGAATACGTCTGCTTGATGCCGTCGCCGCCGCGTTCGCCGGAGCCGTGCAGGAACAGGATGACCGGGAGTTTGGTGGGAGCAGTGGCCTGAACGCCGGCCGGTATGAACACCTGGTAGTAGGCAGTTTCCCCCTCCACCTTCACCGCGCGGGCTTCGAAGCGCCCGCGCGCGCTGTCCGGCAGCGAGGTGCAACCGGTCATCATCAGAAAGGCCAGCAGCGGCAGCCAGCGCGACATCGAACGGACCATGGGATTTTCCGGGGCGGCAGGGTCACCTGCATCCTAGTCCGCCGCGGGTCAACACGGCATCATGCGCTGCGTCACTGCGGGCGCGGAAAACTGGCGATGATGTCCAACTGCTCCTGCGCCTCGGCGTTGCCTTCGGCCGCAGCTGCCTGCACCTGCGTCATGTCCGGATGCAGAACCACCAGCATCGGGTTCTCGCAGACCGGGCAGTCGTACTCGGTGGCATCCTCGTCCAGCTCCATCACCATGGCGCGCGAGCAGCCCTTCCATTCGCAGGCCGGGCAGGTGTGCTGCTGGTCGCGCCAGCCGGGCTGGAAGTAGTTTTCGATCGTTGTTGCCATGGGATGTTCCAGGAATGGAGGTGGGTCGGAGCCCTGCGTCGCAGGAATCTGACCCCGCAGGAATCAGTGCAGCAGGACCAGGGTGGCCAGGCCGAGGAAAGTGAAGAAGCCCATCGAGTCGGTCACGGCGGTGAGGAAGATGCCACTGGCCAAGGCCGGGTCGAAGCCGAAGCGTTTCAGGGTCAGTGGCACCAGCACGCCAGCCAGCGCAGCGAACAGCAGGTTGCAGGTCAGCGCGATGGCGATCACCGCCGACAGCCCGGGCGAGTGGAACCAGGCCAGCACGATCAGCCCCAGCACGGAACCGAGCATCACGCCGTTCAACAAGGCGACCCGAACTTCCTTCCACAGCAGCGTGCGCGCGTTGGACGCGCCCACCTGGCCCAGTGCCAGGCCGCGCACCATCAGCGCCAGCACCTGGGTGCCGGCATTGCCACCCAGGCCCGCCACGATCGGCATCAGCACGGCCAGCGCGACCAGCTTGTCGATGGTGCCTTCGAAGTGACCGACCACGCTGGAGGCCAGGAAGGCGGTGCACAGGTTCACCGACAGCCACATCAGGCGCCGGCGCATGGCGCGCCAGACCGGGCTGAACAGATCCTCGTCCTCGTCCAGGCCGGCGGCGCCCAGCGCCTGGTGCTCGGCCTGGCCGCGGATGATGTCCACCACGTCATCGATGGTGATGCGGCCGATCAGGATGTTGTTGTCGTCCACCACCGGCGCGGAGATCCAGTCATGGTCGGAGAACTGCCGCGCCACTTCCTGGTCGCTCTCGCCCACGTCGATGGCCGGCTGCTCGTCGTCGATCAGGCGGTTGATCGGCGTGGTGTCTTCATGGGTGACCAGCGCGGCCAGCGAGACGCGGCCCAGGTACTGGTGGCGGCGGCTGACCACGAACAGGTGGTCGGTGTGGTCCGGCAGTTCGCCGCGCAGGCGCAGGTAGCGCAGCACCACGTCGACGTTGACGTCGGCGCGCACGGTCACCACGTCCGGGTTCATCAGGCGGCCGGCACTGTCCTCGGGGTAGGACAGCACCTGTTCGAGGCGCTCGCGGTTCTCGCGGTCCATCGACTTGAGGACTTCGTCGATGACCGTATCCGGCAGGTCTTCGACCAGGTCGGCCAGATCGTCGATATCCAGGTCTTCGACCGCGGCGATGATCTCGTCCGGGTCCATGTCGGCCAGCAGGCTTTCGCGCACTTCCTCGCCGACGTGGACCAGCACTTCGCCGTCGTCTTCCGGGTCGACCAGGCCCCACACGATGGCACGCTTGCCCGGCGGCAGCGATTCGAGCAGGTTGCCGATTTCGGCCGGCGCCAGGGTGTTGACCAGGCGACGCACCGGGCCCAGCCGACCGCTGTCCAGTGCATCGGACAGCATCCGCAGTTGGCGCGCAGTCTTGTCGTGGCGTACAGCTTCAGCCATCGCAGCTCCCGCGGGATAAGAAAAGCCGCGATCCCGGCAAGGATGCGGCAACAGGGGTGTTCAGCGCGTCATTATCGCAAGGGGATGTTTCAACGCATAGCCGCCGGGTGGCGGTAGTGCCGGCCGCTGGCCGGCAACCTCTTGGTCTTCGATGGGGGGCTGCCAGCCAGCGGCCGGCACTACCCTTGGCGCTCAGGGCGTATCCGCCACCAGCGCCAGCCAGCGCTCGATGGCGCGGCGGTCGCGTGCGGCCAGCAGCTTCGGTGCACGGGCGCGCAGGGCACCCAGGTCGGCTTCGCGGACGGCCCGGCGCACTTCCAGCAGCGTGCCCGGGTGCAGGCTGAATTCGGTCAGGCCCAGCGCCAGCAGCAGCGGGGTCATCCGTGCGTCACCCGCGATTTCGCCACAGACCGCCACCGGGATGCGATGGCGCGCGCCGGTCTCGATCACCATCTGCAGCAGGCGCAGCACGGCCGGGTGCAGTGGCGAATACAGTTCGCCCAGTGCTTCGTTGTTGCGATCGGCGGCCAGCAGGTACTGCACCAGGTCGTTGGTGCCGATCGACAGGAAGTCGACCAGGTCGATGAAACTCTCCAGCGCCAGCGCGGCGGCCGGAACCTCGATCATCGCGCCCAGTGGCACGTGGTCGGACACCATGTGGCCTTCGCCGCGCAGCTGTTCGGTCAACTTGAGCATGCGCCGACGCACCGCCAGCAACTCTTCGCGGGTGCTGACCATCGGCACCAGCACGCGCAGCTTGCCGTAGGCCGAGGCACGCAGGATCGCGCGCAGCTGGGTGTCAGCCACTTTCGGCCGCGCCAGCGACAGGCGTACACCGCGCAGGCCCAGCGCCGGGTTCTCTTCGTTGCTCAGGGTCAGGCCGGTACGGTCGGCCTTGTCCGCGCCCAGATCGAGCGTGCGGATGGTGACCGGCCGCCCGCTCATGCCCAACGCGGCATCGCGGTAGGTCTGGAACTGTTCTTCTTCGTCCGGCAGCTCGTTGCGCTGCAGGAACAGGAATTCGGTGCGGTACAGGCCCAGTCCCTGCGCGCCCAGCGCATGCGCCTGGGTGACGTCCTCCAGCGATTCGGCATTGGCCAGCAGGGCGATGTCGACCTGGTCGCGGGTGCGGCTGGGTTTGCTGCGCAGGCGGCCGAGCTCGCGCTGCTCGCGCGCATGCTCTTTCAGGCGCGCGCGGTAGTCACGCAGGTTGTCAGCCTGCGGGTTGGCGGTGATGCTGCCGTCGGCGCCGTCGATGATCAGCACGTCGCCATCGGCGATGCGGCTGAGCAGCTGCGGCACGTTGACGATCAAGGGCAGGTGCAGGCTGCGCGCCAGGATCGCGCTGTGCGACAGCGCGCTGCCGGCAGCGGTGACGATGCCGACCACCCCCTGCGTCTGCAGTTGCGCCAGTTCGGAAGGCGCGATGTTGTCGCAGACCAGGATTTCGCCCGCCAGGCCTTTCACGGCTGGCGGGCGCTCGGGCTGCAGGAAGGCGTGGATGCGGCCGATCACATGATCGAGATCGTCCATGCGGCTCTTCAGATAGGCATCGTCCATGCCATCGAAGACCTTGGCCAGGCGGTCACGCTGCAGACGCAGTGCATAGCCGGCGCTGTAGGGGCCACTGCGGATCAGCTCGTCCAGCCCGAACAGCAGCTCGGGATCGTCCAGCAGCAGCGCATGCAGGTCGAGGAACTCGCCCACTTCCTGGTTCAGTGCACCCTGCAGGCGTTGTCGCAGCTCGTGCATTTCCATGCGTGCGGCATCCACCGCTCGATGCAGGCGGGCCAGTTCGGCTTCGACCTGGTGCGCGGCGACGCGTTGTTCGGCGACTTCAAGCGCATGTGGCAGGCGTACGCGGGCCCGGCCCATCGCGGTGCCACGGGCCGCACCATGGCCGGCCAGCAGCTGTACCGGCCGTTGGCCGGAACTGACCTGGCCGGCGCGTGCGCGTGGCACGCTCAGTTGTCCTCGTCGAAGCGGCGCTCGAACAGGCCGACCACCGCCTCCATCGCGGCAGCTTCGTCCTCGCCGTTGATACGCACCGTGACCGGAGTACCCTGGCCCGCGGCCAGCAGCATCACGCCCATGATGCTCTTGGCGTTGATCTCTCGGCCCTTGGCGGCCATGGTCACGTTGCAGCGGAACGGCGCCAGGGTCTGCACCAGCTTGGCGGTGGCCCGGGCATGCAGGCCCAGGCGGTTGCTGACGGTGAGTTCTCGTTCAAGCATCGTCGACTATCGCTCCATTACGGGTACCCGCCGCGGCTGTGGCGGGCAGTTGATCCAGTCCCTGTTCCGGATAATTCATCACCCGCAGCAACATCGGCAGGCTCAGCGCCGACACCCGGCGAACCGGGGTCCCCAGCCGGGCCAGCTGCCCGGCAAGGTTGGCGGGGCTGGCACCGTACAGGTCGGTCAGGATCAGCACGCCTTCCCCGCCATCGACCCGCCGCAGGGCGGCCGAGGCGAGCGGAAGCAGGGCGTCCAGGTCTGCGTCGAACGGTACTTCGAAAGCTTCTGTTTTCAGCGGCAACTGCCGCAGGAGCCGGGTCGCCACGTCAAGCAGGGCGGTCCCGACCCCGGGATGTGTTACGAGGAGAATGCCACAGGTCATTACTGCACGTTAACAGGTCAAGGTGAATTGGCGATAGCAGCAGATGAGGGGCACTGTGTCCCGTATTCAGTGTTGCTCACTGGCGTGCCCTTTTTCGTTGAAAAAGAGATCCGACGCCATCCGTTTTTCGATGCCTGACAGCGATTCATCCACGCATGGCGTGGATCTACCGTGTCGACCAAGGTCGACACCCACCAACAGCACACGGAATCTGTCAGAGGCGGGGCGGTGTGGGCAGGCAGGACCGTTGGCGCCATGGATGGCGCCATCGAGCCCCCAGGGGTGAGGGCGCTTTGCTTGCGAAGCACTGCTTCGCAAGCGCCCGAACGCACAGCCGCCAGCGGCTGGGCCGGACCGCGGAGCGGGGTTCACGGCGTGTCCTGCCTGCCCACATCGCCCCGCCATCCCACGGAATGCCGCTTTTGCTTTTGCTGTTGCTGTTGCCGGCCAGCGGCCGGCACTACCGGCGGGTGCCGGGCGCAGCCCCGGCCGACTCTCTCAATCCTGTTCGCGGTGATACGTCGCCACGTCTTCCCAGCCCATCTCGCGGGCATGCCGGGCCATGCGCTCGGCCAGGAACACCGAGCGATGCTTGCCGCCGGTGCAGCCAAAGGCCACGGTCACGTAGCTGCGGGTGCCATCACCCAGCTTCGGCAGCCAGGTATCGAGGAAATCCATCAGCTGGGCCAGGTAGCGCTGCACGTCTGGTTGCGCTTCCAGGTAATCGCGCACGCCGGGCTCACGGCCGCTCAGCGCGCGCAGGTCCGGGTCCCAGTGCGGATTGGGCAGCACGCGCGCGTCGAACACGAAGTCCGCCTCGGCCGGCACGCCCCGCTTGTACGCGAACGATTCGAACAGCAGCGAAAGGCGCGTGGCGTGGTCCAACGCGAACTCGGTGATGATCCGTCGCCGCAACTGGTGCACGTTGAGGTTGCTGGTATCGATCACCGCATCGGCCTCGCGGCGCAGCGGAGCGGTCAGCTCGCGCTCGCGGGCGATCGCTTCGGGCAGTGACAGCCCCAGCTGGCTCAGCGGATGGCGGCGACGGGTATCGGCATAGCGCTTGAGCACGGCCTCGTCGCTGGCTTCGAAGAACAGCACCTTCACTTCCACGCCGGCATCGGTGGCCAGCTGCCGCCAGTTGCCCAGCTGGCTCAGGTCGGACTGGCCGCGAACGTCGATGCCTACGGCCAGGCGGCGTGGTGCGCTGCCGTCATGGTTGGCCAGCAGGCTGCGCACGAAGTCGGGCAGCAGATTGATCGGCAGGTTGTCCGAGCAGTAGTAGTCCTGGTCCTCGAAGGTCTTCAGGGCGACGGATTTACCCGAGCCGGACAGGCCGCTGACGATGATCAGGGTCGGGGCGGAGGGGGTTGCGGTGCTCATGGACAGGCTCTTCGGGGGACAGGGGAATCAGGGCGTTCGCCGTTCCAGCAGGTTGCTGTGACGGGCGATGAACATCGCCGCCGGGTCGATCCCCTTGGTGCGCAGGATATGCAGGCGCGTGGCGGCTTCGGTCAGCACGGCCAGGTTGCGGCCAGGCATCACCGGCAGGGTGATCAGCGGAACATCCAGGTCCAGCACATGGCGGGTGCCCGAGTCGCCGGTCAGGCGCTCATAGCCATGCGGGGTGGGTTCGGTCATCGGCTTGGTCAGGTGGACGATCAGCCGAAGGTACTTGTTCTTCTTTACAGCCGTGTCGCCAAACATCTCGCGCACGTTCAGCACGCCCAGGCCGCGCACTTCCAGCAGGTCCTGCAGCAGCTCGGGGCAGGTGCCGTCGAGTACGTCGGGTGCGATCTGGGTGAATTCGGGGGCATCGTCTGCCACCAGGCGATGGCCGCGGCTGAGCAGCTCCAGCGCCAGTTCGCTCTTGCCCGATCCAGCCTCGCCGGTGATCAGCACGCCGATGGAATAGATCTCCATGAACACGCCATGCAGGATGACCCGCGGCGCCAGCGTACGGGCCAGGTGGTAGGACAGATGGTTGAGCAGTTCGTGGCCGCGCTTGGGTGACAGCCACAGCGGCGTGCCGGATTCATCCGCGGCGGCGCGCAGGTCTTCCGGGCAGGCCTGGTTGCGGGTCAGCACCAGCGCCAGCGGGTGCGACTGCATGATCTTTTCGATGGTCTCCCAACGCTGGCGTGGTTCCAGCGCATCCAGCCAGGACAGCTCTTCGGTGCCCAGGATCTGCACCTTGTTGGGATAGATCGCATTGAGATAGCCGGCCAGCGACGGACGCCGCGAGACTGTGTTGCCGGCCTCCAGTTCGCGCTTCTCGCCGGACTTGCCGGCAGCCCAGCGCAGCCCCAGCCGCTCGCGCTGCTGTTCGAACAGTTCACGGGCGGTGATGCTGGTATTCATGCGGCACTCGCAGGTGGGGTCATGTCCAGCGCCTCGCGCAGGGCACGGGCATCGCCGGCTGCGCGCAGTGCCTGGCGGATGTCCGGCGCGGAAAACAGCTCGGCCAACTCGGACAGCAGCATCAGGTGCTGGTGGGTGTAGTGGGCGGGGACGGCCATTGCGAACACCAGGTCCACCGGCTCGTCGCCACCGAAGTCGACCGGGGTGGCCAACCGCAGCAGGGCGCCACGGGGGCGGTCCAGGGCTGGCGCGCGGCCGTGGGGAATGGCGATGCCGTGACCGATCGCGGTGCTGCCCAGCGCTTCGCGCTGGCACAGGTTCAGATAGATCTGTTCGGCGTTGGCCTGGCGGCAGGCCAGCAACCCGGCGGCGGCCTGCAGGACGCTGTCGCGGTCGGTGGCCGTGCAGAGCTGGGTCTGCACGGCCGCCAGGAGGTCAGTCAGGGGCATGTCTGCGGGGAACGGTGGCGATCAGCCACCATTGTCGCCCACCGGCAGCGGTGCGTGCTGCTGTTTTTTCTCCTTGTGCTTGATCACCAGACGGTCAAGCTTGTCCGCAAGCAGGTCGATCGCGGCATACATGGTCTGGGCATTGGCCTCGGCGTGCAGGGTCTGGCCGGGGATGTTGAGGCTGGCGTCGACGTGGTGTTCGGTCTTCTGCAGCTTGAGGGTCACCCGCGCTTCGCAGTGCTGGTCGAAGTGCTTTCCGATCCGGGCCAGCTTCTCCTCTACATAGGACTGCAGGGCCGGGGTGACTTCGACATCTTTGCCAAACGTTTCGATGCGCATCGGGTTTCTCCTGTGTTCGGATGTGCCAATGAACCTCTCCGCCGGGCGCGGCGGCGCGTCAAGCGATTCTGACCCTTTCGTGCGAGGCGGAAATGTTCATGGCTTCACGATACTTCGCCACGGTGCGTCGCGCTACTGGAATTCCCGACGATTTGAGCAGGTCAGCCAGCTTGGCGTCAGAAAGCGGCTTGCGCGGGTTCTCGTCGTCGATCAGGCGCCGGATCATCGCCTGGATGGCGGTACTGGATGCCTCACCGCCGCCCTCGGTATCGATGCCCGAGGCAAAGAAGGCGCGCAGCGGCAGGGTGCCGCGTGGGGTACGCACGTGCTTGCGGGCGATCGCGCGCGAGACCGTGGATTCGTGCAGGCCGAGCTCGGCGGCGATCTCGCGCAGGGTCAGTGGACGCAGCGCCTGCTCGCCGAATTCGAGGAAGCCGGCCTGCTGCAGGATCAGGCTGCGCACGACGCGCAGAAGGGTTTCGCCACGCTGCTGCAGCCCTTTCAGCAGCCAGCGCGCTTCCTGCAGCTGTGCACGCAGGTAGCCGGCATCGGCATCACCACAGCGTCGGATCAGCTGCTCGTAACCGCGGTGGATCACCACCTTCGGTCCGGCATGCGCGGCCAGCGCAGCGCGCCACACGCCGTTCTGCCGCCACACCACCACATCCGGCACCACATAGGTGTCCTGCGACAATGGTGCGATCTGCGTGCCCGGGCGCGGGTCCAATGAGCGCAGCAACGCGACAGCAGTCTCGACCGCGTCCAGCGGCTGCTTCAACTCATGGGCAAGCCCGGCGACGCCGCTGCGCGGCAAACGTTCCAAGGGTCCTGCGGCAATCTGTCGCGCCAGGATCAGGCCGGGCGTGTCGCCGGCCAGCACATCCAGCTGCAGCAGCAGGCATTCGCCCAGCGTGCGTGCAGCCACACCCACCGGATCGAAGCGCTGGATGCGATGCAGCACGGCGAGGATCTCGTCCTCGCCGGCGTGGATCGCCGGCAGCAGGGTTTCAGCGATGGTGGCCAGCGGCTCGCGCAGGTAACCGTCGTCGTCCAGTGCATCGATCAGTGCGGCACCGATGCTGCGATCACGCGAGGACAGATGCGACAGATGCAGCTGCCACAGCAGATGGTCGGCCAGTGTTTCGGTTTCGGCTACGCGCTCGGCGGCGCTGCCATTGTCGTCGTCATCGTCGAAGCTGCCGCCGCTGCCGGCCGCGCTCCAGTCCAGTTCGGCCGGTGCCCAGTCGTCGCCGGCAGCGGTGCGTTCTGCGGGCGCGTCACTGTCGTTGCCATCGCCGGTTTCGTTGGCGGCACCGCTGCTGTCACTGCTGTCGGCCCAGTCCAGCAGTGGATTGCTTTCCACCGCCTGGGCGATTTCCAGCTCCAGCTCGGTGGTGGACATCTGCAGCAGCTTGATCGCCTGCTGCAACTGGGGCGTGAGCACCAGTTGCTGTCCCAACGATGTCTGCAGCCGAGTCTTCATGCCTGTGCCGAAAGGAAGGAAAGGGACCCGGCGACTGCTTCACAGCTTGAAGGAATCCCCGAGGTAGACGCGACGTACATCGGCGTTGTCCAGGATCGCTTCCGGCGAACCCTGGGCCAGCACGCTGCCCTCGGCGAGGATATACGCGCGGTCGCAGATACCCAAGGTCTCCCGCACGTTGTGGTCGGTGATCAGCACGCCGATGCCACGCTGCTTGAGATGGGTGACGATGCGCTGGATCTCGCCGACCGAAATCGGGTCGACACCGGCGAAGGGTTCGTCGAGCAGGATCAGGCGCGGCTGCGCGGCCAGGGCACGGGCGATCTCGCAGCGGCGACGTTCGCCACCGGACAGGCTGGCGCCGAGCTGGTCGGCGACGTGGCCCAGCTGCAGTTCGTCGAGCAGGCTGTTCAATTCGCGCTCGCGGCCCTTCGAATCAAGGTCCTCGCGCAGTTCCAGCACCAGGCGGATGTTGTCGGCCACGGTCAGCTTGCGGAATACCGACGGTTCCTGCGGCAGGTAGCCCACGCCCTGCTTGGCGCGGGTATACATCGGGTCGCCGGTGATGTCCTTGCCATCAAGCACGATGCTGCCAGCGTCAGCCGCAACCAGGCCGACGATCATGTAGAAGCAGGTGGTCTTGCCGGCGCCGTTGGGGCCGAGCAGGCCGACCACTTCACCGGCGTCGAGGGTCAGCCCGAAGTCCTTGACGACTTCGCGTTGCTTGTACTTCTTGCGCAGGCCCTTGGCGACGAGCATTACTTCTTGCTCCCGGCCGGCTGTGCCGGCGTGGTGGCCCTGGGCTGTGCCGCAGGCGCGGCCGGGGTCTTGCTCTTCGGCGGGATGACGGTGCGCACGCGGCTGCCGTCGCCACCGGAGTTCATTTCGCCGGTACGGGTGTTGTAGACCATGCGCTGGCCAGCGTTGGTGCCGCGCGCGCTGGTGACCTTGTAGTTGCCGGTCAGGGTGATGATCTCGGTCTTGATGTCATAGTCGATGCGGTCGGCCAGGGCATCCATCCAGGTGCCGTCATCAAGCTGCTGCTTCATCTTGGCCTGCTTGCCGGTGAACACCACACGCACCGCTTCGCCGTCCTTGAGGTAGATCTCGGCCTCGGACGAGCGCAGGTCCAGCGTACCCTGGGTGATGATCACGCCCTGCGACAGCACGGTCTTGCCGTCGCCGGTGAGCATGCCCGACTGGGCGCCGGAATCGATGTGCATGTCTTCGTTGCGGTCGGTGGACTTGGCGAAGGCGGCGCTGGGGACAAGAAGACCAAGCGCGAGTACGGCGGCAAAGGGAATCTTCATCGGGGTCCGTTCTACCGGTGGGGGCCTCCCGGCTGGACCGGGGGCGGGCGGGTGGAGCTGCCGGCCTTGCGCCTGTCCGGAGACGTCGCAGGCTGGCGGCGGAATCAGCGCTTGGGCGTGTAGCGGCCCTTGGACTGGCTGAGGAAATGATACGTGTTGTTCTTCGAATCCACTTCGAAGCCGACGCCGGACTGTTCCATGCCGGGGCGGGTCATGGTCACCAGGGCGTCGGTACGGGCGCGGTTTTCCTTTGGGAACACGTCCAGATGGTCGGTGCGGAAGGTGGTCGGCACGGTGCCCGGGCCGGCCGGGCTGTCGCCAGCGACATTGCCGCGCAGCTTCATCTCGTCGCCCTTGGCACTGAGCCAGCCGGTCTCGGCACGCAGGGTCCAGTGCTTGCCATCCTTGTCCGGCATCTCGAACAGCGGCGTGGCGATGTTGATGGTCTGGTCACCGCGCTGGCGCTCCAGCAGCGGCGCACGCAGCGTGGTCGATTCCTTGCCCTGCTCATCGAGGGCGACGATCTGGAAGTCGTGCAGGACGTAGTCCACGCCGACTTCCTGGCCACCCTTGGCTGGCCCCTTGTCGCGGTTGCGCAGCGCCGCCCAGCTGCTCAGCAGGGCGGCCAGCAGCAGGCCGATGCCGAGCGCGGTGCGCCAGTTGAGGGTGGGCAGGTTCATGCGCCGTACCTCGCCAGTACGGCGTCCACATGCCCCTGCGCGGCCAGCAGGATGTCGCACAGCTCGCGCGCGGCGCCACGCCCACCCTCGCTGCGGGTCTGCCAGTGCACGCGCTCGGCGATCCATGGATGGGCGTTGGCCGGGGCCACCGCCAGGCCGACCGCGCCGAGCGGCGCCAGGTCGGGCAGGTCATCGCCCATGAACGCCACCTGTTCCAGGCCGATGCCATGCTGCGCGCACAGCGCCTGCACGCTGGCCAGCTTGTCGCCCACGGCGATCTGGGTATCGATGCCGAGGTCGGCGCCGCGCTTGAGCGCGGACTGGCTGTTGCGCGCGGTGATCAGCACGGGGTGGATACCGCACTGCTGCAGCAGTTTCAGACCCAGACCATCCTGCACGAAGTACGCCTTGCTCTCGTTGCCGTCCTTGTCGTAGTACAGCCGACCGTCGGTGAGGGTGCCGTCCACGTCGAAGCAGGCCAGGCGGATTCGGGCCGCAGCGGCATGCAGGTGGGTGGGGAAGGCGGGCAGGGGGGACCAGGGCATCAGGGCGGCAGGCTCGTTGGGGGCAGGTGCGGCGTTACAGGATGAATGGGGTCGATGGACTGTCGGTTAAACCACCCGGGCCCGCAACAGGTCATGAATGTTCAGGGCACCGACCGCGCGTCCCTGGCCATCGACCACGATCAGGCCGGTGATCTTGTGGGTCTCCATCAGCCGGGCCGCCTCGACCGCCAGTTGGTCGGCGCCGATGGTGCGCGGGTTGCGCGTCATCACATCAGCGATCTTCGCGGTGCGCACGTCCAGCGCGCTGTCCAGTGCACGGCGCAGGTCACCGTCGGTGAACAGGCCGATCAGCACACCGTCGGCATCGACCACGGCGGTCATGCCCAGCCGTTTGCGGCTCATCTCCACCAGCGCTTCGCTGAGGCTGGCGTCGGCGCCCACGCTGGGCAGGTCGTCGCCGGTGTGCATCACGTCGGTGATGTGCAGCAGCAGGCGGCGGCCGAGGCTGCCGGCCGGGTGTGAACGGGCGAAATCGTCGGCGGTGAAGCCGCGTGCGTCGAGCAGGGCCACGGCCAGCGCATCGCCCATCGCCAGCGAGGCGGTGGTGCTGGAGGTCGGCGCCAGCGCCAGCGGGCACGCCTCGGCCGGCACGCTGACGTCCAGATGGATGTCGGCAGCGGTGGCCAGGCTGGACTGTGGGCGCCCGGTCATGGAAATCAGCACGTTGCCCTGGCGCTTGAGCACCGGCAGCAGCATCAGCACCTCGTCGGACTCGCCCGAATAGGACAGGGCCAGCACCACGTCGTCCTCGGTGATCATGCCCAGGTCGCCGTGGCCGGCTTCACCGGGATGCACGTAGAACGCCGGCGTACCGGTGGACGCCAGGGTGGCGGCGATCTTGCGGGCGATATGCCCGGACTTGCCCATGCCGGTGGCGACCACCCGCCCGCGGCTGGCCAGGATCGCCTGGCAGGCCTGCTGGAAGGCCTCGCCAAGGCGGTCGGCCACGGCATCCAGCGCCTGCCGCTCGATCTCGAAGACGCGGCGGCCGCTGGCGACCAGGCCGGCAGGGTCGACGGAACGGGGGGGCAACAGGGATTCGGCCATGCGGACGCCACGCAGCGGAAGTAGAATGGAGGCACATTTTATTAGGAAAGCCCGTTGGACGCCGACACCATCCGCAATCTGATCGAAACCGGCCTGCCCGGCGCTCGCGCCGACGTGCAGGGCGACGATGGCGTGCATTTCGAAGCGACCGTGGTCTGCGAGGCCTTTGCCGGCAAGATGCCGCTGGCCCGCCACCGCATGGTGTATGCCACGCTGGGCGACCTGATGGGCGGCGCGATCCACGCGCTGGCGCTGAAAACCGTGACCCCGGCCGAAGCCGGCTGAACCGCAGAAGATCCCGAATACATGGCCAAGATCGTTGTGACCGGCGGCGCTGCGCTGCACGGTGAAGTGAGCATCTCCGGCGCCAAGAACGCCGTCCTCCCCATTCTCTGCGCGACCCTGCTGGCCGATGCGCCGGTGGAGATCACCAACGTGCCGCACCTGCACGACGTGGTCACCACGGTGAAGCTGCTGGGCGAGCTCGGCGCCAAGGTCACCATCGACCAGGGCACGCTGTCGCGCGGCAGCGCGATCGTGGTCGACCCGCGTCCGGTCAACCAGCACGTGGCACCCTACGAGCTGGTCAAGACCATGCGCGCCTCGATCCTGGTGCTGGGCCCGCTGCTGGCCCGCTTCGGCGCGGCGGAAGTGTCGCTGCCGGGCGGCTGCGCGATCGGCTCGCGCCCGGTCGACCAGCACATCAAGGGCCTGCAGGCGCTGGGTGCCGAGATCGTGGTCGAGAACGGCTTCATCAAGGCCACCGCCAAGCGCCTGAAGGGCGGCCATTTCACCTTCGACATGGTCAGCGTCACCGGCACCGAGAACGTGCTGATGGGCGCGGTGCTGGCCGAAGGCACCACCATCCTCGACAACTGCGCGATGGAACCGGAAGTGACCGATCTGGCGCATTGCCTGATCGCACTGGGCGCAAAGATCGAAGGCCTGGGCACCGCCCGCCTGGTGATCGAAGGCGTCGAGCGCCTGTCCGGTGGCCGCCACGAAGTGCTGCCCGACCGCATCGAGACCGGTACCTTCCTGGTGGCTGCGGCGATGACCGGTGGCAAGGTTACGGTCAACCGTGCGCGCCCGAACACCATGGACGCGGTGCTGTCCAAGCTGGTCGAGGCTGGCGCGACGATCGAGACCACCGATGACACCATCACCCTGGACATGCAGGGCAAGCGGCCGAAGGCGGTGAACCTGACCACTGCGCCGTACCCGGCATTCCCGACCGACATGCAGGCGCAGTTCATGGCGCTCAACTGCGTGGCCGACGGCGTGGGCGTGATCAACGAAACGATCTTCGAGAACCGTTTCATGCACGTCAACGAACTGCTGCGTCTGGGTGCGGATATCCAGGTCGAAGGACATACGGCCATCGTGCGTGGCAGCGAGCACCTGAGCGGTGCACCGGTGATGGCCACCGACCTGCGCGCCTCGGCCTCGCTGATCCTGGCCGGCCTGATGGCCAGCGGCGATACCACCATCGACCGCATCTACCACCTTGATCGTGGCTACGAGAACATCGAAGAGAAGCTGTCTTCGCTCGGCGCCACCATCCGGCGCGTGCCATGATCCTGCGCGGCAAGTTCAGCCCCCGTCGCAAGGCGCTGCTGGCCCTGGTGCTGATCGTGCTGGCATGGCTGGGCTATGCCTGGTACGCCAACATCGCCATCACCCAGGGCATCGAGCAGAAGGACATGGACTGGAACGGTGATGGCACGGTCACGCGTGATGAAATCATCGAGTCGTTCTATGCGGTCGCGGTGAACGACAGCCAGGACGGCAACCGTCATTGCCGCACCTTCGTCTGGCGCAGCACCGGTGAGCAGATCCGCGTGGACTGCCGCACCGAGTTCAAGGCGGCCGAAGAGAAGCCGGCCGAAGCTAAGAAATAAGAAAACGCCCGCGAAAGCGGGCGTTTTTCTGGGTGCGCGGATCTCCGGTCAGTTCATCGCCCTGATGGTCAGGTCCAGCGCATCGCGGCCGCTCTCACGCTGCAGCATGCGCGCCGGCACCGGGAACTCCGGCACGATCCAGGCGATCAGCTCCTTGTTGCCGTCGGCACGCGAGACCTTGGTGGCCTCGTAGCTCTTGCCGCCCACGGTGATCGACTCCTTGCCGATCACGCGGTAGGTCATGTTCTTGATGCGGCCTTCGTCGACCATGCGATAGGTCAGCGGCTTGCCGGCGGCGAGGTCACGGGCGATCGCCAGGTTGATCAGCAACGCGTCCATGTCGCCCGCCTTCAGCGCGATGGGGCCCGCGCGGTCCGGCTTGATGTCGCCGGTCCAGGTGGCCTGGTTGCTGGTCCAGTTGTAGTTGGCCTGCACATTGCGCTTCTTCACCAGCAGCGCCGAACGGTCCTGGCTGCTGAGCGGGCGCAGCTGGCCACGTACTTCCTCGAACACCGTGCTCTGGCTGAGGTCGGCCAGCTGGTTCTTCACCTGCAGGCTGTAGCGCCACTTGTTACTGCCTTCGCTGGCCAGGGTCATGGTGCCGTTGGCCTGCATGCCCATGTAGCTGGCCAGGTAATCCGCCTTGAACGGTTCCAGGGCCATGGCTGGCAGGCTGGCCACGGTCAGGGCGGCGGCTGCGATCCAGGTGAGGGGGCGGGTCAGGGTGTTCATGCTCAGACTCCTTGGTATTCGATCAGGCGCAGATCGACGCGGTCTTCGCCGTCTTCGCGTTGCAGGATGCGCACCGGGGTGGGGACACCGTTGGCGATCCAGAGAATGGTTTCGTTTCTGCCACCGTTGGTCCGGTAGACCCGCAGCGCGTTGTAGGACAGGTCGCCGACCTCGACGTTCTCGGTCTGCGGCGCGGCCTGGTAATCGTGCTCGCGGACCTTGCCCATGTCCACGTAGCGGTAATGCAGGGTGGCGCCCGGACGGGCATCGCGCATGATCGCCAGATTGATCAGCAGCGCACTCTGGTCGCCCGCCTGCAGCGGGATCGGCTGCGCGCGTTCCTTCTTCACGTCACCGGTCCATTGCGCGGTGCCAGCCTGCCAGTTGTAGGTGCCGACCGCCTTCTTGCCCAGGAACAGGCCCTTGCGCACCGTGCTCTGGCTGAGCGGCGCATACACGCCGCTGCGTTCCTCGAACACCGTGCTCTGCTCGATGTTCAGGCCCAGCACGCTGGCAAAGCCGCGGCGGCCGACCACCTGCATGTCCACCCGCCACTGGCTGCCGCCGGTGTGGGTGACCTGCATGCTGGCATCACCCGCTTCCTTGCCCTTGTAGAAGGCCTGGTAGGTGGCGCTGAACGGCTGCAGCGGCGGTGGCTCCCAGGCCAGTGCCGGTGGCATCGGTACGGCCGGGGCATTGGCAGGCGGCAGCGCCGCAGGCACCGCTGCCGGCGAGGTGGCGGGCGCCTGTGCCTGGCCCCAGCCCACGCCGGGGAACACGACAAGCGACAGCAGCAATGAAGTGGGCAGCAGGGTCGTGGTCTTCATGAAGGACAGGAACCGCAGGAGGAGGGCAGGATGCCAGCCCCGCAGTCAGCGGGGCGTGTGCATGGGGACTACCGGTTCAGGTTCCCGGCGGAATCTAGGGCCAATGGGCTAAACAGGGGGTGACCGTCCAGTTGCGGCTGGCCCTCCTGTTCAGCCAGGCGGCCGGCGCACAACAGCTGCAGGGTGGCGATCAGCAGCGGGTGCTCCACTGCCAGCACGCGCGCGGCCAGGGCCTGCGCGTCATCATCCGGCTGCACCGGTACACGTACCTGCGCCAGCACTGCGCCCGCATCCAGCTCGGGCACGACCAGATGCACGCTGGCACCGTGTTCGGCGTCGCCGGCCTGCAGCGCACGGGCGTGGGTGTCCAGGCCCTTGTGCAGCGGCAGCAGCGATGGATGGATGTTGACCAGGCGGCCATTGAAACGCTGCACGAAGGCCGCGCCGAGGATGCGCATGTAGCCGGCGCAGACGATCCAGTCCGGCTGTACCGCGGCCAGCGCATCGCCGAGCGCCTGCTCGTAGCTGGCGCGGTCGCTGAAGGATTTCGGTGCGTGCGCCCAGCGCAGGCTCGGTGCGACGCGCTGCAGGGCCGCTGCGGCGGGGCGGTCGGAAAACACGCCGACCACCTCGGCGGGCAGGCGGCCGTCGGCAATGGCATCGAGGATGGCCTGCAGGTTGCTGCCGCGACCGGAGGCGAGCACGGCAATGCGGGTGGGCGCGGTCATTGCTGGGCGCTCCGGCGGACCAACGGCCAGGTCAGCAGGCTGCCCACGGTGGCCATGAGCATGTCGGCATGCGCGTCCCACATGTCGCCCTGCTGCCCGTTGTAGGCTTCGGCGGCATCCGGCGACAGGGCCAGCGCGATGGCCCACTCGAACCACTCGTAGACCAGGCTGGCGCACATCACCGTCATCACCGCCAGGGTGAAGGCCTGGCCCAGCCGCAGCGCCGGCCACGCATGGCGCGCCAGCTGCAGCAGCGCGGGGGTGAAGCAGACGCCGAACAGGAAGTGGATGAGGCGGTCGAAATGGTTGCGCTGCCATCCGAAGGCCGCATTCGGGGACCAGCCGGTCAGCGTCTGCGCCCAGGCGTCGTAGGGCACGTTGGAATACAGCCAGCGCGCGGCCACGCAGTGCAGAGCGATAAAGCCGCAGATGGCGATGAAGGCTCCGTTGTCCAACCAGCCACCGCGACGGTCGACCCACAGCAGCGCGGCCAGCCCGACCACGGTCAGGGTGCTGTGCAGGGCCTGCTCGGTAGGCCACAGCGGGTGGACCCAGCTGATTGCAAACACCGCCAGCACGGCAGCAAAGGCCAGCTTCTTGGGGCCCGAGAAACGGTGGGTGGTGGGCGAAGCGGTGGTCGGTAGCGCAGGCGCGGACATGGGAAATCGATCAGGAAAGGACGGGACGTCTACCGGCAGGTTCAGACACTGAGGTGGTCACCACGGTCGAACAGCGCGGCCATTTCAGGCTTGGACAGGAACACCCAGGCATAGGCGGCCAGGGCCATGCCCAGCGGGCCGGCCAGTACGCCCAGCCAGGCTGCGCGCTGGCACCAGGCCAGCCCGGTGCGATGTGACAGCTGGCGCGCGGTGTGCAGCTGCACGAAGCCCAGCACGGCCGCCAGTGCGGCGATCGACGCATAGACCGTGGTCAGCATCCAGGCATCGTCCAGCCCGCGTGACTCGGCCACCCAGCCGCTGAGGCCGAGGAACGCCACTGTGGCGACCCAATGGAAGCCGGCCAACGCGTAGAACAGCACTTTCAGCGTCTGCAGATGGCTGGTCAGCTGCAGCTGCGCCAGGGCCTCGTGCGGCAGCGGCGGCGGATTGCCGGAGGCGGTCATGCGGTCGCGGCGGGAAGGTCGAAGGCGGCCTTGATCTGCGGCCGCAGCAGGGTGATCAGGCTGAACACCCCCAGCGCAGTGCCGATCGGCGCGAACAGGCAAGCCAGTCCGGCCACGATCAGGCACAGCAGGTAGCGGCGGCGACGGGTCAGGCAGCGGCCGGCGTAGGCCACGAACGCGCCCAGGGTCACGCCACCGAACACGATGACGCAGCCGACGATGGTGAATATCCAGCCGAACAGGCGCTGCTCGGCCGGCGACGACGGCTGGCCGCCGGAATTCATCGGCAGGTTGCCGGTGAGCGCGGTGATGCCCAGCACGATGTGGATGATGAAGATCAGCGAGAACAGCGCGATCAGCCCGCCGACCACGTAGTGCGCGATGGCCAGCATGCGCAGGTGGTCGGCATCCTGCGCGCTGAACACCGGTACCGTCGCCAGCGGCGGCGGCACGGGTGTGGGCGACAAGGGGGGCGTTGCGTCCATGCGGGCTCCTGGGTTGCCGGGATCAGCCGATGTGGACGCGCTCGGCGCCTTCGGCGGTGACCACCTGGCCGATGGTCCAGTGCTCCAGGCCCTGCGCCTTGACCGCGTCGGACACTGCGGCCACCTGGTCCGGCGCCACGATCAGCACGAAGCCGATGCCACAGTTGAAGGTGCGCCACATTTCGCTGTCGGCTACCGCGCCTTCCTTCTGCAGCCACTGGAACACCGGCGGCAGGGTCCAGGACGAGGCCTGGATGTCCAGGCCGAGGCCTTCGGGCACCACGCGGATGATGTTCTCGGTCAGGCCGCCACCGGTGATGTGGGCCATGCCATGGATGGCGGCACCGTGCGACTTCAGCAGCGACAGGATCGGCTTGACGTACAGGCGGGTCGGCGCCATCAGGGCATCGACCAGCTTCACGCCGCCTTCCAGCTCCAGATCGGCCGGGCGGCCTGCGCGGTCGTAGATGCGGCGCACCAGCGAGTAGCCGTTGGAGTGCGGGCCGGAGGAGGCGATGCCGATCAGCACGTCGCCGGCGGCCACGCTGGCGCCGTCCTTCAGCTCGCTCTTCTCGACCGCAGCCACCGTGAAGCCGGCCAGGTCGTACTCGCCGGGGGCATACATATCGGGCATTTCAGCGGTTTCGCCGCCGATCAGGGCGCAGCCGGCCTCGGTGCAGCCGTTGGCGATGCCGCCCACGACCGCCGCGGCGGTGTCGATGTCCAGCTTGCCGGTGGCGAAGTAGTCCAGGAAGAACAGCGGCTCGGCCCCCTGCACCAGCACGTCGTTCACGCACATGGCGACCAGGTCGATACCGATCGTATCGTGGCGGTTCAGCTGGTGGGCCAGCTTCAGCTTGGTGCCCACGCCATCGGTACCCGACACCAGCACCGGCTCGCGGTACTTGTTGGACAGGTCGAACAGGGCGCCGAAGCCACCCAGGCCGCCCATCACTTCCGGGCGGAAGCTGCGCTTGACCAGGGGCTTGATCCGCTCGACCAGTTCGTTGCCGGCGTCGATGTCGACACCCGCGTCACGATAGGTGAGGGGGGAGGGGGCGGAAGACGGGGTGTTGGTCACGGGCGTCGGCGCTGGCAGGGGTTGAACGGCCGATTTTAACAGGCCGCATTGGCGCAAAGGCCGTATTCGGGCAACAATTCCCCCGGATACGTCGAGCCAATGGATGTCCTGATGCGCCGCAGCCTGATTCTGACCCTGCTCCTTGCGCTGAGCCTGCCGGTGGCCACGATGGCCCAGAGCGGCCTGCGCACCGAGGGTGATGTTGCCACCGCCACTGGCGCGTACGAGGCCGAAGTGCCCGTCAACAGCCAGGCCGAAGCCGATCGCAACGGCGCCCTGGCCCGCGCCTTGAGCGTTGTACTGGGCAAGTTGTCCGGCGATCGCAGCGTGATGTCGCGCCCTGGCGTGGCGCAGGCGCTGCGCAATGCCAAGGATTACGTGGCCAGCTATGACTACAAGCAGGACCAGAGCGTGAGCGCCAGTGGCGCCCCCAGCTTCCGTACCCTGCTGGTGGCCCGCTTCCGCGAGGACGATGTCGATTCGCTGGTGTCGGCGCTGGGCCTGCCGCTGTGGCCGCAGCCGCGACCGAAGCCGGTGCTGTGGCTGGCCGTCGACGACGGCAGCGGTCCGCGACTGGTCAGCGTGCAGCAGGCCAACGCCGCGCGCCCGTTGCTGAACCGCGCCGTCGAACGTGGCTACAAGCTGGGCCTGCCCAGCGGTGGTGCCGCCGAACAGGCGCTGGCCGGTGCCATCTGGCGCCAGGACAGCGCCGCCGTGGCCCGCGCCTCTTCGCGCTACTCGCCGCCGATGCAGCTGATCGGTAAGCTGTACCGCGCCAACGGCGGCTGGCAGGCGGACTGGGTGTTCGTCGACAACGGCCGTGAGCTGAACAAGTGGACCAGCAAGGACGCCAACGCCATGCGCGCGATGGCCGCCGGTGCCGATGGTGCCGCCGATGCGCTGGTCAAGCGCTATGCCAAGGCCGGCGCGGCTGTCGGCCAGGCCGGCACCTACAGGGTGGTGGTCACCGGCATCAACAGCGCCGATGACTACCTGCGCCTGGCTGCCGGCCTGCGCGAGGTACCGGTGGTGCGCAACGTCACCCCGCTGCACGCTTCGGCTGGCCAGCTGGAGCTGAGCCTGGAGATGACCACCGGCCTGGCCGGCTTCAACCGCATGCTGGGCGACAACGGCGTACTGGTGCCTAGCGCCGCGCTGCCTGCCCTGCCGACGCCGATCGACGACACCACCGGTGCCCCGGTCGCTGCGCCGGTCAGCAACGAGTACCGCCTGCGATGAACCTGACCCCGGAAGCGGAAATCGCGCAGTTCCTGCGCCGCCTGAAGTACATCCTGTTCGCCGGCCTGATCGGCTGGGTGGTATGGCTGCTGGCGCCGATCCTGACCCCGTTCGTGCTGGCGCTGGCGCTGGCCTGGCTGGGCGATCCGCTGGTGGACCGCATCGAGGCCACCGGCCGTTCGCGCATGACCGGCGTGGTGCTGGTGTTCGCGGCGATGGTGCTGGTGATCGTGGCGCTGCTGCTGGTGCTGGTGCCGATGATCGAGCGCCAGATCACCACCTTGATCGCGGCGGCGCCGCAGGCACAGGCGTGGCTGATGGAAAAGGGTATTCCCTGGTTCGAGCAGAAGACCGGCCTGGAAGTGATGCAGTGGATGGACCCGGACCGCCTGATCGAATGGGTGCGCAGCCACTGGCAGCAGGCCGGCGGCTTCGCGACCACGTTCATGGGCTACGTCTCGCGCTCGGGCTTTGCGATGGTGACCTGGGTGGTCAACATCCTGCTGCTGCCGATCCTGGCGTTCTACTTCCTGCGTGACTGGGACAAGCTGGTCGAGCGGGTGGCGTCGGTGATTCCACGCAACCAGATCGGCACCATCAGCGCGTTGGCGCGTGAATCCAACGAGGTGCTGGGCGCGTTCATCCGCGGCCAGTTCCTGGTGATGCTGGCGCTGGGCGTGATCTATGCCGGCGGCCTGTCACTGGTCGGCCTCAAGCTGGGCCTGCTGATCGGCCTGATTGCCGGCTTGATCAGCTTCATTCCCTACCTGGGCGCGACCACCGGCATCCTGATGGCGATCGTGGCCGCGCTGGTGCAGGCGCAGGGCTTCGACCTGAAGCTGCTGATCCTGGTCGGCGTGGTGTTCACCGTGGGCCAGCTGCTGGAAAGCTACGTGCTGACCCCGCGCATCGTCGGCGACAAGATCGGCCTGCACCCGGTGGCGGTGATCTTTGCGGTGATGGCCGGTGGCCAGCTGTTCGGCTTCCTCGGCATGCTGCTGGCGCTGCCGGTGGCAGCGGTGACCAACGTGCTGCTGCGCTACGCGCACCAGCGTTATCGCCAGAGCGAGCTGTACGTGGGTGAGAAGCCGGCGATCGTGCTTGATGGTGTTGTTGACCAGCCCCATATCATCATTCCGAATGACAAGGGCCCCGACCTGAAGTGATGGGTGTGCCGCAACTGCCGCTGGCCCTGCATTACCCGCGGGACCAGCGCCTGGAGACCTTCATCGGCGCGCCGGACGGCGCGCTGGCGCAGCTGCGCGCGATCGCGGTGGGCGCCAGCCACGACTGGGTTTACCTGGAAGGTGCGGCGGGCACCGGCAAGACCCATCAGGCGCTGGCGATGTGCTCCAGCGCAGAGCAGGCCGGGCGGCTGCCGACCTACGTGCCGCTGGCCAGCGCCGCGGGGCGCGTACGCGCGGCGCTGGATGGGCTGGAAGCGCGTGAGCTGGTGGCGCTGGACGGCCTGGACGAGGTCGCCGGCAACCGCGAGGACGAGATCGCGCTGTTTGATTTCCACAACCGCGCGCGCGCTGCAGGCGTGACCGTGCTGTACACGGCGCAGAAGGCGCCGGAAGAACTGGGCCTGGTACTGCCCGACCTGCGTTCGCGGCTGGGCCAGTGCGTGCGCGTGCTGCTGCAGCCGCTGGACGAGGAAGGTCGGGCAGCGGTGCTGCGCGAACGCGCGCTGCGGCGTGGCCTGGCGATCGACGAGGCGTCCATCGAGTGGCTGCTGTCGCACACCGGGCGCGAGCTGGGTGGGTTGATCACGCTGCTGGATTGGCTGGATCGCGAATCGCTGGCGGCGAAGCGGCGGATCACCGTGCCGTTCCTGCGCCAGGTGCTGGAAGAAGGCCGGCCTCGTTACTGAGGGTGGGGTTTGTTTGCAGGGCTGCGCCCTGCACCCGCCGAAGCCGAAGCCGAAGCAACGTCAACGTCAAAAGCGGGCTATCCGTGGGATGGCGGGGTGGCTCAGGTTGCGGGGGACGGCGCAAGTACGTCCATGTAGCCTCGGTCGCGCCATCCATGGCGCTCACGCCCCCGCAAGCTGAGCCACCCCGCCTTCGACAGGTTCCCGCGGCTGTTGATGGGTATCGACCTTGGTCGACACGTGTCTTGCTTGGTGGGTGACGACCGTTGGTCGTCACCAGAGCGAGCGCAGCGACGCGACCCGCTTTTGCTTTTCTTTTTTCTTTTCCGTGGCTGGACGCCCACGGAAACTGTCAGAGGCCGGGCGGGGTGGGTTCGCGGGGGTGTCC
>NZ_JAWJTI010000010.1:0-116124 GCF_032911525.1 Stenotrophomonas veracruzanensis
CCATCGAGCCCCCATGGATGGGTTCACGGCGTGTCCTGCAGCCCCACACCGACCTGCCTGCCACCGTAAGCCGCTTTGGCTGTTGCTTCGGCCGTTGCCTCTGCGGGTGCCGGGTGCAACCCGGCCGACGCCCCCAACCCGTACAATATCCGGATGCCTCTGATTACCCTACAGAACGTCGACTTCAGCGTCGGCGGCCCGTTGTTGCTGGAAAAGGCCGAATTGTCGATCGAGCCGGGCGAACGCATCGCCCTGATCGGCCGCAACGGCGCCGGCAAATCCACCCTGCTCAAGCTGCTGTCCGGCGACCACAAGCCCGATGACGGCGAAGTCCGCGTGCAGCAGGGCGTGCGTGTCACCCGCCTGGAGCAGGAAGTGCCACACGGCGCGGCCGGTTCGGTGTTCGACGTCGTCGCCGATGGCCTCGGCGAACTGGGCCAGTGGCTGGCCGAATTCCACCACCTCAGCCATGCCGAGGTCTTCGATGGCGAAGCTCTCGGCAACGTGCAGGCCAAGATCGATGCCGCCAACGGCTGGGGCCTGGACCAGCGCGTCAGCGAAACCCTGACCAAGCTCGACCTCGACGGCGATGCCGAGTTCGGTCGCCTGTCCGGCGGCATGAAGCGCCGCGTGCTGCTCGCCCGCGCGCTGGTGTCCAGCCCCGATGTGCTGCTGCTGGACGAACCGACCAACCACCTGGACATCGAGGCCATCGACTGGCTCGAAGCGTTCCTGAAGGGCTGGAGCGGCAGCGTGGTGTTCGTCACCCATGACCGCCGCTTCCTGCGTGCGCTGGCCACCCGCATCGTCGAGATCGATCGCGGCCAGGTCACCAGCTGGCCGGGCGACTGGGCCAACTACGAGCGCCGCCGCGAGGAACGCCTCAATGCGCAGGCGCAGGAAAACGCGCGCTTCGACAAGCTGCTGGCGCAGGAAGAAGTCTGGATCCGCCAGGGCATCAAGGCCCGCCGCACCCGCGACGAAGGCCGTGTGCGCCGCCTGAAGGCGATGCGCAACGAGCGTTCCGCACGTCGGGACCTCAGTGGCAACGTCAAGATGGAAGCCGCGCAGGGCGTCAGCTCCGGCAAGAAGGTCATCGACGTCAAGGACATTTCGTTCGCCTTCGGCGAGCGCACCATGGTCCGTGATTTCACCACCACCATCCTGCGTGGCGACCGCATCGGCCTGATCGGTCCCAACGGCAGCGGCAAGACCACGCTGCTGAAGCTGCTGCTGGGCGAACTGCAGCCAGCCAAGGGTGAGGTCAATGCGGGCACCAACCTGCAGATCGCGTATTTCGACCAGTACCGTGCGGTGCTGCGCGAAGACTGGAGCGCGATCGAGAACGTGGCCGAAGGCCGCGATTTCCTCGAGTTCAACGGCAAGCGCAAGCACGTGCATGCCTACCTGCAGGACTTCATGTTCACCCCGGAACGTGCGCGTGCGCCGATCACCCGCCTGTCCGGTGGCGAGCGCAACCGCCTGCTGCTGGCCAAGCTGTTCGCGCAGCCGTCCAACCTGCTGGTGATGGACGAACCGACCAACGACCTCGACGTGGAAACCCTGGAGCTGCTGGAAGAGCTGCTGGGCGAATACACCGGCACCCTGCTGCTGGTCAGCCACGACCGTGACTTCATCGACAACGTGGTGACTTCCACGCTGGTGATGGAAGGCGATGGCGTGATTGGTGAGTACGTTGGCGGCTACAGCGACTGGCAGCGTTATGCGGCCAGTGTGGCGACGCCTGCTGCGGCTCCGGCAGCCAAGCCGGCGGCAGCTGCACCGGCCGCCACGGCCGCTGCTCCGGCAGCGCCGAAGCGCAAGCTGGCCTACAAGGAAGCGCGCGAACTGGAGCAGTTGCCGAAGACCATCGAGAAGCTGGAGGGCGATGTCGAAGGCCTGACCTCGGCGATGAACGACCCGTCGTTCTACACCCGCAGCAGCGCCGAAGTGACCGCGCACACCCAGCAGCTGGCAAAGGTGCAGGCCGAACTGGATGCCGCTTACGCGCGCTGGGAAGAGCTGGAAGGCTGAGCGTTGACCGGCGCCAGCGGTTGCGCCGATTGATGTAGAGCCGAGCCCACGCTCGGCTCAGTAGATCCACGCCATGCGTGGATATGCGGATCTGTGCGGACCAACGGTCCGCACCCACCAATCAACGGTCCGCACAGACCGGGGGCCGGCGGTCATTTGACCCCGTGCAGATCCCGCAGCTGGGTCGGCCGGCTGCCGAAATACGCCGCCAGATCGGCAATGTCCTGATCACTCAGGTCCTTCGCCTGCGGCGTCATCAGCGCATGCTGGCGGTCACCGGCGCGGTAGGCCTGCAGCGCATGCGCCAGGTAGTCGCCGTACTGCCCACCCAGCTTCGGATAGGTCGGATCGATCGGCGCATTGCCGTCGGCCCCGTGGCAGTCGATGCAACTCTGGTTGGTGGCTTTGCCCTTCACCTTGGCGCGGGCTTCACCTGCTGCCTCGCGACCTGCCGGCAGGCCGGCGGAGGACGATGAACCGTGTTCGCCGCTGGCATGGCCCGGGTCGGCGGCGGATTTCTCGCTGTTCTCCACCTGCGACTGCGAACAGGCCGCCAGCAGCAGGGCAACGGACAGGGCGATGGCGTGACGCATCGGATGCGCGGCTTTCGACATGGGCGGGCCTTACTTGACGGTGGACAGGTAAACAGCGAGATCGGCGATCTCCTGTTCGCTGAAACTCATCGACTGCGCCTGCATCGTCGGATGCCTGCGCTTGCCTTGGCGGTACTCGGTCAGCGCCTGGGCCAGGTACTGCTGGGTCTGGCCGCCGATCTTCGGCACCCGGTAACTGGGGTAGGCGTTCTTGTAACCGGTGATGCCATGGCACCCCTGGCAGGTATAGGCCAGGACACGGCCATTGTCGAAGTTGCCGGTGGGGGCGGCAGGCGCCGGGGCGGCGGCGGGAGCCGGGGCCGGGGCAGGTGTGGCAGGAGCAGGAGCGGGCTGTGCGGCGGCCCCAAGGGGCAGGAGGACGGCCAGAGCGAGACAAGCGGCGAGCGGCTGCGGGCGCATGGTGTCGTTTCCGGGGATTCGGGTCTGGTCGTTCCGGCGTGGGGTACGGAACGCCCCGAGTATAGCCTCAGGTTTCATCTAGCTGAAATGGGGGTGCCCGACCAGCGGCGTGAAGAGACCATGACCTTTGGGATATGGTGTTGCCGTGAAGTGGTGCATTACTTTGCTACCACACCTGTCCACGCATCCTCCAGGGACCTGACGATGTCACACCCAACCTTCCTGTCCGGCCGTCGCAGCGGAATCTGCGCTGCCGCACTGCTGATCTCCACCTCCCTGCTGCTGGGCGGTTGCGCCGCAGGGCCCAATTCCGAAGCCAAGGCCGCCGAGACCAAGGAGGAGAAGAAGGTTGACGCGGTTCCCGTCGAAGTAGCCGTGGCCAGCCATCGCGCGGTTGCCGCCAGCTATACCGGCACCGCTGCGCTGGAGCCGCGCGCCGAATCGCAGGTGGTGGCCAAGACCTCCGGCGTGGCGCTGGCGGTGCTGGTCGAGGAAGGGCAGCGGGTCACTGCCGGGCAGCCGCTGGTCCGCCTTGATCCGGACCGCGCGCGCTTGGCCGTGGCGCAGAGCGAAGCGCAGATGCGCAAATTGGAAAACGACTATCAGCGTGCGCAGAAGCTGGTCGCCCAGCAGCTGGTCAGTGCGGCCAGCGTCGACCAGTTGCGCTACGACCTGGAAAACGTGCGCGCCCAGTACCGCCTGGCCACGCTGGAACTGTCGTACACCACCGTGGTCGCACCGATTTCCGGCGTGATCGCCTCGCGCTCGATCAAGACCGGCAACTTCGTGCAGATCAATACACCGATCTTCCGCATCGTCGACAACTCGCGGCTGGAAGCCACCCTCAACGTGCCCGAGCGTGAGCTGGCCACCCTGCGCGCCGGCCAGCCGGTGACGCTGGCCGCCGATGCGTTGCAGGGCCAAAGCTTCACCGGCACCGTCGATCGCATTGCGCCGGTGGTGGACTCAGGTAGCGG
Source organism: Stenotrophomonas veracruzanensis (assembly GCF_032911525.1). Taxonomy (NCBI): domain Bacteria; kingdom Pseudomonadati; phylum Pseudomonadota; class Gammaproteobacteria; order Lysobacterales; family Lysobacteraceae; genus Stenotrophomonas; species Stenotrophomonas veracruzanensis. Next base: position 4,025 of record NZ_JAWJTI010000010.1, read on the forward strand.
CACGTTTCGCGTGGTCAGCGCCTTCGATGGCGCCGCGCACGCACTGCAGCCCGGCATGTTCGGGCGCATCCGCATTGATTACGACCAGCGTGCCGATGCGCTGGTGGTGCCGCGCCTGGCGCTGCTCGACGACGGTGAGCCGGCGGTGTTCCGGGTGCGCGAAGGCAAGGTCGCACGCGTTCCGGTCAAGCTGGGTTACGCCGAGGGCCCGTGGGTGGAGATCCGTGATGGCCTGGCGGCCGGTGATCAGGTGGTCACCGCCGGCAAGGTCGCCCTGCGCGACGGTACCGCGGTGCAGGTGATCGCCGATCCGAAGGCAAAGGCAAAGACGGTCGCAGCGGCCGCAAAGCCGGCAGACAAGGCCGGGAGCAAGCAATGACCGGCCCGGGCCACGACCACGGTGCCTCGCCGGCGAGCGACGGCGCCGCCGCCGGCATGCGCGGCGGCCTGGTGGAATTCGCCACCCGCCGCCGCGTGACCATCGCCATGTGCACGGTCACGCTGCTGCTGTTCGGCCTGATCGCGCTGGGCAACCTCAAGGTCAACCTGCTGCCGGACCTGAGCTATCCGACGCTCACCGTGCGCACCGAGTACACCGGTGCGGCGCCGACTGAAATCGAAACCCTGATCACCCAGCCGGTCGAAGAAGCGGTGGGCGTGGTCAAGAACCTGCGCAAGCTGAAGTCGGTCTCGCGTACCGGCCAGAGCGATGTGGTGCTGGAGTTTGCCTGGGGCACCAACATGGACCAGGCCAGCCTGGAGGTGCGCGACAAGATGGAAGCGCTGAACCTGCCGCTGGAGGCCAAGGCCCCGGTGCTGCTGCGCTTCAATCCGTCCACCGAGCCGATCATGCGCCTGGTGCTGTCCAGCAAGACCGCACCGGCCGGCGATGCCGATGCGGTCCGCGAGCTGACCGGCCTGCGCCGCTATGCCGATGAAGACCTGAAGAAGAAGCTGGAGCCGGTCACCGGCGTGGCAGCGGTCAAGGTCGGTGGCGGCCTTGAGGACGAGATCCAGGTCGACATCGACCAGCAGAAGCTGGCACAGCTGAATCTGCCGATCGACACCGTCATCAAGCGCCTGAAGGACGAGAACATCAACATCTCCGGCGGTCGCCTGGAGGAGGGTTCGCAGCGCTTCCTGGTGCGCACCGTCAACCAGTTCGCCGACCTGGAGGAGATCCGCAACCTGCTGGTCACCACCCAGGGCTCGAACGGAAGTGCAGCCGACTCGGCATTGCAGCAGATGTTCAACATCGCCGCGTCGACAGGTTCGGCCGCGGCCATCGCGGCGGCCTCGGCGGCGCAGAGCGCATCGTCCGGTGGAGGCTCCAGCGTGGTCGCCAACGGCGTGCCGGTGCGCCTGAAGGACGTGGCCACGGTGCGCCAGGGCTACAAGGAGCGCGAAGCGGTGATCCGCCTGGGCGGCAAGGAATCGGTTGAACTGGCGATCTACAAGGAAGGCGACGCCAATACGGTGTCCACCGCCGAAGCGCTGCGCAAGCGCCTGGAGCAGATCAAGGGCACGTTCCCGTCCGATGTCGAGATGACCACCATCGAGGACCAGTCGCGCTTCATCGAGCACGCCATCGCAGACGTCAAGAAGGATGCGGTGATCGGTGGCCTGCTGGCGATCCTGATCATCTTCCTGTTCCTGCGCGATGGCTGGAGCACGTTCGTGATCAGCCTGTCGCTGCCGGTCTCGATCATCGCCACGTTCTTCTTCATGGGCCAGCTCGGCCTCAGCTTGAACGTGATGTCGCTGGGCGGCCTGGCATTGGCCACCGGCCTGGTGGTGGACGACTCGATCGTGGTGCTGGAGAGCATTGCCAAGGCGCGTGAGCGGGGCCTGGGCATCCTGCAGGCGGCGATCGTCGGTACCCGCGAAGTGAGCATGGCGGTGGTCGCCTCCACCCTGACCACCATCGCGGTGTTCCTGCCGCTGGTGTTCGTCGACGGCATCGCCGGCCAGCTGTTCCGTGATCAGGCACTGACCGTGGCGATCGCGATCGCGATCTCGCTGCTGGTGTCGATGACCCTGATTCCGATGCTGAGCTCGCTGAAGGGACGGCCGCCGCTGGCGTTCCCGGAAGAGGCACCGAACGAACCATGGCAACCGCAGAGCCGCTGGCAGAAGCCGGTTGCGCTGGGCCGCCGTGGCGCCGTGGCGACCGCGCGCTGGGGCTTCTACGCACTGGCCTGGCTGATCGTGCGCCTGTGGCGTGGCGTGGTCGCGGTGGTCGGCCCGGTGATGCGCAAGGCCAGCGATCTGGCGATGAAGCCCTATGCCGGTGCCGAGCGCGGTTACCTGCGACTGCTGCCGAGCGCGCTGGCGCATCCAGGCAAAGTGCTGGGCGTGGCCACGATCATCTTCGTGGCGACCATGGCGCTGGTGCCGATGCTCGGTGCGGACCTGATCCCGCAGTTGGCCCAGGACCGCTTCGAGATGACGGTGAAGCTGCCGGCCGGCACGCCGCTGAAGCAGACCGATGCGCTGGTGCGCGAGCTGCAGCTGGCGCACGGCAAGGGGGAGGGCGTGGCATCGCTGTACGGGGTCAGTGGCAGCGGCACCCGCCTGGATGCCAGCCCGACCGAGAGCGGCGAGAACATCGGCAAGCTGACCGTGGTGATGGAAGGCGGCGGCAATGCACGTACCGAAGCGGAGATCACCGAGCGCCTGCGTGACACCATGGGCCAGCATCCGGGTGCACAGGTCGACTTCGCACGGCCGGCGTTGTTCAGCTTCTCCACGCCGCTGGAAATCGAGCTGCGCGGGCAGGACATGGCGACGCTCGAAGTAGCTGGCCAGCGCCTGGCGGCGCTGCTGCGCGGCAATGCGCACTACGCCGACGTGAAGTCGACGGTGGAAGAGGGCTTCCCGGAAATCCAGATCCGCTTCGACCAGGAGCGTGCCGGCGCGCTGGGCCTGACCACGCGCCAGATCGCCGATGTGGTGGTGAAGAAGGTGCGTGGCGACGTGGCCACCCGTTACAGCTTCCGTGACCGCAAGATCGACGTGCTGGTGCGTGCGCAGGAAGGTGATCGTGCCAGCGTGGAGAGCATCCGTCGGCTGATCGTCAATCCGGGCAGCACCCGTCCGGTCACGCTGGATGCGGTGGCCGACGTGGTTGCCACCACCGGTCCCAGCGAGATCCATCGCGCCGACCAGACCCGCGTCGCCGTCGTGTCGGCCAACCTGCGCGATATCGATCTGGGCGCGGCCATGCGCGAAGTGCAGCAGATGGTGGCCGAGCAGCCGCTGGGTGCGGGTGTCGGCCTGCACATCGGTGGCCAGGGTGAGGAGCTGGCGCAGGCGGCGAAGTCGCTGATCTTCGCCTTTGGCCTGGCGATCTTCCTGGTCTACCTGGTGATGGCCTCGCAGTTCGAGTCGCTGCTGCATCCGTTCGTGATCCTGTTCACCATCCCGCTGGCGCTGGTCGGTGCGATCCTGGCGCTGATGCTGACCGGCAAGCCCATTTCGGTGGTGGTGTTCATCGGCCTGATCCTGCTGGTCGGCCTGGTCACCAAGAACGCGATCATCCTGATCGACAAGGTCAACCAGCTGCGCGAGGCCGGCGTGGCCAAGCACGAGGCCCTGGTGGAAGGAGCACGCTCGCGCTTGCGGCCGATCATCATGACCACCCTGTGCACGCTTTTCGGCTTCCTGCCGCTGGCGGTGGCGATGGGCGAGGGTGCCGAAGTGCGCGCGCCGATGGCGATCACCGTGATCGGCGGCCTGCTGGTATCGACCCTGCTCACCCTGCTGGTGATCCCGGTGGTGTACGACCTGATGGATCGTCGCGGTGATGCCTATTACCGCGAACGCGGCCGCAAGCATGCCGGCGAGATCGAACCGGGTGCGGCGGGCAGCGCGGCGGGTGCGGAGGAACCGGCATGAGTGTTGCCGAGTTCTCCATCCGCCGCCCGGTCACCACCATCATGTGTTTCGTGTCACTGGTGGTGATCGGCCTGATCGCTTCGTTCCGGCTGCCGCTGGAGGCGCTGCCGGACATCTCCGCGCCGTTCCTGTTCGTGCAGATCCCGTATACCGGTTCAACTCCGGAGGAAGTGGAGCGGACCATCATCCGCCCGGTGGAGGAATCGCTGGCGACGATGACCGGCATCAAGCGCATGCGCTCGTCGGCCACCTCCGAGGCCGCCCTGATCTTCATCGAGTTCAGCGACTGGGACCGCGACATCGCCATCGCTGCCTCCGATGCACGCGAGCGCATCGACGCGATCCGCAGCGACTTGCCGGACGATCTGCAGCGCTACAACGTGTTCAAGTGGTCCAGCAGTGACCAGCCGGTGCTGAAGGTGCGACTGGCCAGCACCACCGACCTGACCACCGCCTATGACATGCTCGACCGCGAATTCAAGCGGCGCATCGAGCGCATCCCCGGCGTGGCGCGCGTCGACATCACCGGTGCGCCGCCGAACGAGGTGGAGATCGCCATCGATCCGAACCGGCTCAACGCGCACGGGCTGAGCATCAACGAGCTGAGCGAGCGTTTGCGTACGCTGAACTTCTCGATCTCGGCCGGGCAGATCGACGACAACGGCCAGCGCGTGCGCGTGCAGCCGGTGGGCGAGATCACCGACCTGCAGGAAATGCGCGACCTGGTGATCAACGCCAAGGGCCTGCGCCTTGGGGATATCGCTGACGTGCGCCTGAAGCCGGCGCGGATGAACTATGGGCGCCGCCTCGATGGCAACCCGGCCGTCGGCCTGGATATTTTCAAGGAGCGCAGCGCCAACCTCGTGGAAGTCTCGCGCGCGGCGCTGGCCGAGGTCGAATCGATCCGTGCGGAGGCGTCGATGCGCGACGTGCAGATCAAGGTGATCGACAACCAGGGCAAGGCGGTGACGTCCTCGCTGCTGGAACTGGCCGAGGCCGGTGCGGTCGGCCTGATCCTGTCGGTGACGGTGCTGTTCTTCTTCCTGCGCCATTGGCCATCCACGTTGATGGTGACCCTGGCCATTCCGATCTGCTTCACCATCACCCTGGGCTTCATGTACTTCGTGGGGGTGACGCTGAACATCCTGACCATGATGGGCCTGCTGCTGGCGGTGGGCATGCTGGTCGACAACGCCGTGGTGGTGGTGGAGAGCATCTACCAGGAGCGCGAGCGCCTGCCGGGGCAGCCGCGGCTGGCCTCGATCATCGGCACCCGCAACGTGGCCATCGCGCTCAGCGCCGGCACGCTGTGCCACTGCATCGTGTTCGTGCCGAACCTGTTTGGCGAGACCAACAACATCAGCATCTTCATGGCGCAGATCGCGATCACCATCTCGGTCTCGCTGCTGGCCTCATGGCTGGTCGCGGTCAGCCTGATCCCGATGCTGTCCGCGCGCATGGCCACGCCCAAGCTGGTGCACTCGCAGACCGGCATGATCGCGCGCCTGCAGCGCCGCTACGCGCAACTGCTGGACTGGTCGCTGCACCATCGTGGCTGGAGCCTGCTCGGCATTCTGCTGGTCGTGCTGGTCAGCCTGGTGCCGATGAAGCTGACCAAGATCGACATGTTCGGCGGTGACGGCGGCAAGGACATCTTCATCGGCTACATGTGGAAGGGCGCCTACACCTACCGCCAGATGTCCGAGGAAGTGGCACGGGTGGAGAACTGGATCGACGAGAACCGCGAGCGCCTGCACGTCAAGCAGGTGTATTCCTGGTACAGCGAACAGGAAGGCAGCTCGACCGTGGTCACCCTGGACGAGAAGTACGCCAAGGACATCAAGTCGCTGCAGGAAGAGCTGCGCAAGGGTCTTCCGAAGTCGGCCCGCACCGACTACTTCGTCGGCAACCAGGGGGGTGATGGCGGCGGTGGTGGCGGCAACCAGGGCGTGCAGGTGCAGCTGGTGGGCGACTCCAGTTCGATGCTGCAGGAAATCGGCCAGGAAGTGGTGCCACTGCTGGCCCAGCGTGCCGAGCTGCGCGATGTGCGCATCGACAATGGCGAGAAGGGCGGCGAGCTGAAGGTGCGCGTCGACCGTGAGCGTGCCGCCGCATTCGGCTTCAATGCCGAGCAGGTGGCCAGCTTCGTCGGCCTGGCCCTGCGCGGTGCGCCGATGCGCGAGTTCCGCCGCGGTGACAATGAAGTGCCGGTGTGGGTGCGCTTTGCCGGTGCCGAGCAGAGCAGCCCGGAAGACCTGGCCGGCTTCAGCGTGCGCACCGGCGACGGCCGCAGCGTGCCACTGCTGAGCCTGGTCACCGTCGACGTCGGTTCGTCAGCCACCCAGATCGGACGCACCAACCGCCAGACCACGCTGACCATCAAGGCCAACCTGGCCGAGAAGGTCACCGCGCCCGATGGCCGCAAGGCGATGGAGTCCGTGCTCAAGCCGATGAACTTCCCGGCCGGCTATGGCTTCACCTTCGATGGCGGCGACTACGGCAACGACGACGAGGCGATGCAGCAGATGGTGTTCAACCTGCTGATCGCGCTGGTGATGATCTACGTGGTGATGGCGGCGGTGTTCGAGTCGCTGCTGTTCCCGGCGGCGATCATGAGTGGCGTGCTGTTCTCGATCTTCGGCGTGTTCTGGCTGTTCTGGATCACCGGCACCTCGTTCGGGATCATGTCCTTCATCGGCATCCTGGTGCTGATGGGCGTGGTGGTGAACAACGGCATCGTGATGATCGAGCACATCAACAACCTGCGGCGCGGCGGCATGGGACGCACGCAGGCGCTGGTGGAGGGCTCACGCGAGCGATTGCGCCCGATCATGATGACCATGGGCACGGCGATCCTGGCGATGGTGCCGATCTCGCTGACCAACACGCAGATGTTCGGCAATGGCCCCGAGTACGCGCCGATGGCGCGCGCGATTGCCGGCGGCCTGGCGTTCTCGACCGTGGTCAGCCTGCTGTTCCTGCCGACCATCTATGCGGTGTTGGATGACCTTCGCAGTGCCGTGACGCGGCTGGTCCGCTGCGCACGCGGCCTGGAGAGGGTAGAGCCGGGCGCTGCCCGGCTCTAATACACGTCAACGTGTTGTGGTGTGGGGGAGGCCGGTCGTAGTGGGGCGGCCTCCCCCTTTCTTTCAGCTCATTTCGACCTTGATCACCTGTGATTTGAACTTTGGAAACAGCGTGATCTGATGGTTGAGGAAACCCTTTACGCGCGCGTGAGGGTCTAGACGCCTTACCGAGTTTTGTTGGGGGTCTGATGCCCTCCAAAGGCCAAACGCAATGACATGGGTGCCATGCGGATACTGCTGGAGCCATTCTTGGTCAGTGTGACCGATACTTGCTCCATACGTCAGCTGTATCCCGTCATTTCCAACCTTGTGCCGTTCCGGAATCAGATTGAGAAACGTATTCCGTTGATTCGAACCGGTGTTTGGAAGCCAGATTCGATCCACAACGCCGGCTATCGCAAACGGGTGGGCCGAAGGCTCGGCCTTACGCAGCATTTTCCAAGCGTCCTCATACCGATCTTGTTCAAAGTAGAAACGGCGCCAAGGGATTTTGCGATTGCCAAAGCGCAGGAGCAGCGTCGCGCTCAGCTCGGCATCCTCCTCGCAGCGTTCGCGCAGCTTGAGAATGTCCATCGTAGTTCGGAGATAGCCGTCGAGCTTTCCACCAGTTCTGATGTAGTCTGTTCTTATGTGTTCATCTTTAGTTTTCGATCCAGTCTGGTAACCAGCCTTCACAGATCGATCAGAATTGCCAAGTGCGTTGTGTAGCAGCTGTAAGCGAAGCTCGTGTTTTCCTTCGTCAAGGCTTGACAAGAAGTCAGGATCAGATTGATTGGCGATGATCAGCTTGAGCTTTCCGGTTGCGTTGTAGCTGCAGCTTGTCGCGTGATCTGAATCTCTGGCTGATGTGAGGCCTATGTATGCAGCCCGCTCTACCGGCTCTTTTCCCGGCGGTCCATTTCGAAGTCCAAGTTTGACGAAACGGACGGACGCAGAGCATCCAACACCATCACAGAACAGTGGAGGGATTGTTTGACCATTTTCGGCTCGATTCTGCAGTGATTCGAGCGTATGTCGGTTCCTCCGATCGTCCACGGCTGAAGCCATCTTGATACCTTTTCCCATACTGGCCCTCCAGGCTCAGAAAAGTTTCATTGATCATACTTGCCGGAAGCGTGGCACAAAAAAAGCCACGCAATGCGTGGCTTTTTTGCTTGGGAATGATGTGCCAACCAAGGTTGGCACCTACCAGAGCGCAGTCGAGCTTGGCTCGACGCTACACGGAACAATCAACCCGCCACCTTGCCCCACACCTTGAACGTGGTCAGCCACAGGCCGAGCATGCTGCCGATGTTGGTCAGCATGAAGGTGAGCACCACGCGGGTGACGCGGTTGCGATACCAGCCCTTCAGGCTCTGCGCGTCGTCGCGCAGCTTCAGGAAGTCTTCGTAAGCCGGCTTGCGCAGGCGCGCTTCCACCAGCGCCGAGAATGCGCCGGTCGGGATGCTCAGGCGGAACGGCTTGAACGGGGCCACTGCGATCGCAGTCAGGATGCTCAGCGGATGGCCGCCGGCCAACAGGCAGCCCAGGCCGGCGAGGCCGCCGGTATACATCGCCCAGGTCGCCAGCAGTTCGGTGCCCACGCCCAGTCCGCCGCGGTAGAAGCCCACGCCGATGCCGGTTGCCACGATGGCCAGGATGCCCAGCGTGAACCACGGAATGTTGCGCTTCTTCGGCACCGCTTCCAGCTCGGCGCGCAGCGGCGCCGGTGCTTCGGTGTCGGTTTCCAGATAGCGCGCCAGACCCGCAAGGTGACCCGCACCGACAACCGCCAGCACTTCACGCTGCTGCGGGTTGTGTTCCTCGCGCAGGCGCGTGGCCATGTAGCGGTCGCGCTCGCCGATGATGGTCTCGTACAGTGCCGGGCTCTCGCTGGCGAACTCGCCGAAGCTCGATTCCAGCATGTCGCCCTGCTTGAGCTTCTCGATCTCGTTCTCGCCCACTTCCTCGGACGAGAACAGGCCGGCGCCGAGACCGGCAACCAGCTTCAGCTTGCCGAAGAAGCCCAGCCGCTGCGAGGCGCGGCGGAAGGTCAGGCCGACCTCGCGGTCGATCAGGTGCACCGGCAGGTCGCGTTCGCGCGCCAGTTCCACCGCGCGCTTCAGCTCGGCGCCCGGCTCGATGTCGAGCTGTTCGGCCAGGCGACGCTGGTAGGCGGACAGGGCCAGGTTGGCGGCGAACAGGGCGACGCGGCCCTTGCGGATCACCTCGACCAGGTCGAGCTTGGCCAGCGTGTCGGGGTCGCTCAGCGCCTGCAGGCGCTGCGGGTCCAGTTCAACGGCAACGGCATCGAAGCGGCCGCTGTCGATGGCTTTCTCCACCGCCTCGACGCTGGCGCGGGAGACGTGGGCAGTGCCCAGCAGGGTGTAGCGCACGCCGTCGCGTTCAACGACGCGCACCGGCTGGCCGGCGAACAGGTCGTCGCCGGTCTCGGGAAGGGTTTCGGTCATGGGTTCATTCATTGGAAGGTGCGGTGTCGGCGCCGTCGCCGAGCGCGCGCTGCATCTGCACGGTATCCAGCCAGCGGCCATGCTTGCGGCCGAGGCCACGGAACACGCCCACCAGCTCGAAGCCGAAGCGTTCGTGCAGCTTGATTGAAGCGGTATTGGTCGGTTCGCCGATCACCGCCACCATCTGCCGGTAGCCACGCGCCACGCAGGCGTCGATCAACGCCTGCAGCAGGCCGGTGCCAACGCCCTTGCCCTGGAACGCGGCATCGACGTAGACCGAGTTTTCCACGGTCCACTGGTAGGCAACGCGGGTGCGGTAAGTATTGGCGTAGGCATAGCCGGCCACCTGGCCGTCGATTTCGGCGACCAGGTAGGGAAAGCCGCGATCGATGATGTCGCGCATGCGGCGCAGCATCTCGGTCGCGTCCGGGATGTCGTACTCGTAGGTGTTGACGAAGTCGGTCACTTCCACCGCGTAGATCGCGGTGATCGCGTCGATGTCGGCCGGGCCGGCATCACGGATGAGGACGGCCATGCGCGGGCTCCGGCTCAGTCGATGTAGCGCTTGAGCAGGTCACCGTACGCGTCGATGCGGCGGTCGCGCAGGAACGGCCAGATGCGGCGCACATGCTCGCTGCGCTGCAGATCGACATCGCACAGCAGAACCGTGGCATCGGTGCCGGCTTCGGCCAGGAACTCACCCTGCGGGCCCAGCACGTGGCTGTTGCCCCAGAACTGGATGCCCGACGCGCCCAGCGGTGAGGCCTCGTGGCCGACGCGGTTGCAGCTCAGCACCGGCAGGCCGTTGGCCACGGCGTGGCCGCGGTGGCTCAGCACCCACGCGTCGCGCTGGCGGGTCTTCTCGTCCTGCACATCGTCCGGGTCCCAGCCGATCGCGGTCGGGTACAGCAGCAGTTCGGCACCGGCCAGCGCCATCAGGCGCGCCGCTTCCGGGTACCACTGGTCCCAGCACACCAGCACGCCAAGACGACCCACCGAGGTATCGATCGGCGTGAATCCGATATCGCCCGGGGTGAAGTAGAACTTCTCGTAGAAGCCCGGGTCGTCCGGAATATGCATCTTGCGGTACTTGCCCAGCAGGGTGCCGTCCTTCTCGAACACCACCGCGGTGTTGTGGTACAGGCCGGCAGCACGGCGCTCGAACAGCGAGCCGACCAGTACCACGCCATGCTGCTTCGCCAGCGCGCCCAGGCGCTCGGTGCTCGGGCCCGGAATCGGCTCGGCCAGGTCGAACTCGTCCACCGATTCGTGCTGGCAGAAGTACGGGCCGTTATGCAGTTCCTGCAGCAGCACCAGCTTGGCACCCTGCGCAGCCGCCTCGGCCACGCGTGCTTCGATCACCGCCAGGTTGGCGGCGGCATCACCGTGGTTGCGCTCCTGGATCAGGGCGACGGTAAGGGGGCTGCGCGAGTTCATGCGGGGCGTTCCTGCGGGGGAAAACCTGCATGTTAGCGCGGATGGGCAGCGACCGCGTGTCGCGCGCTGAATGGGCCGGTGTTGTAGAGCCGAGCCCATGCTCGGCTGCGTTCTGCTCCGGTCGCGCGAGCGCGCCAGCCGAGCGTGGGCTCGGCTCTACAAAAGGCCAGTCGAGCATGGCTCGAAGCTACAGGGGGAGCGCCGGGCGTGGCCCGGCGTCATCCGTCATGCCTTCAGCAGGCCTTCCGGCAGCTGCATGGTGATGCAATGCAGGCTGCCGTTCTGCCAGATCAGCGAGCGGCAGGGCACCTGCACGATCTCGCGGCCCGGGTGCGCCTGCGCCAGCACATCGCGGGCCAGGTCGTCGGCTGGATCGCCATAGGCCGGCATCAGCACCGCGCCATTGACGATCAGGTAGTTCGCGTACGACGCGGCCAGGCGACGGCCTTCGTCGATCACCGGCTGTGCCCACGGCAACGGGAACAGGCGGTACGGCTGGCCGTCCTTGGTGCGCAGCGCCGCCAGCTCATTGCCCATCGCCTGCAGTTCGGCGTAGTGCGAGTCGCTCTCGTCGTCGCAGGCCTGGTAGACGATGCTGTCAGCCGAGGCGAAGCGGGCGAGGGTGTCGATGTGTGCGTCGGTGTCGTCGCCTTCCAGGTAGCCGTGGTCCAGCCACAGCACGCGGTCCTGCTGCAGCCAGTCGGCCAGGTCGGCGCTCAGGCTGGCGCGGTCGCGGTCGGGGTGGCGCTCGTGCAGGCACTTCCAGGTGGTCAGCAGGGTGCCTTCACCGTCGGTCTCGATGCCGCCGCCTTCCAGCGCGAACGGAATGCTGCGCACCGGGGCGTTGTTGAACACGCCGGCCTGGTCGAGCACGCCCACCAGCTGGTCATCCAGGGTGGCGTCGAACTTGCCGCCCCAGCCGGTGAAGCGGAAATCCAGCAGCTGGAACCCGCCATCGGCGCGGCGCAGGGTGATCGGGCCGGAGTCGCGCAGCCAGGTATCGTCGTAGGCCGCCGTGGTGAAGTGGACCTTGTCCATGTCGATGCGGTTGGAGCGCAGCCGCATCTCGGCGTAGGTCTCCACATCGTCGTCGGCCACGCAGATCAGCACCGGCTGGAAGCGGGTGATGGCCGCGACCAGGGCGATGTAGGTCTCTTCCACCTGGCCCAGGCGGTCGGCCCAGTCGGTGTCGGCGGTGGGCCAGGCAATCAGGACGCCGCTCTGGGCTTCCCACTCGGCAGGAAAACGAAGGGTCTGGTTCATGGTCTCGCTACACAGGCCCGCCCACGGCGGGTAAAGGGATCAACGGATCGGCGGTTTCGGGCCGATTTCGTTCGGGTCCGCCTGGTTGGCCACCACGTCGATCACCTTCTGCTTCTCGAAGTAGACGGTGAACTGCGGGTACACCCAGCGGTTGATGGTCGGCCATTGCCGCTTCTGCCCGCCACGCGGCTGCAGCTGTTCGCTCGGCGCGCCGAACTGCGCCTGCACCTGCTGCATGCTCTGGCCGCGCACGGGCAGGGCACCGGCCGGCTTCTCGCGGGCACGGTCGACAAGCAGGGTATCGGCCATCGCCGGTGTGGCGGCGGCCAGGGTGGCCATCACGGCCAGGGCGGACAGGTAACGCTTCATCTCGATCTACTCCCCAGTGGTCAAGAAAGGCGATTACAGCAAAAACGGCAGGAAAAAGCCGCATAAACAAAAAACCGCCCGAAGGCGGCTTTTTGCATCGGGTCGGCCCCGCGTAGGGCCAGCCGCAGCCGCGAAGGCTGTTGGGCTTAGCGCTGACGCGCCTTGAAACGCGGGTTCGACTTGCAGATGACGAAGATCTTGCCACGACGACGCACGACCTTGCAGTCACGGTGACGGGCCTTCGCCGACTTCAGGGAGGACAGGACTTTCATGGCATACCTCGGCGTAAACAGTAGTTGTTCGGGTGGAGCGTGGCCGCGATATGCGAAAGACAATCGGCAGTTGACGCTCGTTCAAGCCCGCCATTCTACCGGGCTTTTCCTCGTGGTTTCAAGTGGTTGCACAAAAGATCCCGTTGGGGGCGTCTGACAGGGGCTAGAATGACCCCTTCACACGCTCTGGGAACCCCATGAATCCACTCGCTCCCGTCCTGACCATCGACGGCCCTTCAGGGGCTGGCAAGGGTACCATCAGCCGCATCATCGCGCGCCGGATGGGCTGGCATTACCTGGATTCGGGCGCGCTGTACCGGGCGGTGGGCGTGGCCGCGAGCTGGGCCGACATCGACACCTCCGATGCCTCGGCGCTGGTCCGCTGCACCTTCGATACCCACGTTCAGTTTGTCGAGCAGGGTGAAGCCATGCGGGTCATGGTGAACGGCACCGATGCCACCGACGAGCTGCGGCTGGAGACCACCGGCGCGCTGGCCTCGGCCATTGCTGCCATTCCCGAGGTCCGGGCCGCCCTGAAGGAGCGCCAGCGCGCATTCAGGGAGCTGCCCGGCCTGGTCGCCGATGGCCGCGACATGGGCACGGTGATCTTCAAGGACGCCCCCTACAAGGTCTTCCTGACCGCCAGTGCCGAGGAGCGCGCCGAGCGCCGGCATAAGCAGTTGAAAGACAAGGGGGTTTCTGTTAACTTTGATGACCTCCTGCGCGAGATCATGGCCCGCGACGCCCGTGATGCTCAGCGTACCGTGGCGCCCCTGAAGCCGGCAGACGATGCTGTCCTCATCGACACCACAGGCATCGGCATCGCAGATGTCGTTGCCAGAGTGATGGATCTGCTTCCGGTTCCGGCTGCCTGATCCGTTCGCGCGGGAGCACTGCCAGCAACATCGGTGGTGGTCGCGCATAGCAGTGCTGTACCAGCTCCGTCGCGCAATGATGCGTGGCGGTTTTCCTACTACACACGACCTGCGTTTCCGGGGTCGACCAACAGGCGGGCGGTCGCCATTCCCCTGAAGGGGACGCTACCGACCCATGTGTCCAACAGAGTAAATCTAATGACCGAATCATTTGCCGAACTGTTTGAAGCCAGCCAGGCCAACCTGGCCAAGCTGAAGCCGGGCGCCATCGTCAGCGGTACCGTTGTTGAAGTCCGCGGCGACGTCGTGGTGATCAACGCTGGCCTGAAGTCCGAAGGCATCGTGCCGATCGAACAGTTCCGTAACGACGCTGGCGAAATCGACGTCGCCGAAGGCGACATCGTCAAGGTCGCCCTCGACTCGATCGAGAACGGCTTCGGCGAAACCGTCCTGTCGCGCGAGAAGGCCAAGCGCGCGATGGTGTGGGACGAGCTGGAAGAAGCGTTGGAAAAGAACGAAACCATCACCGGTCGCATCAGCGGCAAGGTCAAGGGTGGTTTCACCGTGGACATCAAGGATGTCCGCGCCTTCCTGCCGGGTTCCCTGGTCGATGTGCGCCCGGTGCGCGATCCGGCCTACCTGGAAGGCAAGGAACTCGAGTTCAAGCTCATCAAGCTGGACCGCAAGCGTAACAACGTCGTGGTTTCGCGCCGCGCTGTCGTCGAAAGCGAGCACTCGGAAGAGCGCGAGCAGCTGATGGACAAGCTGCAGGAAGGCGCGATCCTGAAGGGTGTCGTCAAGAACCTGACCGACTACGGCGCGTTCGTGGACCTGGGCGGTATCGACGGCCTGCTGCACATCACCGACATGGCGTGGAAGCGCGTGCGTCACCCGTCGGAAGTCGTGAACGTCGGCGACGAGCTGGACGTCCGCGTGCTGAAGTTCGACCGCGAGCGCAACCGCGTTTCGCTGGGCCTGAAGCAGCTGGGCGAGGATCCGTGGGACAACATCGGCCGTCGTTACCCGGCCAACAGCCGCGTCTTCGGCAAGGTCTCCAACGTCACCGATTACGGTGCGTTCGTTGAGATCGAGCCGGGCGTCGAAGGCCTGGTGCACGTCTCCGAGATGGATTGGACCAACAAGAACGTCAACCCGTCCAAGGTTGTGCAGGTTGGTGACGAAGTCGAAGTGATGGTGCTGGACGTCGATGAAGAGCGTCGCCGTATCTCGCTGGGCATGAAGCAGGTTGCCGCCAATCCGTGGGAAACCTTCGCTGCCACCCACAAGAAGGGTGACAAGGTGTCGGGCCAGATCAAGTCGATCACCGACTTCGGCATCTTCATCGGCCTGGACGGCGGCATCGACGGCCTGGTTCACCTGTCCGACATCAGCTGGGCCACCACCGGCGAAGACGTCGTTCGCAACTTCAAGAAGGGCGATACCCTGGACGCCGTCGTCCTGGCCGTCGACCCGGAGCGCGAGCGCATCTCCCTGGGCGTGAAGCAGCTGGAGCAGGATCCGTTCGGCCAGTACATGGCTGCCAATCCGAAGGGCTCCAAGGTCGAAGGCGTGGTGAAGGAAGTCGACGCCAAGGGCGCCGTGATCGAACTGGCCGACGGCATCGAAGGCTACGTGTCGGCTCGCGACATCGCCAACGAGCGCGTTGACGACGCTACCCAGCACCTGAAGGTCGGCGACAAGGTCGAAGCCAAGTTCGTGGGCATGGACCGCAAGGGCCGCACCCTGCAGCTGTCGATCAAGGCCAAGGATGACGCGGAAATGCGCGAAGTGCTGGAGGAATACCAGTCCTCTTCGGCTTCCAGCGGCACCACCCAGCTGGGCGCGCTGCTGCGTGCACAGCTGAACGGCAACAAGTCCGAGTAATCGGCCTTACGCTGTTCGTTGTTTCCTGGACGGCCCGGGCATTGCCCGGGCCGTTTCAGGCTGAGATGCCCCTGATGTGAGCCGGTGATGACCAAATCCGAACTGATCGAAATCCTTGCGCGCCGCCAGGCGCACCTGAAGGCCGATGATGTCGATCTGGCGGTGAAGTCGTTGCTGGAAATGATGGGCGGATCGCTGTCCGCCGGGGATCGCATCGAAATCCGTGGTTTCGGCAGCTTTTCGCTGCACTATCGTCCGCCGCGCCTGGGTCGCAACCCGAAGACCGGCGAATCGGTTGCCCTGCCGGGCAAGCATGTCCCCCATTTCAAGCCGGGCAAGGAACTGCGCGAGCGGGTCAGCAGTGTGCTGCCGCTGGACGCCGATCCGGCCTGAGCCCCGTCGCGCCACCGCGTGCGAATCCAGCCGCGAGTCGGATAAGCTACGGACTCCTGCCACTGGAGCTGTCGCATGAAGGTTTTTCGTCTGCTGGTCCTGCTGGCGGTCCTGATCCTTGGGCTGATCATTGGTGCGGTCAACATGACCGCAATGTCGATCAACCTGTTGTTTACCCAATTGAACACGTCCGTCGGTGTGGCGCTGATTGCCGCCCTGCTGATCGGTGTCGTGGTCGGTGCCGGTCTGGTGCTGGTGAGCGTGGTCATTCCGCTCTACAGCCAGTTGCGCCGCGCTAACAAGTCCGTGGCGGCCACGCCGGCCGCAGGCGTTTCCCCCCAATCTTTTGATGGACGTTGATCGAAGATGGATTTCGTCACCGAGTGGTTCTGGTTCTTTCTGTTCGTTCCGTTGGCTGCACTGGCCGGGTGGGTGATCGGACGGCGTGGCGGTCAACGCCACGGTGACAACCAGGTGAGCCGACTGTCCAGCACCTACTTCCGCGGTCTGAACTACCTGCTCAACGAACAGCCGGACAAGGCCATCGAGCTGTTCCTGCACATCGCCGAGCTGGACAAGGAAACCTTCGAGACCCAGGTCGCGCTGGGCCACCTGTTCCGCCGTCGCGGTGAGGTGGATCGCGCGATCCGCCTGCACCAGGGCCTGGTCAACCGCCATGACCTGAGCGATGCACAGCGCGTGCAGGCCCTGCTGGCGCTGGGCGAGGACTACATGAAGTCCGGTCTGCTGGACCGCGCCGAGACCGTGTTCACCGAGCTGGCGCAGCTGGACCAGCGTGCACCGCAGGCGCTGAAGCACCTGATCGGCATCTACCAGGCCGAGCGCGACTGGGAAAAGGCGATCGACAATGCCACCCGCTTCGAAGACGTGACCGGCGAGCCGATGGGCAAGCTGATCGGGCAGTTCGAATGCGAGCTGGCCGAGCGTTTCCGCGGCGCCGGCAAGCTGGAAGAGGCGAGGGCGGCGATCGCTCGTGCCTACCAGGCCGATGCCATGTCGGTACGCGCGGGCATCATCGAAGGGCGCCTGGAGACGGATGCGGGCAACGCCGAAGCCGCCGTGCGTGCGTTCGAACGCGCTGCCCGCAACGACCCCGAGTATCTGCCGGAGTTGCTGCCCGCATTGATGCAGAACTACCGCAAGGTCGGTGACCTGGGTGGCGCGCGTGCCTTCCTTTCGGAAATGACCGAGCACTACCGTGGCATTGCACCGGTGCTGGCATTGACCCGTCTGATGGAAGAGCAGGAGGGCGTGGCCCCGGCCCGTGCCTACCTCGGTCGCCAGCTCAAGGATCGTCCGTCGGTACGTGGCGAGTCCGCGCTGATCGACCTGACGCTGGCCGAGGGCGCCGATTCCACCGCCACCCTGCACGACCTCAAGCACATCACCGACCAGCTGCTGGTGCGCAACCCCGCTTACCGCTGCACCCGCTGCGGATTCGGTGCACGCACTCACCACTGGCAGTGCCCGAGCTGCAAGGAGTGGGGCACGGTCAAGCCGCTGCTGAATTACGCGGTGCTCTGATCCATGCCGTGGCTCGTGATGGGCGCGCTGCTGGGGCTGGCCCTGCTGAGTGCGGCGCTGACGTGGGCTGCGCGGGGCTATGCCCTGCGCCAGCAGTTGATGGACCAGCCGGGCGAGCGTCGCAGCCATAGCGTGGCGACCCCGCGCGGCGGCGGCATCGCCATCGTCATCAGCCTCCTGGTCACTGCGGGCGTGGCGATGTGGATCTGGCCCGCAGCAATGCCGAGCCTGCTGCTTGTCAGTCTGGGACTGGTGCTGGTGGCGGGTATCGGCTGGTGGGACGACCACAGGCCGCTGCCGGCCATGCGCCGTCTGATGGTGCATTTCATTGCTGCCGCACTGCTGGCCGCACTGGTAAAGGTGTACGGTGGCAGCTGGCTGCTGGCCGTGCTGGTGCTGCTGTTCACTGCCTCGTTGATCAACATCTGGAACTTCATGGATGGCATCAACGGCATTGCCGCCAGCCAGGCTGTCGTGGTCGCGCTGGGCCTGGCACCAGTGCTGCCCTGGCCGTACTCGCTTGCGGCCGTGGCCCTCGGTCTGGCCTGCCTGGGTTTTCTGCCGTTCAACTTCCCACGGGCGCGGATCTTCATGGGTGATGTCGGAAGTGGCGCACTGGGATATGCGGTTGCCGTCGTTCTGGCGATCGCAAGCCTGAAGACCGATATCCACTGGATCCTGTTGCTGGTGCCGGCCTCGACGTTCCTCGTGGACGCAGGCTTCACGCTGCTGGCGCGCATCATTTCAGGGCAACGCTGGATGGAACCCCATACCCAGCACGTCTACCAGCGGGCGGTGCAGGCAGGAGCCAGCCATGCCCAGGTGACAGGGATGTACTTTGCTTTGGGCCTGTTCAGTATTACAGTGCTTAATGTCTGCTCGAATTTGCAGCCGAGGTGGGAGGCTGTCGTGGCGATCGCGTGGTTCATTGCGCTGAGCGCCCTCTGGCTCTTCCTGCGCAATGGATTGCGTCACCGACAAGGAACTACCTGACTTATGGCTTCACCCTGGCGGGACAGAATTCTCGGCCTGATGCCGCGTTCGGCCATCGTCTGCCACGACCTGTTCATGGTCTGGGCATGCTGGCAGCTGCTCCACGCGGGGCGGTACTCGATCCTCCCCAACGCGCCGGCGCTGCCCCTCTGGAATGTCGATACCACGCTGGTGCTGCTGCTGCAGGGCCTGGTGTTCTGGCGCGTGGGCCTGTATCGCGGCCTGTGGCGTTTCGCCAGCGTCAGCGACCTGCTGAACATCTTCAAGGCCAGCTTCATCGGCCTGGTCGGCATCGTGCTGGTACTGATGTGGAAGCGCTTCGATGGCGTTCCGATGTCGGTGCTGGTGATCTATCCGTTCGCGCTGTCGGCGCTGCTGGGAGCGCCGCGGCTGCTGTACCGGGCCTGGAAGGACTATCAGGCGCTGCAGTCGGATTCCAGCGCACGCCGGGTATTGATCCTGGGCGCCGGGCAGGCGGCTGAAACCCTGGTCCGTGACCTGCGCCGTTCCGGCAACTTCGAGCCGGTCGGTCTGCTGGATGATGCACCGCACCTGCGTGGCGCCAAGCTGCAGGGGCTGCCCATCCTCGGCAGCCTGGATGATGCCCCGGCAGTGGTCCGCGAGACCGCCGCCAAGCTGCTGGTGATCGCCATGCCCTCGCTGGACGCCGCAGGCATGCAACGGGTGGTTGCCATCTGTGAAAGCACCGGCGTGCCGTTCCGGACCGTGCCCAAGCTCAGCGACATCCTGCAGGGCCAGTCGCTGCCGGGCCAGCTGAAGGAAGTGGCGATCGAGGACCTGCTCGGCCGCAAGCCGATCACCCCGGACTGGAGCCTCATCCGAGGCTGGCTGGGCGGGCGTACCGTGATGGTGACCGGCGCCGGCGGTTCGATTGGTTCGGAGCTGTGCCGCCAGTGTGCGCGCCATGGCGCCGGCCGCATCATCCTGCTGGAGATGAGTGAACTGCTGCTGCTGACCATCGAGGGTGAGCTGCGCCGCAGTTTCCCCGATGTCGAGATCGAAGCGGTACTGGGTGACTGCGGTGACCCGGCGGTGATCCGCCATGCGCTGTCGCTGCATCCAGTCGATACCGCCTTCCATGCCGCGGCCTACAAGCATGTGCCGGTGCTTGAGCGGCAGCTGCGCGAAGCCGTGCGCAACAACATCCTGGCGACCGAGAACGTGGCGCGCGCCTGCCTTGAGGCCCGTGTCGAACATTTCGTGTTCATCTCCACCGACAAGGCGGTCGACCCGGTCAATGCGCTGGGTGCCAGCAAGCGCTACGCCGAGATGATCTGCCAGAGCCTGGACCAGAGGTCCACGCATACCCGTTTCGTCACGGTGCGCTTCGGTAACGTGCTGGCCTCGGCCGGCAGCGTGGTCCCGCTGTTCCGCGAACAGATCCTGCGTGGCGGGCCGGTGACGGTCACCGATCCGGAAGTCAGCCGCTACTTCATGACGATTCCCGAGGCCTGCCAGCTGATCCTGCAGGCGGCCGCCTCGGCATCGCACGGTGCGATCTACACGCTGGACATGGGCGAGCCGGTGCCGATCCGGCTGCTGGCCGAGCAGATGATCCGCCTGGCAGGCAAGCAGCCGTACAAGGACATCCCGATCATCTACACCGGCCTGCGTCCGGGCGAGAAGCTGCACGAGACGCTGTTCTATTCGGACGAAGACTACCGCGCCACCGCGCACCCGAAGATCCTCGAGGCCGGTGTACGCATGTTCTCGCGCGATCTGGTGCTGGGTAACGTGCCGCGCCTGCGCGAAGCAGTGTGCAGCTACGACACCGACACCATCAAGGAAGTCCTGTTCGCGACGATGCCGGAGTTCTCACCGATCGAACAGGATGCTTACATTTCATCCGCTAAAGTCGTGCCCTTTCCGGCACGTGAGGCCAACAGGCACCAATGAGCAAGCGAATTCGCAAGGCAGTTTTTCCAGTGGCAGGGCTAGGGACGCGCTTTTTGCCGGCAACCAAGACGGTGCCGAAGGAGATGCTGCCGATCATTGATCGTCCGCTGATCCAGTACGCTGTGGATGAAGCGATCGAAGCGGGCTGCGACACCCTGGTGTTCATCACCAACCGCTACAAGCATGCAGTTGCCGACTACTTCGACAAGGCCTACGAACTGGAGCAGAAGCTCGAGCGCGCCGGCAAGCAGGAGCAGCTGGAGCTGATCCGTCACGTGCTGCCCAATGGGGTGCGTGCGGTTTTCGTAACCCAGGCCGAGGCGCTGGGCCTGGGTCATGCGGTGCTGTGTGCCAAGGCCGTGATCGGTGACGAGCCGTTCGCGGTACTGCTGCCGGACGACCTGATCTGGAACCGCGGTGCTGGTGCGCTGAAGCAGATGGCCGATCTCAACGAAGCCAGTGGCGCCAGCGTCATTGCCGTTGAAGATGTGCCGCACGACAAGACCGCCAGCTACGGCATCGTCGCGACCGAGGCCTTCGATGGCCGCAAGGGACGCATTTCGCAGATCGTGGAGAAGCCGAAGCCGGAGGACGCCCCGAGCGACCTGGCGGTGGTCGGACGCTACGTGCTGAGCCCGAAGATCTTCGAGCTGCTGGAGCAGACCGGCAGCGGTGCCGGCGGCGAGATCCAGCTGACCGACGCGATCGCGCAGCTGCTGAAGACCGAAGAGGTGGATGCCTATCGTTTCGAGGGCACCCGCTTCGACTGCGGCACGCACCTGGGGCTGGTGGAGGCGACGATCCGCTTCGCGCTGGACAACCCGAAGCTGGCCGGCCCGGCGCGGGAGAAACTGACGGCGATGTTGGCGGAATAAGGGTTTTATCAAGCGCTCCGTGCGGCGCCTTGATTGATACGTGATGGGCGGGACGGGAAGGGCGGAATCAAGGGCAAGAGCAAAAGCAAAAAGGCAGCCGATGGCTGCCTTTTTTGTTTCCGCGAGCGTCGAGTCGGGGTCGGATCCCTTTGCGTAGCAAAGGGCTCTGACCCCAGCTCTTGATCCTGCCTTTGCTCATCCCTCCGCCGCGGGGAGGCTGGAAGGGCCGGGTTGGCAGGGCTGCCCGGGACCGTTGGCGCCATGGATGGCGCCATCGAGCCCCCATGGAAGGGTTCACGGCGTGTCCAGGGCAGCCCTGCCAACCCGGCCCACGCCATGAAGCCCAACGAGGCAACGCTTTGAACCTTACAGCGCCTCGAAAATACCCGCTGCGCCCATGCCGGTGCCGATGCACATCGTCACCATGCCGTACTTCTGCTGGCGACGACGCAGACCGTGCAGCAGGGTCGCGGTACGGATCGCGCCGGTCGCACCCAGCGGGTGGCCCAGGGCGATTGCGCCACCCAGCGGGTTGACCTTGCTCGGGTCCAGGCCGCAATCGCGGATCACCGCCAGCGACTGCGCGGCGAACGCTTCGTTCAGTTCAATCCAGTCCAGCTGGTCCTGGGTCAGGCCGGCCTGCTTCAGTGCCTTCGGGATCGCGGCGATCGGGCCGATGCCCATCACTTCCGGGCGCACGCCGGCCACCGAGAAGCTGACGAAGCGGGCCAGCGGGGTCAGGCCGTAATCCTTGATCGCCTGCTCCGACGCCAGCAGCACGGCGCCGGCGCCATCGCTCATCTGCGACGAGTTGCCGGCGGTGACGGTGCCGCCGAACTGACCGTTGCGGAACACCGGGCGCAGCTTGGCCAGGCCTTCAGCGGACGAATCCGGGCGCGGGCCTTCGTCGGTGTCGGCGATCTTGTTGCGGGTGATGATGCGCTGGCCATCGGCCAGGTCCGGCAGGTGCGAGACGATCTCGTACGGGCTGATCTCGTCCTTGAACTCGCCGTTCTGGATGGCGGCCATGGCCTTCTGGTGCGAGGCCAGGGCGAAGGCGTCCTGGTCTTCGCGCGAGACCTTCCACTCTTCGGCGACCTTCTCGGCGGTGATGCCCATGCCGTAGGCGATGGCCACGTGGTCGTTGTCGAACACGCTCGGCGCCATCGCGATCTTGTTGCCCATCATCGGCACCATCGACATCGACTCGGTGCCGCCGGCCAGCATCAGGTCGGCATTGCCCAGGCGGATCGCGTCGGCGGCCTGCGCCACGGCCTGCAGGCCGG
Organism: Stenotrophomonas veracruzanensis; assembly: GCF_032911525.1. Taxonomy (NCBI): domain Bacteria; kingdom Pseudomonadati; phylum Pseudomonadota; class Gammaproteobacteria; order Lysobacterales; family Lysobacteraceae; genus Stenotrophomonas; species Stenotrophomonas veracruzanensis. The sequence goes on from NZ_JAWJTI010000010.1 coordinate 26,567, forward strand.
AGGAGCAGAAGCGGTTCACGGTCTGCGCGGCGATGGTGTTGGGCAGGCCGGCCAGCAGCACGCCGATGCGCGCCACGTTCATACCCTGCTCGGCTTCCGGCATGGCGCAGCCGATGATCGCGTCATCGATGCGGTTGACGTCCACGCCCGGGGCCTGTGCGACGACGCTGCGCAGCACGTGCGCAAGCATGTCGTCGGGGCGGGTGTTGCGGAACATGCCCTTGGGCGCCTTGCCAACCGGGGTACGGGTGGCGGCGACGATGTAGGCGTCCTGGATTTGCTTGGTCATTGCAGTGATCTCTCGAATAGGGTTTGTAGAGTCGAGCCATGCTCGACTGCCACATCAGGGAGTGCCGACCAACGGTCGGCACCCACCGGAAGCAGGGAGGGGCGATCAGTTACGCAGCGGCTTGCCGGTCTTCAGCATGTGCGCGATGCGGGCCTGGGTCTTTTCCTGCTGGGCCAGTTCGACGAAGTGCTTGCGCTCCAGGGTCAGCAGCCACTCTTCGTCCACCAGGGTGCCGCGGTCGACCTTGCCGCCGCACAGCACGGTGGCGATGCGTTCGGCAATCTCGTAGTCGTACGGGCTGATGAAGCGGCCTTCCAGCATGTTGACCAGCATCATCTTGAAGGTGGCAATACCCACGTCACCGGCGACCTGGATGCTGCGTGCCGGCAGCGGCGGACGGTAGCCGGCTTCGGCCAGCGCACGCGCTTCGGCCTTGGCGATGTACAGCGCCTCGTAGCTGTTGAACACCACCTTGTCGGTGCTGCGCAACAGGCCCAGCTCCTGGGCGTTGACCGCCGAGTTGGACACCTTGGCCATGGCCACGGTTTCAAAGGTCTTCTTCAGTTCCGCGAACACATCACCGCCCGGACCGGCCGCCTGCGAGGCGCGCACCGCCAGTTCCTTCAGGCCACCACCGGCCGGCAGCAGACCGACGCCGGCCTCGACCAGGCCGATGTAGCTTTCCAGGAAGGCCACGGTCTTGGCGCTGTGCATCTGGAACTCGCAACCGCCACCCAGTGCCAGGCCGCGCACCGCAGCCACCACCGGCACCAGGGAGTACTTGATGCGCTGGCTGGTGCGCTGGAAGTTGTGCACCATCTCTTCGAACTGGTCGACCTTGCCGGCCTGCAGCAGGCCGAGGGCACCGGCCAGGTCGGCACCGGCGGAGAAGGGTTCCTTCTGCTGCCAGATCACCAGGCCCTGGAAGTCCTTCTCGGCGCGCGTGACGCACTCCTGCAGGCCATCCAGCACCTGGTCGGACACGGTGTTCATCTTGGTCTTGAAGCTGACCACGGCGATGCCATCACCGTCGTGCCACATGCGCAGGCCGTCGTTCTCGAACACGGTCTCGCCCGGCGCGAACTTCTCGCCCAGCAGCGGATCGGGGAAACGCTGGCGCTGGTACACCGGCAGCGACGAGCGCGGCAGCTTGGCGTTGCGCGACGGGCTGTAGCTGCCTTCGGCGGCGTGCACACCATCGCGGCCATCGAACACCCAGTCCGGCAGCGGGGCGTTGCTCATGCTCTTGCCAGCCACGATGTCATCGGCGATCCACTGCGCCACCTGCTTCCAGCCGGCGGCCTGCCAGGTCTCGAACGGGCCCAGCGACCAGCCGTAGCCCCAGCGGATGGCGAGGTCCACGTCGCGCGCGGTCTCGGCGATGTCGGCCAGGTGGTAGGCGCTGTAGTGGAACAGGTCGCGGAAGGTCGCCCACAGGAACTGCGCCTGCGGGTGCTGGCTCTCGCGCAGCTTGGCGAACTTCTCGGCCGGGTTCTTGATCTTCAGGATCTCGACCACTTCCGGTGCGGCAGCGCGATCAGCCGGACGGTAGTCCTCCTTCTCCAGGTCCAGCACGACGATGTCCTTGCCGACCTTGCGGAAGATGCCGGCACCGGTCTTCTGGCCCAGTGCGCCCTTGGAAATCAGCGCGTCCAGCCACTTCGGCGACTTGAAGAACTCATGCCACGGGTCGTTCGGCAGGGTGTCGCCCATGGTCTTGATGACGTGGGCCATGGTGTCCAGGCCGACCACGTCGGAGGTGCGGTAGGTGGCCGACTTCGGGCGGCCGACCAGCGGGCCGGTCAGGCCGTCCACTTCATCGAAGCCCAGGCCGAACTGCTGGGTGTGGTAAATGGTGGACAGGATCGAGAACACGCCGATGCGGTTGCCGATGAAGTTCGGGGTGTCCTTGGCGTACACCACGCCCTTGCCCAGGGTGGTGACCAGGAATGCTTCCAGGCCTTCCAGCACGGCGGCATCGGTGGTGGTGGCCGGGATCAGCTCGGCCAGGTGCATGTAGCGCGGCGGGTTGAAGAAGTGCACGCCGCAGAAGCGGTGACGCAGCTGCTCGGGCAGCACGTCGGCCAGCTTGTTGATGCCCAGGCCCGAGGTGTTGGAGGCCAGCACCGCGTGGTCGGCCACGAACGGCGCGATCTTCTTGTACAGGTCCTGCTTCCAGTCCATGCGCTCGGCAATGGCCTCGATGATCAGGTCGCAGTCCTTCAACTGTTCCAGGCCCGACTCATAGTTGGCCGGGGTGATGGCTTCGGCCAGCGACTTGCTGGCCAGCGGCGCCGGGCTCAGCTTGCCCAGGTTGGCGATCGCCTTCAGCACGATGCCGTCGGCCGGACCTTCCTTGGCAGGCAGGTCGAACAGCACGGTGTCGACGCCAGCGTTGGTGAGGTGGGCGGCGATCTGGGCACCCATGACGCCGGCACCCAGCACGGCGGCGCGGCGGACTAGCAGGGAATTGGACATGGTGTAGGGCCTTTGTTGGTCAGCAGTTACTGGGTGGAATCAAAGGGAAGCGGGCAGGGCGCTGGCGCGTGCGGCGGCGCGGAACCCGGCTTCGGCGAAATGGATCAGCTCGTGGGCGGCATGGGCACGATGCGCCGCTTCGGTGACACCGGCGGGACGCTTGATCAGCCCGAAGTCGGCCATGGCATAGGTGAGCGAGCCGGCCAGGAAATCCAGGCGCCAGTACAGCTCCTCCTTGCTCAGGTCGGGCACGCATTCGCCGATGGCCTTGCCGAACGCACGCAGCACGTGGCCGTAGTGGTCGGACAGGAACTTGCGCAGGTTGTCGTTCTTCTCGGCGTAGGCGCGGGCGATCACGCGCACGAAGGCGCCGCCGTTCTGGCGGTCCTGGGCCAGCGCCAGCGCCGGCTCGACGAAGGCGGCCAGCACCGGGCGCAGCTGCCCGGGGTGTTCGCTGCGGGCGCGCTCCAGCTGCGCCAGGCGCGCGCCGGTCATCTCGTCCATGCGGCGGCGGAAGACTTCGTTGACCAGGTTTTCCTTGGAGCCGAAGTGATAGTTGACCGCGGCGATGTTGACGTCGGCCTGGCTGGTCACCTGGCGCAGCGAGGTACCGGCGAAGCCATGCTGTGCGAACAGCTCCTCGGCCGCGCCGAGGATGCGGTCCTTGGTCGAGAAGTGGGCGGGTTTGGCCATCGGCGGGCGGACCTTAATCAAACGATTGTTTGATACTAGGACCAGACGGTACCGTATGGCATTTTGCAGTGCAGCAAAACCGGCCGGCCCGGTCAGATTTCACTCAGGTGGGTGAATGGGGTAGTGCCGGCCGCTCCGAGCTTGAATGGCGTCCAAGGCCGGCCAGCGGCCGGCACTACCACGCCAGCACTTTATCTTTTACAATTCGCCTACGTTTATCAGGCTAAGCCCGCGTCCCGACGCGGGTTTTTTTCATGTTACCCTTCGGGCCATCAGCGGCCCGATTCCATTGGAGACATCCCATGGCGCTGGAGCGCACCCTTTCGATCATCAAGCCGGACGCCGTTGCCAAGAACGTCATCGGCGAAATCTACGCCCGCTTCGAGAAGGCCGGCCTGAAGGTCGTGGCCGCCAAGTACAAGCAGCTGTCGCGCCGTGAAGCCGAAGGCTTCTACGCCGTGCACCGCGAGCGTCCGTTCTTCAACGCGCTGGTCGAGTTCATGATCTCCGGCCCGGTGATGATCCAGGCCCTGGAAGGCGAGAACGCCGTCCTGGCCCACCGCGACCTGCTGGGCGCCACCAACCCGAAGGAAGCCGCTGCGGGCACCATCCGCGCCGACTTCGCCGAATCCATCGATGCCAACGCCGCCCACGGCTCGGACTCGGTCGAGAATGCCGCGATTGAAATCGCCTACTTCTTCGCCGCCACCGAAGTCGTCTCGCGCTGAGAGTAATGCCGTGAACGAGGTCGTACAGTCCCCCGCCATCCAGCCGCTGCCGAAGTCGGCACCCACGGCTGGCAAGCAGAACCTGCTCGACCTCGATCGCGCGGGCCTGGAGAAGTTTTTCGTCGAGGTTCTCGGCGAAAAGAAGTTCCGTGCCCATCAGGTGATGAAGTGGATCCACCATCGCTACGTCACCGACTTCGATGAAATGACCGACCTCGGCAAGGTCCTGCGCGCCAAGCTGCAGGCCCATGCCGAGGTGCTGGTTCCCAACATCGTGTTCGACAAGCCCTCCGCCGACGGCACCCACAAGTGGCTGCTGGCGATGGGCGTGGATGGCAAGAACGCCATCGAGACCGTGTACATCCCGGACAAGACCCGCGGCACGCTGTGCGTGTCCTCGCAGGTCGGCTGCGGCCTGAACTGCACGTTCTGCTCCACTGCTACCCAGGGCTTCAACCGCAACCTGACCACTGCCGAGATCATCGGCCAGGTGTGGGTTGCCGCACGTCACCTGGGCAACGTGCCGCACCAGATGCGCCGCCTCACCAACGTGGTGATGATGGGCATGGGCGAGCCGCTGATGAATTTCGACAACGTCGTACGCGCCATGAGCGTGATGCGCGACGACCTGGGCTATGGCCTCGCCAACAAGCGCGTGACCCTGTCGACCTCCGGCCTGGTGCCGCAGATCGACCGCCTCTCTGCCGAAAGCGACGTGTCGCTGGCGGTGTCGCTGCATGCGCCGAACGACGCGCTGCGCGAGACGCTGGTGCCGCTCAACAAGAAGTACCCGATCGCCGAGCTGATGGCCTCGTGCGCACGCTACCTGCGCGCCAACAAGCGCCGCGAATCGGTCACCTTCGAATACACCCTGATGAAGGGCATCAACGACAAGCCCGAGCATGCCCGTGAGCTGGCCCGCCTGATGCGCCAGTTCGACAACGCGGTGCAGGCCAAGGATTCGGGCAAGGTCAACCTGATCCCGTTCAACCCGTTCCCGGGCACCCGCTACGAGCGTTCGGAAGAAGCGCACATCCGTGCCTTCCAGAAGATCCTGCTCGACAGTAACGTGCTGACCATGGTCCGCCGCACCCGTGGCGATGACATCGACGCCGCCTGTGGCCAGCTCAAGGGCCAGGTGATGGACCGCACCCGCCGCCAGGCGGAGTTCAACAAGACGCTGCAGGCGGGGAAGGGGAGCGATGCCGCGGCCTGACCGCCTCTGGCTGGTTCTGTTCGCAGGCATGCTGGCCGTTGCGGTCGGCGGCTGCAAATCCCAACCCAAGGCCAAGCTGGGCCCCAGCGAGGCGCCGGTCTACTCGGTCCGTGATCCGGACAGCGTGCGGCGTCAGGTGCGCCTGCAGGACCTGCTGGCACTGGCCGCCCGCGACATGCAGGTCGGAAACCTCGATGCGGCCGAACGCAAGGCGCGCGAGGCGCTGAAGCTGGCCCCTGAATCGCCCGATGCGCTGGTGCTGCTGGCGGGCATCGACGAGCGCCGTGGCCGTACCCAGCAGGCTGGCGAGAGCTTCCGCAGGGCTGCCGAACAGGCGCCGCAGCGCGGGGACATCCTCAACAACTACGGCGCGTGGCTGTGCCAGCAGGGGCGGCCGGCCGAGTCGCTGGTCTGGTTCGATCGTGCGCTGCAGGCGCCGGGCTACGCCACGCCGGCCGAGTCCCAGGCCAATGCCGGGGGCTGTGCGCTGGATGCTGGCCAGTTCGAACGTGCCGAGCGCGACCTGCGTGCGGCGCTGGCGACGCTGCCCGGCAACCCGGTCGCGCTGGAGGCGATGGCCCAGCTCAGCTTCCGCCAGGGCCGCTTCATGGAGGCCCGGGCCTTCGCCGAACGTAGGATTGCGGCTGCACCCGCAACGCGTTCCGTGTTACAACTTGCGTCTCAAATCGAAGCGCGGCTGGGTGATCGGGCGGCATCTGATCGCTATCTTCAGCGGATTCGACAGGAATTTCCGCAGGACGCGGGCTCCTAAACTCCAGGGTTGATGCATTGTGATTGATGACCAGACTGTGAGCGCTCTCGAGACTGCGGCCGGCTGCGGCACCCGCCTGCGCCAGGCCCGTGAGGCGGCCGGACTGACCCTCGAAGATGTCGGCTCGCGCCTGCGCATGCCGGTCCAGGTGGTCAGGTCGCTGGAAGAAGAACAATGGCAGAAGCTCGGCGCACCGGTGTTCGTGCGCGGTCAGCTGCGCAGCTATGCGCGCCTGCTCAACGTGGACGTGGGGCAGCTGCTGGAGCAAGCCCAGGTCGGGCCGGTGGTGCCGCCCACCCTGGTCAGCCATACCCATACCCCGCGTGCGCGCCGTATTGCCGAGAACCTTGGCCGGCGCATGCTCTATGTCGGCATCACCGCGGTGCTGGCCGTGCCGGTGTGGTTCGCCACCCGCGGTCACTTCGATGGCAGTGCCACCCCGTCGCCGAACACGGCCTCGCTGGATGCGATCCCGGCCGCCGTGCCGGTGACCCCGTCTGCCGCAGGCGTTGAGCCGACGGCACCGGCTGATGTGGCGGGCGTTCCGGCCAGCAAGCCGGCCGCGACCCCGTACGTGGCCTCGCTGGCCCCGGTGCCGCGTTCGGCCCCGGCGCCGGCCGCGGTCGGCAACACGCTGGAAATGCAGTTCAGCGGTGACAGCTGGGTTGATATCGGCGGTCCGGACGGTGGCACCGTCGAGAAGGCGCTGATCAAGTCCGGCGAAAGCCGCAGCTTCACCCCGGGCCAGGTGACCCGGGTGACCCTGGGCAACGCATCGGCGGTCCAGGTTCAGCAGAACGGCGCTATCGTCGATCTGACCCCCTACCAGCGAGCCAACGTGGCACGCTTTCAGGTATCCTCTGAAGGCTCCGTAGTCCCGGTTTCGCACTGAGGCGCGGTTTCACCACCTTCGATTAATCCCAATGGTCCCTCCCGACGGGCGGGGCGAGAGTACGCATGGCGATCGACGATCTGCTCGACGAGCACGAACAAAGTGAACGCGTCCGCAGCTGGCTGCGGAAGAATGGCGCCAGCATCCTCGGTGGCGTAGCCATCGCGATCGGTGCCATTGCCGGCTGGCAGTGGTACCAGAAGGATCAGGGCGGCAAGCTGGCCTCGGCCAATGTCGAGTACCAGAAGGCGCTGGTCGGCCTGCAGCAGAACAAGCTCGACGACGCTGCCAAGGCAGTGAAGGCGCTCGAAGCCGGCCCGTCCAGCATCTATGGCGACCTCGCGGCGCTGCAGCTGGCCAAGGCCCAGGTCGACGCCGGCAAGAATGAAGAAGCGCTGGCCACCCTGCGCGCCGTGAAGGTCGAAGGTGACCTGCAGCGCGTGGTCGACCAGCGTGTGGCCCGCCTGCTGGTGGCCACCGGCAAGAGCGACGAGGCGATCAAGCTGCTGGGCAGCGCCACCGACAGCAGCAGCCTGGAAATCCATGGCGACGCGCTGCTGGCGCAGGGCAAGCGTGATGATGCCCGTGCACAGTACGAGAAGGCGTTGAAGTCGCTGGACGTGGCAGCGCCGCAGCGGCGCCTGCTGGAAACCAAGGTTATGGATGCCGGCGGCACGGTCGCCGCCCCTGCGGAGTCGGTTTGATGAGTCAGAAGGTCATGATCACCCGCGTCGCCACCGTGCTCCTGATGGGCATGGCCCTGACCGGCTGCAGCACCATGAAGGGCTGGTTCGCCGGCAAGGACGCGGCAGCGAAGAAGGCCCAGGAGCCGGCTGAGCTGGTCAAGTTCGAGCCGAGCGTGAAGGTCAACAAGGCCTGGTCGGTCAACCTCGGCAAGGGCGAGCGCCGCATCGGCGTGCGCCAGGGCCCGGCCGTGGCCAACGGCCATGTGTTCGCTGCGGCGATCACCGGCGGCGTGCACGCCATCGACCTGCAGACCGGCAAGAAGGTCTGGACCTGGGAGCCGACCAAGGAAAAGAAGAAGCCGAAGCTGCGCCTGTCCGGCGGCCCGGGTGTCGGTGAGAACCTGGTCGTGATCGGCACGCTGGATGGCCAGGTCATCGCCCTGGACATCAACGATGGCAGCGAGAAGTGGCGCGCCCGTGTTCCGGGTGAAGTGATTGCGGCGCCGGCCGTGGCCCAGGGCCTGGTGTTCGTGCGCAGCAATGATGGCCGCATCACCGCCTTCGATGCCGGCAACGGCACCCAGAAGTGGTTCAACCCGAGCGAGCTGCCGGCGCTGACGGTGCGCGGCAACGCGCCGGTGGTCACCGGCCCGGGCGTGCTGTTCATCGGCAAGGACGAAGGCGCGGTTGCCGCGCTCGCCATGCAGGATGGCCGTACCCTGTGGGAGCAGAACCTCGGCAACGGCGAAGGCCGTACCGAGCTGGAGCGCATGGCCGACGTCGACGGCGCCCCGGTGCTGGAGGGCAACACCCTCTACGTGAGCAGCTTCAAGAACCAGACCATGGCCATCGAAGGCCCGACCGGTCGCCCGCTGTGGGCGCGCGACCATGGCGGCGCAGGTGGCGTGGCGGTGTCGTCGGGCAATGTGTTCGTCACCGACAACAAGGGTGGCGTGTTCGGCCTGGACAAGGCGACCGGCGCCGCCATGTGGTCGCAGACCGAGCTGGCGCGTCGATCGCTGACCGGTCCGGCGCTGCACGGCGATTACGTGGTCGTCGGCGACTACAAGGGATACGTGCACTGGTTGAAGACCTCTGATGGTGCGATGGCGGCACGGGCAAAAAGTGGCGGCGACGCCCTGCTGGCCCAGCCGGTCGTCGTAGACGGGGTGCTGCTGGTGCAGAACGTTGATGGCAAGCTGACCGCCTTCCGGTTGGCAAATTAAAAATTGGAGTAATCGCGATGCTGCCTTTGGTCGCCCTGGTTGGACGGCCGAATGTCGGCAAGTCGACTATTTTCAATGCGCTTACGCGCACCCGTGATGCGCTGGTACATGACCAGCCCGGCGTCACCCGCGACCGCAACTACGGCGTCTGTCGTCTGGACGAGGACAATCATTTCCTCGTCGTCGACACTGGCGGTATCGCGGAAGAGGAAGAGGGTCTGGCAGGGGCTACCACCCGCCAGGCCCGCGCCGCTGCGGCGGAAGCCGACCTGATCCTGTTCGTGGTCGATGCCCGTGAGGGTACCTCGGCGATGGATGACGAGATCCTGGCCTGGCTGCGCAAGCTGTCGCGTCCGACGCTGCTGCTGATCAACAAGATCGACGGCACCGACGAGGACACCGTGCGTTCGGAGTTCGCCCGTTACGGCTTCGGCGAGATGCTGACCGTGTCGGCTGCGCATCGCCAGGGTCTGGACGACCTGCTGGACGAAGTGATCCAGCGCCTGCCGGAAGAAGGCAGTGGCGAAGAGCTGGACAACGATCCGAACCGCATCCGCATCGCCTTCGTCGGCCGCCCGAACGTGGGCAAGTCGACCCTGGTCAACCGCATCCTCGGCGAGGAGCGCATGATCGCCTCCGACGTGCCGGGCACCACCCGCGACTCGATCGCAGTGGACCTGGAGCGCGACGGCCGCGAGTACCGCCTGATCGATACCGCCGGCCTGCGCCGTCGTTCGCGCGTGGACGAGGTCGTTGAGAAGTTCTCGGTGGTCAAGACCATGCAGTCGATCGAGCAGTGCCAGGTAGCCGTGTTGATGCTCGACGCCACCGAAGGCGTGACCGACCAGGACGCTACCGTGCTCGGTGCAGTGCTCGACGCCGGTCGCGCGCTGGTGATCGCCATCAACAAGTGGGATGGCCTGACCGAGTACCAGCGCGAGCAGGCCGAAACTATGCTGTCGCTGAAGCTGGGCTTCGTGCCGTGGGCCGAGTCCGTGCGCATCTCGGCCAAGCATGGCTCGGGCCTGCGCGAGCTGTTCCGTGCGGTGCACCGCGCGCACGAATCGGCGAACAAGACCTTCACCACCAGCGAAGTGAACAAGGCGCTGGAAGTGGCCTACGAGACCAATCCGCCGCCGACCATCCGCGGCCACGTCTCCAAGCTGCGTTACGTGCACCCGGCCGGCGCGAACCCGCCGACCTTCATCGTGCACGGCACGCGCCTGAAGGAGCTGCAGGAATCGTACAAGCGCTACCTGGAGAATTTCTTCCGCAAGCGCTTCAAGCTGATCGGCACGCCAGTGAGCTTCATCTTCCGCGAGGGTACCAACCCGTACGAGGGCAAGAAGAACGTCCTCACCGAGCGGCAGGTCAAGGCCAAGCGGCGCTTGATGAAGCACGTCAAGGGCAAGTGATGTAGAAAAAGGCGGCCTGAGGGCCGCCTTTTTCGTTGTTGTACATGGGCGGCCGCCTTGCTCAGGCGTGGCCCCACGGCAACAGCACGCCACGGAACCTCATTCTTCCCGACGAAAGCCGATCATAGGCTTCGGTCGCGCGGTCCAGATCAAAGGTCTCGACCATCGGTTTCACCTTGCCGGCAGCGGCAAGCTGCAGCACTTCGCTGAGGTAGTGCTGGCCACCATGGGTGGCGCCGATCACACGCTGGCGCATCATGTGGAACGGCACGCCCTCGGACGAGATCGAGAACGGCTGGCTGAAGTCCAGGCCGCACAGCACAACGCGCCCGTCGACACGCAGGCCGGTCATCGCTTCTTCGGCCGAGCTGAATTCATTGGTGGTCACCAGCAGCACATCAGCGCCGCCGATGGCCTTCAATTCCTTGCCATTGGCCACGACCTGGTCGGCGCCAAGCTGCAGGGCAAGCGCATGCTTGTCTGCGGAATGGGTGATGGCGATGGTCTCGAAGCCACAGGCCTTGGACAGCTGCAGGGCGACATGGCCCAGTCCACCGATACCCAGTACCGCGATCTTCTCCCGTGGCTGGGGCGCCGCATCACGCAGTCCGCTCCAGGTGGTGTAGCCGGCACACATCATCGGCGCCGCGTCCACGTAGGAAAGGCCGTCAGGCAGCAGTACCGTGCCTTCGGCGGAGATGGCGATGTACTGCGCATGGCCACCTTGGGCGGCGAAGCCGGTGGTGCGAGGTGCATCGCAGTTCATCGCCGTCTGCCCGGACAAGGGGCGATTCTCGCGGCAGTAGGGGCATCGGCCGCACGCGGACTGGACCCATGAGGTGCCCACGCGATCACCCACCCGCCGCGTGTGCACGCCCGCGCCTACTTCCACGACCTCGCCGACCACTTCATGCCCCGGGGTCTGCGGGTAGATGTCGCCGCCATAGCCCTGGGTTGCCCAGACGTCCGTGTAGCACATGCCCGATGCGTGGACCTTGACCAGTACCTGGCCCGGTTCGATCACGGGCATCGGCACGGCCTGTACCTGCCACGGCGCATTCGGCCCGGTCATCACAACCGCTTTCATCGTTTTCATCGTCTTGATCCTGTCCCGGTGGGTGAGCGCCGAGGGCCTGTGCCCACGGGCAACCAGAAGCGTAGAATCGGTTGACTATCAAGACAATCGCTTCAATATTTCATGATATGGTGAAGGGAATTCAGCAGTCCAGCGGTGGTGATCTGACCCCCTTCACCGCGTTCCTGGCGGTGGCGGCGCATCGCAGCTTCCGCAGCGCGGCGGCAGAATTGAACATCACCCCGTCGGCAATCAGCCATGCGATCAAGGCGCTCGAGCAGCGGCTGGGCGCGCGCCTGTTCAACCGCACCACGCGCAGCGTCTCGCTGACCGACGCCGGGGAGCGCCTGGCGGAAAAGCTGCGGCCGGCCATGGCCTCGATCGAGGAGGCCCTGCAGTCCGTGGATTCCCAAGCGGGCACGCCGCGCGGCACGGTCCGCATCAACGCCAGTGAGGGCGCCATACGGCTCGTACTGAAGCCGGTGCTTGCGCGGTTCCTGCGCCAGTATCCGCAGGTCCACCTGGACATCGTCAGTGACGGCAGGCTGGGCGATATTGTTTCGGACGGTTTCGATGCGGGTATCCGCCTGACCGAAGCGGTGCCGCGGGACATGGTCGCGATAGCGGTGACCGCGCCCATGCGGTTCGCGGCAGTTGCCTCGCCGGCGTACCTGCAGGCGCGTGGCCGGCCACTGCGGCCGCTGGATCTGCATCAGCACGACTGCATTCGTTTCCGCTTCGAAAGTGGGGCGATCTACCGGTGGGAGTTCGAGCGTCAAGGCACCGCCGAGCGGGTGAACGTCTCCGGGCCGATCACGCTGACGGACCAGCCGTTGATGGTCGACGCGGCCATTGAAGGTATCGGCATTGCCTTCGTTCCCGAGCATCTGGCACTGGAGCCGTTGGCCGATGGCCGCCTGCTGCGCCTGCTTGAGGACTGGTGTCCTGAATTTCCTGGCCTCTCGCTGTACTACCCGGGCCATCGGCATGTGCCGCCCGGGCTGAAAGCGCTGATCGGTCTTCTTCAGGAACAGCACGGCGGGCGCGGACAGCGCGCATAGCGCCGGGCATTGGCCAAGGCAAGGCAGAACGGCCTGCGCGATAATGCGGACATGAGCATCCAAGAGCTTTCCCCCGCGCAGGCACGTGAGCGCCTGGCCCATGGCGCCGTGCTGATTGATGTGCGCGAAGCGCACGAACGGGCGGGCGGCATGGCCGAAGGCGCGCGCGGCGTGGCCAAGGGCGAGCTGCAGGCCGACCCGGCCGCGCATCTGCCGCGGCACGACCAGGAGATCCTGCTGATCTGCCAGAGCGGCAAGCGCTCGGCCGATGCCGCGCAGTTCCTGCTGGAGGCCGGGTACACCCGCGTCGCTTCCGTGACGGGCGGTACCGTGGCCTGGCGCGAGCAGTCGCTGCCGCTGGTGCAGCCGGTGGCCAGCGCCGCCGACCGCGACTTCTACGACCGCTACTCGCGCCACCTGCTGCTGCCGCAGGTGGGCGAGGCCGGCCAGCGCCGACTGCAGCAATCACGCGTGCTGGTGCTGGGCGCGGGTGGGCTGGGCGCGCCGGCCGGCTTCTACCTTGCTGCGGCTGGGGTGGGGCACCTGCGCTTCGCCGACCATGACCGCGTGGAGCGCAGCAACCTGCACCGGCAGATCGTGCATACCGAAGCCAGCGTGGGCCAGCTCAAGGTCGATTCCGCGCGCGAGCGTCTGCTGGCGCTGAACCCGTCGATCGAGGTCGAGGCCGTTCCCGAGCGGGTCACCTCCGAGAACGTGGATGCGCTGTTGGACGGCGTGGACGTGGTGCTGGATGGCTCGGACAACTTCCCGCTGCGCTACCTGCTCAACGACGCCTGCATCAAGCACGCCACGCCGCTGGTGTACGCCGCCATCGAGCGCTTCGACGGCCAGGTAAGCGTGTTTGACGCCGGTCGCCAGCGCGGCGTGGCGCCGTGCTACCGCTGCCTGTTCCCCGAGCCGCCGCCGCCGGAGTTTGCGCCGAACTGTTCCGAGGCCGGCGTGCTGGGGGTGCTGCCCGGGCTGGCCGGCGTGCTGCAGGCGACCGAGGTGCTGAAGCTGCTGCTGGACATCGGCGAACCATTGGTCGGCCGCCTGCTGCGCTTCGATGCGCTGGGCATGCGCTTCCGCGAGACCGGCATCCGGCCGGACCCGCATTGTGCGGTGTGCGCGCCGGGCGCGCCGTTCCCGGGGTATATCGATTACGCCGCGTTCTGCCGGGGTGGGTGAAGCCGGCCGGGGAATGCCTTGGTAGATGCCGACCTTGGTCGGCGCTTTCGTGCCAACCAAGGTTGGCACCTACCGAAGCGGGTGCATGGGTTCGGGATCCTGCATCCGGCCGGACCCGCATTGCCCGGTGTGTGCGCCGGGCGTGCCGTTCCCGGGATATATCGATTACGCCGCGTTCTGCCGGGGTGGGTGAGGCTGGCCGGGGAATGCCTTGGTAGATGCCGACCTTGGTCGGCGTTTTCGTCCAACCAAGGTTGGCACCCACCGAAGGCGGGTGCACGGTTGGCACCCATTGAGGCGCGTACATGGTTTCGGGATGATGCAGGGGGTCACGCCCGGTATCGTTCCATCCCCAAGACAATCCGACGCAACATGCGTGCTATTGCCGTCATCGGCATTGCTCTATTGTTGAACCCGATTCTGGATCTTGGGGAAAACACCGCATGGCGGTAGAAGCAGCGACCAGCGAGCTGGTCAAGGTCGTGGCCCTGTTGGGCGCGGCGGTGGTGATGGTGCCTTTGTTCCGCCGGGCCGGCCTGGGCTCGGTGCTGGGCTACTTCGCCGCTGGCCTGGCGATCGGACCGTTCGGGCTGGGCTGGTTCTCCGACCCGCAGGCCATCCTGCATACCGCCGAGCTCGGCGTGGTGATGTTCCTGTTCGTGATCGGCCTGGAAATGCGGCCGTCGCACCTGTGGAGCCTGCGCAAGGAAATCTTCGGGCTGGGCACGCTGCAGATCGTCACCTGTGCGCTGGTGCTGACCAGCATCGCCAAGCTGTTCGGCCTGCCGTGGCAGGTGGCCTTCATCGGCGCCACCGGCTTCGTGCTCACCTCCACTGCAGTGGTGATGCAGTTGCTGGCCGAGCGCGGTGACATCGCGCTGCCGTCGGGGCAGAAGATCGTCTCGATCCTGCTGTTCGAAGACCTGCTGATCGTGCCGTTGCTGGCGCTGGTGGCCTGGATGGGCCCGAGCGCGGGCAGCGCCGATGGCGAGGGCTCGCGCTGGCTGTCGGTGGCGATCGGCGTGGGCGCCATCGTCGGCCTGGTGCTGGTCGGCCGCTTCCTGCTCAATCCGCTGTTCCGCGTGCTGGCCGAATCGAAGGCGCGCGAGGTGATGACCGCCGCCGCGCTGCTGGTGGTGCTGGGTGCCGCGCTGCTGATGCAGCTGTCCGGCCTGTCGATGGCGATGGGCGCGTTCCTGGCCGGCGTGCTGCTGAGCGAATCGACCTTCCGCCACCAGATCGAAGCAGACATCGAACCGTTCCGCGGCATCCTGCTTGGCCTGTTCTTCCTCAGCGTAGGCATGGCGCTGGACCTGGGCGTGGTGGCTGGCAACTGGCAGCTGATCCTGGGCCTGGTGCTGGCGTTGATGGCGGCCAAGGCGCTGTGCATCTACGTGGTCGCGCGCATCATGGGCAGCGACCACGCACAGGCGCTGGACCGGGGCGTGCTGATGGCGCAGGGCGGCGAGTTCGCCTTCGTGCTGTTCTCCGCCGCGGCATCGGCCGGTGTGATCAACCTGGAGATCAATGCCAACTTCACCGCCGTGGTGGTGCTGTCGATGGCGCTGACCCCGCTGGTGGTGCTGGTCTACAAGCGCATCGCGCCGAAGCCGACGGTGAACATGGACGGCGTGGACGAGGCCGAGGGCCTGTCCGGCAGCGTGCTGCTGATCGGCTTCGGCCGCTTCGGCCAGGTCGCCAGCCAGTCGCTGCTGGCGCGCGACGTGGACGTGACCATCATCGACAACGATGTGGAGATGATCCAGAGCGCGGCGCGCTTCGGTTTCAAGATCTATTACGGCGACGGTACGCGTCTGGATGTATTGCATGCTTCGGGTGCGGCCACAGCACGTGCGATTGCGGTGTGCGTGGACAAGGCTGAAGCCGCCGATCGCATTGTTGAACTGGTGGCGCACGAGTTCCCGCAGGCCAAGCTGATGGTGCGCTCGTTCGACCGCGAGCATTCGCTGCGGCTGATCCATGCCGGTGTCGATTTCCAGATCCGCGAGACGTTTGAATCGGCGGTGCTGTTCGGCCAGGCCGCGCTGGTGGAACTGGGTGCGGATGAGGACGACGCGATCGAGATTGCCGAGCAGATCCGCCGCCGCGACGCCGAGCGTTTCGAGCTGGAGATTGCCGGTGGTGGTCTGAATGCCGGCGCGCGGATGATCTACGGCAACAGCCCGCAGGGCGTACCGACGCCGACGCCGTTCACCGCGCCGAAGCGGGCAAGCAAGACGTTGAACCCGCAGGACGTGCCGGAAGAGGAAGAGTAGAGCCGAGCCCATGCTCGGCTTGCTCTTCGGTCAGGTTGCGATAAAGCCGCGCTACGCGCGTGAGCCGAGCGTAGGCTCGGCTCTACAAGGACGGGTCGGTCGGCTGTAGAGCCGAGCTCATGCTCGGCTTGCTCTTCGGTCAGGTTGCGAAAAAGCCGCGCTGCGCGCGTGAGCCGAGCGTAGGCTCGGCTCTACAAGGGCGGGCCGGTCGGCTGTAGAGCCGAGCCCATGCTCGGCTTGCGCTTCGGTGAGGTTGCGATAAAGCCGCGCTGCGCGCGTGAGCCGAGCGTAGCCTCGGCTCTACAGGGGCGGGTCGGTCGGTGCCGTGGCGGTGGGCGAGGGGGCCTGAATCGGGGACAATAGCGTCCCCGCCGCCCCACGCCTGCCTCCGATGACCGATTCCGCCCCCCAGCATCCTGCCCGCATCCTCGATGGCCGACGTATTGCCGAGGACCTGCTCGACAGCCTGAAGGTGCGCGTCGACGCCCGCGTGGCCGCCGGCGGCAGCCGCCCGGGCTTGGCCGTGGTGCTGGTCGGTGGCGACCCGGCCTCGACCGTCTACGTGCGCAACAAGCGCCGTGCCGCCGAGAAGGTCGGCATCGAGGCGCATGACTACGATCTGCCGGCCGGTACCACCGAAGCCGAGCTGCTCGACCTGATCGACCAGCTCAACGCCGATCCGAAGATCAACGGCATCCTCATCCAGCTGCCGCTGCCGGGCATCCCCGACGCACGCCGGCTGATCCAGCGCATCGACCCGCGCAAGGACGTGGACGGTTTCCACCCGGAAAACGTCGGCCACCTGGCCCTGCGCGAATTCGGCCTGCGCCCGTGCACCCCGCGCGGCATCACCACGCTGCTGGGCCACACCGACCAGCCGGTGCGCGGCCGCAACGCCACCATCGTGGGCGTGAGCAACCACGTCGGCCGCCCGATGGGCCTGGAGCTGCTGATCGCCGGCTGCACGGTGACCAGCTGCCACAAGTTCACCCCCAAGGACGTGCTGGAACAGGCCGTGCGCAACGCCGACATCCTGGTGGTGGCGGTGGGCCGCCCGGGCATCGTGCCGGGCGAGTGGGTGAAGCCGGGCGCGGTGGTGATCGACGTGGGCATCAACCGCTTGGATGACGGCCGCCTGGTGGGCGACGTCGGGTTTGAAGCGGCTGCCCAGCGGGCGAGCTGGATCACCCCGGTGCCGGGTGGCGTGGGCCCGATGACCGTGGCCACGTTGATGCAGAACACGCTGGAAGCGGCGGAAGCGCTGAGCTGACCTGCGATTGGGGAGATCTGCTGTTGGTGGGTGCCAACCGTTGGTCGGCACAATGCCGGGGCAGGCCGATGACCCGCTCTTGGTAGGTGCCAACCTTGGTTGGCACACATCCATCGGGGCCATCGGCCCATCTGGGGTGCCGGTGCCGGACGGATCGTGCCAACCAAGGTTGGCACCTACCCAAAGCAATCCAAGGTGGCTTGGATGCCCTGCATGATCCGCTCCTGGTAGGTGCCAACCTTGGTTGGCACACATCCATCGGAGCCATCGGCCCATCTGGAGTGCCGGTGCCGGACGGATCGTGCCAACCAAGGTTGGCACCTACCAAAGCGGTAGCCGGCCCCCTGAACCAACCACCGCCCGCGCGACACTGCGTCGCATCTACCCCCTGCCACGCGGCGCGAAAACAGGGTAAAATGTCGCGCTTCCCCACATCTCGGGTATGCCGATGCTGCGCATCCAGGCTGAAGCACTCACTTACGACGACGTCTCGCTCGTCCCCGCCCACTCGACCATCCTGCCCAAGGACGTCAACCTCGAAACGCGGTTGACTCGCGACCTGAAGCTGAAGCTTCCGATCCTGTCCGCAGCCATGGATACCGTCACCGAAGCCCGCCTGGCCATCGCCATGGCCCAGCTCGGCGGCATGGGCATCATCCACAAGAATCTCAGCCTGGAACAGCAGGCCGCGGAAGTGGCCAAGGTCAAGAAGTTCGAGGCCGGTGTCATCCGCGACCCGATCACCGTCGGCCCGGAAACCACCATCCGCGACGTGCTGGCCCTGACCCAGGCGCACAACATCTCCGGCGTGCCGGTGGTGGGCAGCGACGGCCTGCTGGCCGGCATCGTGACCCACCGCGATATGCGCTTCGAAACCGAGCTGGACGATCCGGTCCGCCACATCATGACCAAGAAGGATCGCCTGATCACGGTCAAGGAAGGCGCCGCATCCGACGAAGTGCTGCAGCTGCTGCACCGCAACCGCATCGAAAAGGTGCTGGTGGTCAATGATTCGTTCGAACTGCGTGGCCTGATCACCGTCAAGGACATCCAGAAGAACACCGACTTCCCGAACGCTGCCAAGGATCTGTCGACCCGCCTGCTGGTCGGCGCTGCCGTCGGCGTGGGTGGCGATACCGATCGCCGCGTGGAAGCGCTGGTGGCGGCCGGCGTGGACGTGATCGTGGTCGATACCGCGCACGGCCACTCGCAGGGCGTGCTGGACCGCGTCAGCTGGGTCAAGAAGAACTTCCCGAACGTGCAGGTCATCGGTGGCAACATCTGCACCGGCGAAGCCGCACTGGCGCTGCTGGACAGCGGCGCGGACGCAGTCAAGGTCGGCATCGGCCCGGGCTCGATCTGCACCACCCGCGTGGTTGCCGGCGTTGGCGTGCCGCAGGTCACCGCCATTGATCTGGTGGCCGAGGCGCTGCAGGACCGCATCCCGCTGATCGCCGACGGTGGCATCCGCTACTCGGGCGACATCGGCAAGGCGCTGGCCGCTGGTGCCTCGACCATCATGGTCGGTGGCCTGCTGGCCGGTACCGAGGAATCGCCGGGCGAGACCGAGCTGTACCAGGGCCGTTCGTACAAGAGCTACCGCGGCATGGGTTCGCTGGCTGCCATGGAGAAGGGGTCGAAGGACCGCTACTTCCAGGACGCCGCCACCGCCGACAAGCTGGTGCCGGAAGGCATCGAAGGCCGCGTGCCGTACCGCGGCCCGGTGGGCGGCATCATCCACCAGCTGATGGGCGGCCTGCGCGCCACCATGGGCTACGTGGGCTGCGCCACCATCGAAGACATGCGCAGCAAGCCGAAGTTCGTGAAGATCAGCGGCGCCGGCCAGCGTGAGAGCCACGTCCACGACGTGACGATCACCAAAGAGCCGCCGAACTACCGCGCCTGATGCGCTTGCGAACTGCTCTTGCGATTACGGGCAGCCTGCTGATGGCAGGCTGTTCGTTGTCCGAACCGCCGCCGCGCTCCGGGTCTCCGGGCGCGGCGGTTTCGCAATTGCAGGACGTGCAGGCGTGCCAGAACGCGTTCTCGCTGCCGAAGGGCTGGCACGTGCAGGCCGCTGGCGAACAGCGCTGGCTGCTGAAGGGCACCGGCGAGCGCCCGCTGCAGGTCACGCTGCAGTGCATTACCGAGCTGCTGCACGGGCCGGATGATCCGGTGCTGACGCCAGTACTGGGCGCGCTGGAGCCCGCACGGATGAGCGTACGCTGGGCGTCCTGGGGCGCTGCGGATTCGGGCGCTTCGATGGCGGCGCTGCAACGGCGCATCGTGCCCGGCACCGAAGTGCAGGAAATCGCTGAGCTGCCGCGCGCTGACCGCTCCAACCCCAACGCACCGCACGGCCTGCTGATGCTGCGCTGGGACGAGGAAGACCCCTCACATATTCAACAACGCGAGGCGTTCATCGCCACGCTGACGCAGAGCCTTGAAGCGCCGGGCGCTGCGAAAAACACCACTGGAACGGCACCATGACCAACATCCATAACGACAAGATCCTGATCCTCGATTTCGGCGCGCAGTACACGCAGCTGATCGCCCGCCGCATCCGCGAGCTGGGCGTCTACTGCGAAATCTGGGCGTGGGACCACAACCCGGCCGAAATCGCCGCGTTCGGCGCCAAGGGCATCATCCTGTCCGGTGGCCCGGAATCGACCACGCTGCCGGGTGCCCCGGCCGCGCCGCAGGAAGTGTTCGACAGCGGCCTGCCGATCTTCGGCATCTGCTACGGCATGCAGACCCTGGCCGCGCAGCTGGGTGGTGCGACCGAAGCCGCTGACCAGCGCGAATTCGGCCATGCCGAAGTGAACGTGATCAACCCCGATGCGCTGTTCAAGGGCCTGAGCGACCACGGCGGCGAGCCGAAGCTGAATGTCTGGATGAGCCACGGCGACCATGTCTCCGTCGCGCCCCCGGGCTTCACCATCACCGCCACCACCGACCGCATTCCGGTGGCCGCCATGGCCAACGAAGAGAAGCGCTGGTACGGCGTGCAGTTCCACCCGGAAGTGACCCACACCCTGCAGGGCCAGGCGCTGCTGCGCCGCTTCGTGGTGGATATTTGCGGTTGCCAGACCCTGTGGACCGCCGCCAACATCATCGACGACCAGATCGCCCGTGTGCGCGAACAGGTGGGCGATGACGAAGTGATCCTGGGCCTGTCCGGCGGCGTCGATTCGTCCGTGGTGGCTGCGCTGCTGCACAAGGCCATCGGCGAGAAGCTGACCTGCGTGTTCGTGGATACCGGCCTGCTGCGCTGGCAGGAAGGCGACCAGGTGATGGCGATGTTCGCCGAGCACATGGGCGTGAAGGTGGTGCGCGTGAATGCCGCCGACCGTTACTTCAGCGCGCTGGAAGGCGTGAGCGACCCGGAAGCCAAGCGCAAGATCATCGGCAACCTGTTCGTTGAGATCTTCGACGAAGAGTCGAACAATCTGAAGAACGCCAAGTGGCTGGCGCAGGGCACCATCTACCCGGACGTGATCGAGTCGGCCGGCAGCAAGACCGGCAAGGCGCATGTGATCAAGAGCCACCACAACGTGGGCGGCCTGCCGGAGCACATGAAGCTGGGCCTGGTGGAGCCGCTGCGCGAGCTGTTCAAGGATGAAGTGCGCCGCCTGGGCGTTGAGCTGGGCCTGCCGCGCACCATGGTGTACCGCCATCCGTTCCCGGGCCCGGGCCTGGGCGTGCGCATTCTGGGCGAAGTGAAGCGCGAATACGCCGAGCTGCTGGCCAAGGCCGATGCCATCTTCATTGATGAGCTGCGCAAGGCGGACCTGTACGACAAGACCAGCCAGGCGTTTGCCGTGTTCCTGCCGGTGAAGTCGGTGGGCGTGGTGGGTGATGCGCGCGCTTACGAGTGGGTGATTGCGCTAAGGGCGGTGGAGACGATCGACTTCATGACGGCGCATTGGGCGCATCTGCCGTATGAGTTCCTGGGGACGGTGAGCAACCGGATCATCAATGAGTTGCGGGGGGTGTCGAGGGTTGTTTATGACATCTCGGGGAAGCCGCCGGCGACCATTGAGTGGGAATGAGTTGATAAGACGAGGGCGCCGAGAGGCGCCCTTGTTTTTTTGAAGGGCCGGCCCATCAGTTGAGCCTAATGAGTAGGCCTAGCTGGGACATTGACGACCATCGGGCGCTGATACAATGTCGCGGGTATCCAGTTCGCTAAGATCCTGCCTCGTAGAGCCGCCGCTGCGAAATATGAAACCCTTCGTGCTGACAGCCGAGTTCTGGGGAGGGCTGGATTAATGACATCGAGAACAGGAGGAGGCGCGATGGAACGGATGTGGATGGTTCGCGGCGATGGCGGCACCTTGTATGACGCTTTCCGTGAGCGCGGTGTGGTGGCTGTGGGCTGGAATCAGCTGGCTGCGCATGCCAAACCCGGCGTCGGTCGAAAACAGCTGATCGGCCTCTATCAGGCAGCTGAGCCCCAGGCCAAGCATGGCACGGTAGTGTCAGGCGCTTCTCAGGTCTGGCGCTTCGTCAATGACATCCGAGATGGCGATTGGGTTATTACCTATTCTCCTCCAAACCGCCTGTATTCGATCGGTAGGATTGCTGGTCCGGCCAAGCATTATGCCGACTGGACAGAGCAGGGCATGCCTTTGGCTCGAGACGTTCAATGGGGCGCGCAAGAATTGCCGCGCGATCATTTGGGCACCGGGACGAAGAACAGTCTTGGTTCCACCTTGACGTTGTTCGAGGTGCCACGAGTTGCTGCTGCCGAAGTTCTCGCCGCTCTTCAGGGGCAGTCGGCCCCGATGGCCGATGATGAGGCGGACGAGGCAGTAGCAGATCCTCTGGCTGACATCGACTCTCAAGCGGTGGAGCGAATCAAAGACCGAGTCAACGAGCTTGACTGGGACGACATGCAGCAGCTCGTGGCGGGAATATTGCGCGCCATGGGCTACAAGACCCAGGTTTCTCCGCCAGGTTCAGATCGAGGTAAAGATATTGTTGCCTCGCCGGATGGGTTCGGATTCGAGCATCCGCGCATCGTCGTGGAGGTCAAGCACCGCAGGGGGCAGATGGGAAGTCAGGAGATTCGCAGCTTCCTCGGCGGCCGCCACAAGGATGATCGCGGGCTTTACGTAAGTACTGGGGGATTCACCAAGGACGCTCAGTATGAAGCAGATCGCGCTTCCATACCTCTGGCGATGTGGACGCTAGATCACGTGGTTCGCGCTCTGATTGAGCACTATGACGCTACAGACGCCGAAACCAAGCGAATTGTGCCGCTGAAGCGACTTTACTGGCCAGCCTAACATAAGAGGAATGGTAGGTGATTCCCCCCCGAACAGAAGACCGAACAATGCAACTGAAGGTCGATTGCCTGCGGCAGTCGCGCTCGCAATAAGCGTCTGCTTGAAACGCCGGGCAGGCAGGGTAGTATCTTCTCACGCGCCAAACGGCAATTAGTCGGCTGCCGCATTAGCCCTGGCGCGGCCTCGGTAGCCTTGAGCGAGAACGTTTTTCCTTACGCAAACGCGACAACGGCCACCAAGCGAGAAGTTTATGGGGCTAGCAAGGAAGACATACATGACGAAACACGGGACAAAAACATGAAACCCATCGAACAACAATTCTTCAACGACCTGGAAAAGAAGCTCTGGTCCGCAGCAGACAAGCTACGCTCAAACCTCGATGCGGCCGTTTACAAGCACGTCGTACTTGGGCTGATCTTCCTCAAATACGTTTCCGACTCCTTCGAAGAGCGGCAACGCGAGCTACGCGAACAGTTTTCCAACCCGGACCATGACTACTACATGGCCCCAGACGAATACGGTGGCGAAGGCACTCAGGATTACGAGAAGAATATCGCCGCCGAGCTTGAAGTCCGCGATTACTACACCGAGAAGAACGTGTTCTGGGTGCCGGCAGAGGCCCGTTGGCAAACCCTGCGCGATTGCGCTCAGCTGCCGCCGAAGGCGGGGCTGCCGTGGAACAAGCCGGGCAAGGACGAGCCGGAGGAAATGCGTTCGGTCGGATGGCTGATCGACAACGCCATGGAAGCCGTCGAGCGCGAGAACGTCCGGCTGAAGAACGTGCTCAACAAGGACTTCGCTCGCGTGCAGCTCGACTCCAGCAAGCTGGCCGGATTGATAAGCCACTTCTCGGATACTGACTTCAGCGCCAAGGAATACAGGGGGCAGCCGTTAGACCTGAAGTCCAAGGACATCCTCGGCCACGTCTACGAATATTTCCTGGGCCAGTTCGCCCTGGCCGAAGGCAAAAAGGGTGGCCAGTACTACACGCCCAAGAGCATCGTTACCCTGATCGCGGAAATGCTCCAGCCGTTCAAGGGCCGCGTCTACGACCCGGCTATGGGTTCCGGCGGCTTCTTCGTGCAGAGTGAGGAGTTCATTGAACAGCACGGCGGCAGGGCCATCAACGGTAAGAGTGGACAGATCAGCGTCTACGGGCAGGAGAGTAACCCCACGACTTGGCGACTAGCTGCGATGAACATGGCCATTCGCGGCATCGACTTCAACTTCGGTAGCGGCCCGGCCGACACCCTGCTCAACGACCTGCACCCGGACCTGCGCGCCGACTTTGTAATGGCCAACCCACCCTTCAATATGAAGGAATGGTGGAACGAAAAGTTGGCCAGCGACCCGCGCTGGATCGCTGGTACGCCGCCGCAAGGCAACGCCAACTTCGCTTGGCTGCAGCACATGCTGTATCACCTGGCGCCCACCGGCAGCATGGCGCTGCTGCTGGCCAACGGCTCCATGAGCTCCAATACCAACAACGAAGGCGAAATCCGCAAGCGGTTGGTCGAGGACGACTATGTCGAGTGCATGGTCGCGCTGCCGGGCCAGTTGTTCACCAACACCCAGATTCCGGCTTGCATCTGGCTCCTTACCCGCGACAAGCGAAACGGGTTTGCGCTCGACAAGAAGAAGCGCGACCGGCGTGGCGAGTTCCTGTTCATCGACGCCCGACAGTTAGGTTATATGAAGGATCGCGTGCTGCGCGATTTCACAAAGGACGACATCCAGAAAATCGCTGAGACTTTCCATGCCTGGCAGCAGGGCGAGGGATATGAGGATGTGCCCAGCTTCTGCTATTCTGCCACATTGAAAGACGTGCGCAACCATGAGCATGTGCTCACGCCGGGACGTTACGTGGGCGCGGCAGAGCAGGAGAATGATGGCGAACCCTTTGCCGACAAGATGCAGAGGCTGACCGGACAACTGGCGAAGCAGCTTGCGGAGGGTGCGAAGCTGGAGGCGGAGATCAAGAAGAATTTGGCGAGGCTGGGTTATGACCTCTAAGTGGAGATCAACAGCTTTCGGTGATTTGGTGGATTTTGTTTCCGAGAAGGCTAAGGCACAAGATGCAGTCTACGCAAAATACGTCTCCACTGAAAACATGCAGGCAGACTTTGGAGGCGTGGCAATAGCAGCAACCGTGCCCAAAAGTGGAAGCGTGACGAAATTCAATCTCGGCGATACGCTGTTCTCAAATATTCGAACCTATTTCAAGAAAGTTTGGCTGGCAGAGTTTGATGGATATTGCTCAAATGATGTGTTGGTCTTTCGCACTAAAGACGAAATTGTATTGCATCCGGGATTCCTAAATGGCATTTGTCGGTGGGAAAAATTCACCGAGTTCAGCATTAGAACATCCAAAGGTGCAAAAATGCCGCGCGGAGATAAAGATGCGCTGGCACAGTTTAAATTTGAATTGCCGTCCATCGAAGAGCAGCGTGCGATAGCCAAAACAATTCGCTGTTTTGATAACAAGATCGACCTCAATCGCCGCATCAACCAAACTCTTGAAGCCATGGCGCAGGCCATCTTCAAATCTTGGTTTGTCGATTTCGATCCGGTCAAGGCCAAGATCGCGGCCATCGAACAGGGCGAAGACTCCCAGCGGGCCGCCATGCGCGCCATCAGCGGCAAGACCGACGCCGAACTCGACCAGATGCCACGCGAGCACCATGACCAGCTTGCCGCCACCGTCGCACTGTTTCCCGATGCCATGGAAGAGTCGGATTTGGGAGATATTCCGAAGGGATGGACGCACGGTGTTCTGGGTGATGTTTGCAGCTTTACGGCTGGTAGCGCATTTAAGCCCGAATATCAGGGAAGCACAGAGGGAGACTATCCGTTCATCAAGGTTAGTGATATGAATCTTGCTGGCAACGAGGTATTCATACAGTCAGCTAACAACTATGTGAGCAAAGCGCAGCAGTCTGAAATGAAAGCCAAACTTCACCCAATAGGGGCGACAGTTTTTGCCAAGATTGGCGTGGCGCTGATTTCGAATCGTCGAAGATTACTGACTGCCCCAACAATCATTGACAACAATTTGATGTCAGCCAGTCCTGTTGACGGTAAGTCGGGAGTATATTTTTTGTACTCGATGCTTAGCGCGATTGATTTCAATACACTGGTTTCAGGCACTGCTTTGCCATATCTCAATGTTTCTGACCTTAAGAAGATCCCTATTGTTCGTCCTTCGCACGACGTCAATTGTGATTTTGAGCGGAAAGCATCCTCGATTTTTTCGATGATGCAGGCGCTGACGGAACAAAGTTCAACTCTCGCAGATACTCGCGACAATTTGCTGCCTAAATTGCTATCGGGTGAAGTTGAGATTTATGAATCACTTGAGGGGTGACCATGGAATTTTGGCGCCCCAAGTACCATGAATATCTCAATTCCGAAGGGGATGTGACCATTGTTGGTTCTACCTTTCAGCGGAGTCGAATACTCAAAGATTTAGAGCCAGAAACTTATCAGTTATCTTTTGAAGATTGGGTTGAAGAGAGAAAGGCTGGCTTGCATGATTTGGCTGGTCAAGTACTGACGACGCACGACAACGAAAACCGTTTCAAGGCTCTCAAGAGGGCATATGAGACTCGGAATGTTGTTCCATTTCTTGGTGCGGGCATATCAATGCCTAGTGGCTATCCGGGCTGGACGAAATTTCTATGGGATTTACAGTCTGAGTCGCACGTCAAAGAGAATGATTTGGAGTTGTTGTTAAGTTCTGGAAACTATGAAGGTGCAGCTCAGCTGATTTACGATGATCTTGGCTCTGCGTTATTTAGCAAGCAGCTGCAAGAATGCTTTGATAGAAATTGCACGACTGCTGGCGCAATAAATTTGCTTCCGCTTGTGTTCCCGGACTCAAATATCATTACCACCAATTTCGACAAGTTGCTTGAGTCTGTCTTTTCTGGACAATCACAAGGCTTTGACCAAGTGGTGCTTGGTACTAGCCTGGAAGAGGCGCTGCGTATTTTGAATACTGGTGGAAGATACCTTCTAAAGCTGCATGGCTCATGTGAATCGATTGCAAATCGCGTGCTACTCCAGGGTGAGTACGAGCATGCCTATAGCGACTCAGGGGTTGTTAGGAGATTCTTTTCACGCTTCTTGTTCGGGAAGTCATTGTTATTTATCGGTTGCAGCCTTTTGACGGATCGCACGCTACGGGCAATGGAAGACGTAGTCTCAGCAGAAGGTTCCCACACGCTTCCACAACACTACGCTTTCCTTGAGTTAAAGGATGGGGTCGATCGCGTGGAACGAAAAAAGGATTTGGCAAGAGCCAATATATTTCCCATCTGGTATCCGGAGGGAGAGCATGATGAATCTATCGAAGCCCTATTGTTGGCGCTGATGGAGGATGGGGCATGATCACGGAGCAGCAACTCGAAGACCACAGTGTCGCTTGGTTTCAGGAGCTTGGTTGGCAGTACGTTCTGGGTTCAAGCATTGCACCCGATGGAGATGGCCCTGCGCGTACTGATTATCGCCAGACCGTATTGCGGGAACGCTTGTTAGTCGCGCTCACCCGCATCAACCAGCACATCCCCGCTGCGGCGCTGGAGCAGGCAGCACACGAGCTTCTTACGGTAAGCGAGCCGCTGCTGATCGCGCGCAACCGTCGTATGCATGGACTTCTGCTGGCTGGCATTCCGGTCGAGTTCTCCATAGGCGACGAAAAGCGCACCGACTTGGTTAACCTGATTGACTTCGCTGACCCACGCAACAACGACTTCCTGCTGGTCAGCCAATTCACCGTGACTGGTACTAAGCAGCTGCGCCGTCCCGATCTGGTGGCCTTCGTCAACGGCCTGCCGCTGGCGGTGATCGAGCTGAAGAACCCAGCCAACGAGCAGGCCGACATCTGGGATGCCTTCAACCAGATCCAGACCTACAAGGAAGAGATTGGCGACCTCTTTAACACCAACGTGGCGGTGGTGGTCAGCGACGGCTTCACGGCGCGCCTGGGTTCGCTGACGGCCAACCAGGAGCGCATGCAGCCCTGGCGGGCGATTGCCAATGAGGACAACCGGCCGCTGCTGGAGTTCGAACTGGAAACCATGGTGCGTGGCTTCTTTGAGCCTGCACTGTTCCTGGACTATGTCCGCCACTTCGTGCTGTTCGAGCAGGATGCCGATCAGATCATCAAGAAGATTGCGGGCTACCACCAGTTCCATGCCGTGCGCGAGGCGGTGAAAGCTACGGTGGTCGCCGCCAGCGACCCGAACAAGGGTCTTCTGGAAGTGCAGGAGCCGCGTGCCACCTATGGCAAGGAAGTGCAGCCCGGCAGCCGCAAGGCTGGTGTGGTGTGGCATACCCAAGGCTCGGGCAAGAGCATCACCATGGCCTGCTACGCGGGCAAGCTGTTGCAGCAGCCAGAGATGAAGAATCCAACGCTGGTGGTGGTGACCGACCGCAACGATCTCGACGGTCAGCTTTTCGGCACTTTCTGCGCCGCCGAGGACCTCCTTAGGCAGGCGCCAGAGCAGGCCGGCAGCCGCGAGGAGCTGCGCGAGATGCTGGCTTCGCGTGAGGCTGGCGGCATCATCTTCACCACGGTGCAGAAGTTCGCCCTGCTGGACGATGAGGCACTTCACCCATTGCTGTCGGATCGCAGCAATATTGTTGTGATCTCCGACGAGGCGCACCGCAGCCAGTACGGCATGAAGGGGCGGCTGGATACCGAGACCGGCAAGTACGTGTTCGGCTATGCCAAGCACATGCGCGACGCGCTGGCCAATGCCACGTTCATCGGCTTTACCGGCACGCCCATCGCTCTGGAAGACAAAGACACTCGGGCGGTGTTCGGCGATTACGTCAGCATCTATGACATTCAGGATGCGGTAGACGATGGCGCCACGGTCCCAATCTTCTACGAAAGCCGTCTAGCTAAGCTGGACGTGAACCAGGCTGAGATCGACGCACTCAATGCCCGGGTAGATGAGGTCATCGAGGACGAGGAAGACATCACTGCCCGCGAGAAGACCAAGAGCGATTGGGCTGCGCTGACCAAGCTGGTTGGTGCGAAACCGCGTCTTGAACAGGTCGCTGCCGACTTGGTGCAGCACTTCGAGACGCGCACGGCCACGCTGGAAGGCAAGGCGATGATCGTGTGCATGAGCCGTGACATTTGTGCCGAGCTGTACGACGCCATCGCGGCCCTGCGCCCGGACTGGCACGATGCCGACCCGGAGAGGGGGGCAATCAAGGTAGTGATGACCGGCTCGGCAGCGGACAAGCCCTTGCTGCAGCCTCATCTTTACAGCCAGCAGGTGAAGAAACGCCTGGAAAAGCGCTTCAAGGATCCGGCAGACCCGTTGAAGCTGGTGATAGTACGCGACATGTGGCTGACTGGCTTCGACGCGCCCTGCTGTCACACCATGTACGTGGACAAGCCCATGAAGGGCCACAACCTGATGCAGGCCATCGCCCGCGTCAACCGAGTGTTCCGCAACAAGCCCGGTGGATTGGTCGTAGATTACATCGGCATTGCCAACGAGCTAAAAGCGGCGCTCAAGACCTACACCGAATCCAAGGGCAAGGGCGATCCTGCGCATAGCGCGGCGGAGGCTCTGGCTGTGTTGCTGGAGAAGCTGGACATCGTGCGCGGGTTGATGCATGGCTTTGATTACAGCGAGTTCGAAACAGATGCGCTGCAACTTTTGGTGCCAGTGGCCAACCATATCCTAGGGCTGAAGGACGGCAAGCAGCGCTTCCTCGATGCCATGTTGGCGGTGAGCAAGGCGTTCTCCCTGTGCAGCACGCTCGATGAAGCCGCAGCCTTACGTACGGAGATTGCCTTCTTTGCCGCCGTCAAGGCCGCCATCGTCAAGTTCACCACTGTGGATCGCAAGCGTTCCGATGCGGACAAGAACAGCGCGCTCAAGCAGATTCTTGATAACGCCATCGTGGCCGACGGGGTGGCGGATATCTTCGCGTTGGCGGGCCTGGACAAGCCCAACATCGGCCTGCTTTCAGACGAGTTCCTGGAAGACGTGCGGCAGATGAAGAGCCGCAATCTGGCGGTGGAACTGCTGGAGAAGCTGTTGCGCGACGAGATCAAGGCGCGGGCGCGCAACAACGTAGTGCAGGAGAAGAAGTACGGCGACCGCCTGCTGGAAACCTTGCGCAAGTACCACAACCGGGCGGTGGAGACGGCGCAGGTCATCGAAGAGCTGATCCAGATGGCCAAGGACTTCCAGGCGGCCCTGGAACGAGAGACGGCATTGGGCCTGAGTCAGGATGAGATAGCCTTCTATGATGCCTTGGCCAATAACGAAGGTGCGGTTCGGGAGTTGGGGGACGACACTCTAAAGAGCATTGCCATCGAGATCACGGAGAAGCTGCGCCATAGCACCACGGTGGATTGGCAGGTGCGTGAGAGCGTCCGTGCTAAGTTGCGGATTCTGGTGCGACGTACCCTGAAGAAATGGAAGTACCCGCCGGTAGGTGAGGATGCCGCGATCGAACTAGTGCTTAAGCAGGCCGAATCACTGTCAGACGCGTGGTCAAAGTAGATGCACGTTTAAAGAATTAGGGCGCCGATAGGCGCCCGTGTGATCGAGCGAGGGGCTGGTGGATTACTCCGGCCTAACCTCCCGACAGGCCCACTCAACCAACCCTCTACAAGCCAGAAACAACCCGTCCACCACCCCCTCATCCAGATGCCTCTCCGGCTCCGCTGCCACACGGCAGCGGTCCGCCGCGTGCAGCAGCTCCAGCACCGTCAGCGCCCCCACCATCGCGCGCTCGCTCCTGGCCAGGCTCACACGTCGGCCGGGTGACACATCGGTTTCTGGCCAAGGGTGTCCATTAGCACCCTCGCAGCCGCGCATTCGCTTGAGGATGCCGAGCAGGGAGTTCAGGTCGGGCAGGGGAGTGTCGTCGTTGATGGGTTCAACAACGGTGTACGAAGAAAAGGTGTCGGATTCGTTCATGGCGTCGGCTTCCGTGGCTGTGCTTAACAGCGCCACCGCGAAGAGGTGGCGGACGGTGCGGGTTCCAAACCGGGACAGACAGTTGTCAATAACCGGCGGGTCCGAAGACCCCCACGCACCGCCCGC
Organism: Stenotrophomonas veracruzanensis; assembly: GCF_032911525.1. Classification (NCBI taxonomy): domain Bacteria; kingdom Pseudomonadati; phylum Pseudomonadota; class Gammaproteobacteria; order Lysobacterales; family Lysobacteraceae; genus Stenotrophomonas; species Stenotrophomonas veracruzanensis. Next base: position 57,204 of record NZ_JAWJTI010000010.1, read on the forward strand.
CATAAAGGCCGACGGATTGCCCGCCGGCACCGGTTAAGGACGGTGCCGACGGGCAAGCGTAAACAACTATCTGTCTCGGGTTTGGACGCCCGCTGCCACCCGTTGTCGGTGGCGCACCATGGTGTTTACGCAGCCGCTTCGAATGCCAATAGAAATTCGCGAAGGAATCGAGGAATCCGAGAGCGAAGAACTATTGTTGCACGCACCATCCGTGCAGCACGCGACGCCATTGGACGTATTCGCGCAGGCGCGCAGTTGATGGCGAATCAAACTGGCGCAATCGCCCATGCCACAAGCGAATAGCGAGACGGCCTGCTTTGCAACTCTTCTTAGTCTGCCTCGCCAGACAACGGCACGCGATCAGCCGCACATCCCGAAAATCGGTTCAAACCCGACACCGTTAACAAGCTCGCGGCTTCAACCAACGCGATCCTCAACCGCATTCCCCACCAGCAACTCAATCATCGCCCGCGCCGCCGCAGACTGCCGCCGATGCGGCGCGTAGATCACCGAGAACGGCCGCGACCGCCCCCGCAGCTGCGGCAGCACTTCCACCAGCTCCCCACGCTGCAACCGCTCGCGCACGATGAACTCATAGCTCTGGCAGATGCCGATGCCCTGTTCGGCCAGCGACACCACGCCCAGCACATCGTCGGAGGTCTCGATGGACGAACGCGGCAGCCAGTCCACCTCGCGCCCGCCGTCGCGGAAGATCCAAGGCGCCAGCCGCCCGGTGCGCGGCATAACAAACGGCAGGCACAGGTGCTGCTGCAGGTCGTCCAGCGTCTGCGGCGTGCCACGGCGCTGCAGGTAGTCCGGCGCGGCCACCAGCAGCAGCGGGGCGTCTTCAAGCTTCCGCCCAACCAGCCCGCTGTCCGGTAGCTGGCCCAGGCGGATGGCCAGGTCGAAGCCTTCGGCCACCAGGTCCACGTTGCGGTTGGTGATGTTCAGTTCCACCTGCACCTGCGGGTACTGCTGCGCAAAGCGCGCCAGCACGGGCGGCAGCCGGTAGTGACCGTAGGTGGTGGGCACGCTCAGGCGCACGCGGCCGGCCAGCGCACCGTCCTGGGCCAGCACGTCGCGCTCGGCGTCGTCCAGCAGGCCGAAGGCGGTGCGTACCTGGTCCAGATAGAGCCGCCCGGCGTCGGTCAGGCCCACGCGGCGGGTGGTCCGCTGCAGCAGCTGCCGGCCCAGCCGCGCTTCCAGACGGGTAACCGCGCGGCTCAGCACCGAAGGCGTGGTGGACAGCGCCACCGCGCCGGCGGTGAACGAGCCGTGCTCGACCACTGCCAGGAACGCCTCCACATCGCCCAGGTAGTCGAACTTGCGGCTCATTTGGCTCTCCGGCGAACAGATGTTTTGCGATGGGGCCAATTTATCGCCGCTGGGGCGATGAATAAAGTGGCGTCCATTCCCCAATAGGAGCTCCCCATGAACCTGATGACCCGGCTGGCCGCAGCGCTGGCCCTCACCCTGGCCGCCAGCGGCGCGCAGGCCGCCAACGTGCTGGTGGTGCTGTCCGACGAAAACCACCTGGACCTGAAGGACGGCAAGGTGCTGTCCACCGGCTTCTATCTCAACGAGTTGATGCAGCCGGTCAAGCTGCTGCTGGACGCGGGCCACGAGGTGACCTTCGCCACGCCGCAGGGGCGGGCCCCGACGGTGGATGCGTCCTCGGTGACGCCGGCGTACTTCGGCAACGATGCGGCGCAGCTGACGCTGCACAAGGAGCTGCTGGAGAAACTGGCGCTGACCTCGCCGACCGCCTCGCCGGTGGTCAGCCTGGCGCGCGTCGAGCAGCAGGGTTACGCGCGTTTCGATGCGGTCTACATTCCCGGTGGCCACGCGCCGATGCAGGACCTGCTGAAGAGCCCGGCGCTGGGCCGGCTGCTGGCCGACTTCCACCAGCGCAACAAGACCACCGCGCTGGTCTGCCACGGGCCGATCGCGCTGCTGTCCACGCTGCCGGATGCGGGTGGTTTCGTGGCAAAGCTGGAAGCGGGTGCGATGCCGGCCACGCCGAAGTGGATCTACAGCGGCTACCAGATGACGGTAATCAGCAACCAGGAAGAAGAGCAGGCCAAGCCGCTGCTGGGCGGCGGTGAGATGAAGTTCTACCCGCAGACTGCGTTGCAGCGTGCGGGTGCGAAGTTCAGTAGCAACACCACGCCGTGGACGGGGCATGTGGTGGTGGACCGCGAGCTGATTACTGGGCAGAACCCGGCATCGGCGCTGGAGGTGGGGCAGCGGTTGGTGGAGCGGTTGAAGTAAGCCGGGTTCTCCATCGCATGCGGTGCCGTGGCACCATGGCGGACTGGCCTCGTCCTTATGGGTGGGGCCATTTTTCCAGGGAAGCCCTCGAACACGACATGCGAACGTCCATCCACTTCATTCTCTCCGCCCTGTGCCTTGGCTTGCCGTCCGGCTGTGCCAGTGGCCCGGAGGAGCACGCCTCAAGCCGCGAGATCACCGGCGCATTCGTGGCCGACGACGGCCAGCTGTACCTGCTGCCGCGCTTTGAGGAGCCGATGCGCTTCAATGCCGCGCCGTTCCGTGAGTACCGGGCGCTGATGGACAGCCCGCTGCGCGAGGCAGTGGCCTGCGCGCAGATGTACTTCCATGAGGACTGGCGCGACCCGGCCAACAAGGCCAAGGTGCACGGCAGCTATGCGCTGCTGCTGCGGCCGGAGCAGGTGACGCCGGAACAGGCCGCGCAGTTCAAGCTGGAGCGGATTGAAGTGCTCCCGCGCGAGGCGAAGTATGTGGATGAGCGTGCGCGCTACTACCTGCCGCAGGACCGGAGCCGCTACGCGTTGGCGTTTGACCGTGCCTGCAATCTTTCCAAGAAGGGCGGCAGCTATTACAGCGCGCTGTTCGAGGGCGACGGCGAGCGGGTGAAGTTGCCGGATGCTGCGGCGCTGGCGGAGAAGGGGAAGCTGGCACAGCCGATCAATGCGCGGGCGCAGCGGATCCTGCCGGAGAGGGAGGACAAGCCGGGTGTGGGTTCGGCGGCGGGCAAGGTGTTGGGGGCGGCGTTGATCCCTGTGGCGGTGCCGGTGTTTGTGTTGAGCCTGCCGTTCCTGGGGCCGGATCATTGGAAGTGAAAAGGCGTTGAGGGAGAGTCATCCACGTGTGGTGTGGATCTACTTGGGCATCGCCTGAACGTTCATCCTGGAGATCTCTGTGCCCAGCACGCTGGAAACTGTTCTGAAGACCGTAGGTTTCATTGTCCTTGCGGCGCTTCCGTTGGTGATCCTCTGGTTCATCCTTCGGCGAATGTCGGCAACTGCTCGCTCGTCCGTGAAAACGGGGCTGCGTTTGGATCCCCCTCGCCGGATCTCCGGTACATCCATGACATTGGTGATGGTGGATGGCAAAGAGGATCGCGAGCACTATTTCTTTGATACAGAATCGTTCTACCTGCGGCGGGGACCGGTGCCCACAGCGTTTCCGCTCTCGCAGATCACCTCAGTCACACGAACTTCCGACGTCATCTATTCCCGTTATGTCTGGCAGGTGTGCTTCAGCAGAGCATCGGGTAGAAAGTGCGTGACGTTCACCAACAACCTGTCGCTGTTCAATCGGGATTTCCTGCTCTTTCTGGCGGCGGTGCGGAAGGCCAACCCGCTCGCGACCGTTGATCGAGCGAGTCCCTTCTTCTGATTATGTGGCGATATCAGTGGCCCCGATTGGCAAACAGGGGCCCAGGAGGGCGGGTTGTTGTGAATGATCTCGCACGTGTCTCACCCACTCAGCCCATGCTGGCGGCGCGGGCCTGGATATCGTGCTGCACGCGCTGATCTTCCAGCTGCTGCTCCAGCTGGTTGGCGATGGCGCGCTGATGCGCTTCGCGGCTGACGGCGTCGAACTGCTGCATGGATTCTTCGACCGAGGTCTGTGCGGCCAGTTCGGTCGGCATTGCGGCGCGCTGGTGTGCGGGGTCGCTGGGCTCGCCCTGGACCACGAACAGAGTATGACCGGCGGGTTTGTCTGCGGTGGCGTTGCTCAGCAGTACGTGGTCGACGCGGTCCAGGTCGTTGTCCTTGGCCAGCACCAGCAGGCTGGCGGTCATGCGCTCGCTGGCTTCGTCGAAGGTGCGACCGTGTTTGGCGTCCAGCGCCGCTACGCCTTCGCGCACCTGTTGATAGAGCGCATGATCGGGATGCTCGGGCTGGGTAGGCAGCAGGGGCGCGGGCGGCGCTTCGGGTTCCTGGATCGTTGCGCTTGAGGGTGATGCCGGCGGTGCCTCCACGGGTGGTGGCGTGTAGGGAGGCTCGTGCTGCGAGACTTGGGTCGCCGCGTCTGTCATCAGCGGGGGCGCAGCGGGCTCGGCTCTCGCGAGTGTGGCTGGAGCGTCTGACTCCGGCTGGACCGGCGCCGACTTCGCTTCGGCTTCGTGGAGGCGGGCAGTAGCCGGCGCGGCTTCAGCCACTTCGGTCTGGATTGACGGGGCCGGGGAGTGTGGGTCAGTTGCAACGGGCTCCTGCGCAGGAGCCGGGTGCCCGATATCCGGCGTCGGTAGCGCACTCACTTCTGGCTGCGCGGGAGATCGCTCAGCGGAGGGAATGTCGGGTGACGGCACAGGAGCTGCCGGCATCGGGTGCGCAGGAGGATCTGCCTCGGTATGCGCTTGCCGCTCGCTTGACTCATCCCGTGCAGGTTGCGTTGCAGCGGCTGCGGTCGGCTCCTGTCGTGGTGCTTCGCGGCGAGCCGGTTCCTGTACAGATTCCACACGATCCGAAGGCGTCGGCGCTGCAGGCGCAGGAACATGATGCTCCTGTACCAAGGGTGATGTGTTGGGCGCAAGCGCAGCGCGTTCAACGGTGCGCGTATCGATCACTGTTTGTGGCGTCAGGCGTTCTTCGGCGTGCTCTCCGCGAACCTCAGCCACGGCAGCGGCGGCCATCTGCTGCACCTGCGGTGCAGCGACGCCAAGTCGATTGGCTTCCTGCATGGCCTGTTCGTGGGCATCGCGCTCGTTGGCGGTCAATGCCTCGATACTGCGTTCGCGGGCGCTGGGTACGGGCGCCTCCATCTGTTGGATGGCCCGGATCTGCGGGTAGGTACTGTTCAACTCGTCGCGGATGTTGCCCTCGGCCAGCGAATCGTAGATCCAGCCGTCATGCAGCCACTCACCATCGCCCTGATGCTGATAGGTGCGTCCGTCGGAGGCGAGTACGTGATCGGGATGCTCACGGGCCCAGATCACTTCATCAGGAATAGCTCCGTACTGGGACCAGCCCTGTGCGGTGTAGGCCTCCTCATACTGCTTGGCAAAGGCCGCCGAGCTTCGGGCGGCATTGAAGGCCATGATGCCCTGTGCGGCTTCATCAAACTGGGCTGCCTTGGTTGCGTCGGCTACCTCTACAGTGGTGTTCTTGATGCCGTGCTCGAGGACCTGATGGACGACCTCGCGTCGCCATTCGCCGGTTTCCGGGTTGCGCTCCCAGGAGCGCGGGAGTGCGCTGGGTGTATCGCTGGCGTCGCCTGCGATGCTGAAGGGATTGATCGGTTGATCAGGCTCGGACAGCCGCAGCCCGACGGCCCGGCTTGAGGCCTGGTAGTTCAGCTGCTGGGTCAGTTCGGCATCGGCGGTCAGCAGCGTGGTCGCGCCGTAGATCGGGCGGTCGGCCAGGGTGCCGACGGTGCCTACGATCTCCCGCTCGCTGTGTGTCCAGCCATTTTCGGGATGCGCCGGGTCAAACGTCCATACCCTACCGGTGTTGTCGGCCTGATTGTTGATCTGGTACTTCTCAATCCAATCGACGATCTCACTGCCACCCCAGGCGCCCAACCCGCCACCGATGATGCCGGTGACAATGGCGCCGGGGCCGGACTCGATGCCCAGCAGCGTACCGACTTTGGCGCCCACTACCGCGCCGGTCCAACCGCCGACGCTGCGTGCTCCGAAGTCCAGCAGCGCGGCTTCCGCGCCCGTCCGGTTGTCCCGCGCGTAGAGGTCGGCAATCCTTGTTCCTTCCGTCGCGGCTTCAACGACCGTCGCTGCGGCGCCACCGATGACGGCGCCCCGCACCATGTTTGGGCGCACGCGGATGGTGTGATCGATGCCGCGTGCTTCCTGGATGTTGGGCGTAATGCCTTCAACAACCTTGAGCGTTGCGCGCTCATCGAGAACGGCTGCGGCTGTAGGTGGACTTATCTTGTCGTTGAGGGGAAGGGCGGCCGTGAGTTCGGCGTGCCAGCGGCCTTGTGCGCGCCAATCATCGCGCAGGGTTTGGGTGATTCGAGGGTCTTTCAGTCGAGCTTCGCGTTCGGTTTCCAGCGCTGCGCCCGGTAGGCGGGTATCGCTATGGCTGTCGTAGACCTGAGCGCCTTCGCGTCCGTAGAGTCGAATCTGGGTGCCGGTCTCGGCCTGGACCTTGTCCAGATTTCCGGGCAGGGCATCGTAAACGTGTTTGCGCACGTCCTCGGGGACGTAGCGGCCGAAGCCATAGTTGTCCAGAGAGTTGGAAAAGCGTGCATCCACGCCAAGTTCGCTTTCCAGCCGATGCGCGACGACGCCTCGAATCTCCACTTCGTAGCCATTGGCCTGAAGATCCTTGATCAGCGTGATCGCACTATCACCATTGCCCAGCGTCGTGTCGAGGATGAGGTTCCTACGACCCTCGACTGCTCCCGCACGCAGTTCTTTTGCCCAGTGGCTGGCGTCCTCGTGGGTGTGCCCGGCCCAAGTGTACGGGTGCCGCTCGTACAGTCGCTCTACATCTGGATACGCATCGCGTAGTTCGTCGGGATCCACGACAACTACATTTCCGCCAAGTTCCGCTCTGCTGATGTCCTTCAGCGTGCCCTTTCCTGCGCCTGGTTGCCCTGCGAGGAGGATGGCCTTTGGTGTTGTCTGTGAGGTATGGTGACTCAAGCCACTCTCGGGAATGATCGTTTCCCGAAGAACCCGCTGATGTACGTCTACCGGCAACTGACCATCCATGGAGGCCATTAGCTTTACTCCATACTGGCGTCAAAGTGGGCACGCAGCTCGCTGAGATTCGCTAGGCCAATGTTGCTGGACCTGGCAAATGACATCAGTCGTTCCTTTTCTTTGGCTCGTTCAATCGCTTGCGTATCGCCTGATGCCACCGCGGCGTCAATTTCAGCGCGCGCTTCAATCTTGAAGGCGCTCAGGCAGTCCTCCAACTCCCAGACTGCGGCCTCGAAGGGTGGGGTGGACTTGATTCTTCTATTCTCTATCGAATTGAGAGCCTTCTGCAGTCGTTCGATATGATCCGGATAGTCCTTGAGCAATTCAAGGAGCTTTGACGGTACCGGGGGAAGGGGCTGAGGCATGGCTTTCACCTATCTAGCGATTTGATGCGTTCTCATGAGTATCTGCACTTGCAGTGGCAAGTTCAATGCTGCCCACGGCAGGCCGGCTATCGTCTCCCGGCTGGCCAGCTGGAACCTCCGTCTTGGGGTGATCCTGGCGCTGGCCGCATTCGTGCCGCTCTTGGGACTACTTTCTCTCCTGGCAGTCGGCGTTTCAGCGCTGGCCGGCCACCACAAGACTATTCACGTGCCTCGGTCTTTGGCCAAGAAGTAGCCCGCCAGATCGCTGACGTTCAGCATGCTGGCTCGGGAATCTCAAATTCGACGGTACGGATCAATTCTCCTTCACCTTGGTCATGTCTACTCCGCAAGAATGAAGGCATGAGGCATCAGCTGGCTTGTAATTTGGTCCAAACGGCTTTCCGGAAGGATGACATCAGAGATGCGGGCGAAATGACTTGCGGGGCTCAATTGCAGATGCGGCTCCAACTAGCGCCGCTTCTCCGATTCCTTGAAATAATCGCGAAGTTCATGGAGACCTTTCATTCCGCCATTGCCGGATCGCGCTCGGAACATCAGCTTGAATTTGCCGTCGGTCGCTGAAATCAATTCAGCATCACCTGATGCCTTAGCTGCCGTCAGCTCAGCCTGGGCGTCATTGATAAAGCTGTCGAGACAATCCTCGAGCTTCCACACTGCATCCTCAAACGGCGGTAAAGACCCCGTGCTTCTGGTGTTGACGGAAATGAGCGCTTCCCGCAGCCTCTCGATAAGCTCCGGATAGTCCTTGAGCATTTCCCGGAGGTTCGCCGGGACAGGAGGGGAAGCAAAAGCCATGACTATCACCCTTTCGGCAGACCCATGCGGATTCAAGAGTATCCGCATATTCCCTGGCGGGTCCAATATCATTTGCGACATCAGGCGGAGTGCCCGAGCGGCCTCCGTCCTTGGGATCATCGAGTTGAGGCTACGTTGAGGGAGAGCATCCACGCGTGGCGTGGATCTTATCTCTTGCCGATCTGGCACCTTGGGGGCCGAGAGCCCGGCGTGGGCGACCGTGTGGATCCAGGTCTTGCGACCGAGAAGTAGCTTGGGTCCCCACGCCGGATTCTCCCTGAACCGCCCGAACAGTTGGTTGAGTTGGCGCTCGAACTGATAAGACTGGGCAAGCGGGGAGAGCTCTCGACCCTGTCAGCCTAGCGGAGTTCTGCCATGTTTGGGATCGGGATCGATGTGAGCAAAGCCACGCTGGATGTGGTCGTCCATGGAGAGCAGTTTCGCCAATTCAGCAACGACAAGCGCGGCTTTGTGCGCTTGATTCGGTGGCTGAAGACGTGGCCGATCAAGCAGGTCGTTCTTGATGCAAGCGGGGGTTACGAGCGTGCTGCTCTGGATGTATTGCACGCCGCCGGCCTGCCGATGGTGCGAATCAATCCGGCGCGTGCACGGCGATTTGCCCAAGGCACGGGCCGTGCCGCCAAGACCGATCGGCTCGATGCGACAGTGCTGGCGCAGATGGCCCATTTGTTGCCGCTGACCCGCTACGTACCGCCTGCCCCTTGGCAGCAGCGTCTGGCTGAATTTGCGCAATGCCGCAGGCATCTGGTGCAGATGCGGGTCAGTCAGATGCAGCGCTTGCGGCGATTGGTCGATCCGGATCTGATTGCGATGAAGCAACGCCATATAGCCCAGCTATCTGACGACCTGAAGCAACTGGATAAAGCTATTGCCGAGCAGCTTGAGGGACAGCCTGGCTGGAAGAATATCGGCACGCTCAAAGGCGTCGGCCCCATCCTGATCAGCACACTGGCCTGCGAGTTGCCCGAACTGGGCAGCTTGGGAAGCAAAGCCATAGCATCGCTGGTGGGGTTGGCCCCGATGAACCGCGAAAGTGGCACCTGGCAGGGCCAACGGCGGATCAGTGGTGGGCGCGCAGTAGTACGCGAAGCCCTTTACATGGCGGCCCTGACGGCCATCCGGTACGAGCCAGGACTGCGCGCGTTTTACGCTGGCCTGAAGGCCAAGGGCAAAGCGAGCAAGGTGGCGCTCGTGGCGGTCATGCGCAAAATGCTGGTGATCCTCAACGCCCGTAAGCGGGACGCCGAGGTGGCCCTCGGCTGCCCCTGACAAGACAATTGCTACTGGAATCGCGGCAGTCACGTGTGGCGTGGATCTGCGGGGCTAAACTGGTTGCCTGTACTTGATGGAAGCTCGCCCATGTTCAGTGGAAAGGTTGCGGTGGTCACCGGCTCCACCAGCGGTATCGGTCTTGGCATCGCCACGGCGCTGGCACGGCAGGGCGCGGACATCGTGCTGAATGGCTTCGGCGATGCGGCGGAAATCGAGCGCATCCTTTCCGCATTGGAATCCAAGTTCGGGGTACGGGTGGCGCATGACGGCGCCGACCTGTCCCATGGCGAGGCAGTGCGCGGATTGATCGACCACGCCGTCGCGACGATGGGGCGCATCGACATCCTGGTGAACAATGCCGGCATCCAGCACACCGCGTCGATCGAGGAATTCCCGGTGGAGAAGTGGGACGCAATCCTGGCGCTGAACCTGTCGGCGGTGTTCCATGGAACGGCGGCGGCGTTGCCGCACATGAAGCAGCAGGGCGCCGGCCGCATCATCAACATCGCGTCGGTGCACGGGTTGGTCGGGTCAGTGAACAAGTCGGCCTATGTGGCAGCCAAGCATGGCGTGATCGGGTTCACCAAGGTGACCGCGCTGGAGAATGCGGGCACCGGCATTACCGCCAATGCGATCTGCCCGGGCTGGGTGCGGACGGCGCTGGTCGAGCAGCAGATCACCGCGTTGGCCGAGCGCGAAGGCACGGATCAGGAGACCGCCGCGCGTGCGCTGCTGGCTGAAAAACAGCCTTCGTTGCAGTTCGTGACGCCCGAGCAGCTGGGTGAGATGGTGGTGTTCCTGGCCTCGGACGCGGCGGCCCAGATTACCGGTACGGCGCTGCCGGTGGATGGGGGCTGGACGGCGCGCTAGCTGGCTGGCTGCGCCTTGCGCTGCAGCATCGGCAGCGCCACCAGCGTGGCGAGGAGGGTGAACAGCACCAGCGACGAGCCGACCGTGCCGAAGCCCAGGCCGCCCTTTTCCAGCGGCTTGGTGAGCAGGTCGCCGAAGGTGGCGCCGAACGGGCGGGTGAGCACGAAGGCGATCCAGAACAGGATGACCCGGTTGATGCCCTTGATGCGGCTGGCCAGTGCGGTGAGCGCGATGAGGCTGCCGATCAGCAGTGCGCCGCCGGTGAAGCCCAGCCCGGAATCGTCGGCGAGGAAGTCGCCCAGTGCGGTGCCGAGCGTGTTGGAGAACAGCACGGCGGTCCAGTAGAAGCCTTCGGCGCGGCGCGATGCGATGTTGCTGACCGAGATCGACTTCTCCGACATGCGCCATGCCAGCAACACCAGCGCCAGGCAGCCAGCCAGCAGGCTGGCGCCGGTGGCGTAGCCCAAGCCGAGCGTGCGGTCGATCAGGTCCGACATCGTCGTGCCGGCGGTGCTGGTGGCCAGCACCACCGACCAGAACAGCACCGGGTGGAAGCGCCGTGCCGACAACTGCATGCCCAGCAGGCCGGCGAAGATCGCCAGCAGGATGGCCGAGCTGGCCACGTAGCCCAGGTTGAGCGTCATCGACAGCAGGTCGCCGGCGGTCTCGCCGAGCGTGGTGGCGGCGATCTTCATCACCCAGAAGCCAAGGGTGACCGCCGCCACTTTGCTGTGCAGGGACTCTGCGTCTGAAGCACTCATCGAACGTCGCCAAGGATGCCTGTGGGCGATGCTGTGGTGGCGGGCGTCGGAGCGGGGTCGGAACCGGGTCTGGCGAGGGTAAGCGTGCGGGCGGCGTGCGGGCGGCGTTCAGCCGGCGCTGGCGGAGGCCGGAAGGTGAGCCAGCAGGGCGTCCCAGTCGGCCACGAAGCAGCCGTCGCGGCCGCGGTTGCATTCGGTGATCCACGCGTCCAGCGATTCGCTCTGCGCGCGGTAGGCGCTGACATCGCCCAGTACGGCGAAGTGCAGGCGGTAGTTCACCAGCATCTGCAGCCACTGCCCGGCCATTCCGGAGCGCAGCTCGAAGAAGTCTGGAGAGAGGCGCTGCACCGGAATGGCGATCCACTCGGCCTGGTGCCCGAGGGCATCGCCGACCAGGTCGCGCAGGGCGTTGCCATCCAGCTGGGGGCCTGTATCGGAGCTGCGCAGGATGCGGGTACTGCCGATCTGTTCGAGATGGGTGTGCATGGTGCGCTCTGAAGTCCGTATCGTCCGCCCAGTATGGCCGTGGAAGGGGAACGACGGCGAGCGGTTGCAGCATGAATCTGGCGAGTGGACGCGTTAGGCTGCGCCCGGCGCCTGCGCAACGCGGGTTCACTGCAACGGGGAAGGGCATGGCAGGGTGGAAGAGTCGTTCGTTGTTGACCGCGGTGTTGGTGTGGCCGGGTCTGCCGGCTGCAGCCGCCGAGCTGTGCACGGCCAGTGCCTATGGTGACGGGCAGGACAACATCGTGGTGCTGGGCGCGCCCGCTGCGGCACCGGCCACGGGCCAGCGCTATCTGATGCTGGACGGGCGACGTGGCGCCACCGGCGATGCCAACGCACCGGTGAGCTGCAGCGGCGATGTGGTCAGCTTCAGGTCGCCTGCCGGCGCCACGCAGCGCTGGCAGCGACTGCCGACGCGCGATACCGAGGCAACCTTCATCAGTGCGGGGACCACGCTGGTTGGGCAGTTGATCGAGCCGGCCGGCCCGGCCGACCCGACGCGGCCGCTGGTGGTGCTGGTGCACGGCTCGGAACGCACGATGGCGGTGGCGGCGATCTACCAGCGGATGCTGGTGGCGCAGGGAATTTCAGTGTTCGCCTACCAGAAGCGTGGCACCGGCGATTCGGAAGGCGAGTACACGCAGAACTTCGAGCTGCTGGCTGACGACGCGGCGGCGGCACTGACGAAGGCGCGCGCGCTGGCAGCGGGGCGTTTCGGCCGGGCCGGCTACTTCGGTGGCAGCCAGGGCGGGTGGATCGCACCGTTGGCGGCGACGCGCTCGCAGGCGGATTTCGTGGCGATCGGTTTCGGGCTGGTGGTGTCGCCCATCGAGGAGGACCGCGAGCAGTTGTTCGATGAGGCACAGCGCATGCAGCTGGCTGCGGCGGCGTTGGCGCAGGTCGGGCAGCTTTCAGACGCGACCGCGCGGTTGATGCGCACGCATTTCAATGAAGGGTTCGAGGCGCTGGCCAGAGTGCGTACGCAGATCGGCGCCACGCCGTGGGCAAGGACGATCAGTGGCGAATACAGCGGTGACATGCTGCGCATGAGTGACGCCGACCTGCGTCGGATCGGCCGCGCGCGCTTCGACAACCTGGAGCTGATCTGGGACTACGACGCCGAGGCCGCGCTGCGCCGCCTGAAGGTACCGTTGCTGTGGGTGCTGGCCGAGCAGGACCGCGCCGCGCCGATTGCCGCCACGCGTTCGATCCTGTCGCGCCTGCGCGCGTCGGGGCAGCCGATCGAGACCTACCTGTTCCCGGATACCGATCACGGCATGGTCGAGTTCCGTACCGATGCCGAGGGCAATCGCGTGTCGACGCGGATCACCGACGGCTACCTGCGCCTGCTGGCGGATTGGATCAAGCAGGATGTGCGTGGCGGTTATGGGCGTGCGCGCAGATTGAGCGATTGACCGGATGGGGAGCGCTGGCGGCGGATGGCGCTCCGCCGCCGATTGCGGCACGACTCAGTTTGGCTTCGCAAACACATCCAATCCCTTGCCGGTTTCCAGCAGCGACTTCAGGCTCGACAGAACGATCGGCCAGCCCTGGCGGATGCCGGTATCCATGCCGCTGCCCGGCTCCAGTTCCTCATGGGTAACCGTCAGCCGCACCATGTCCTGGTAGGGCACGATGTCGAAGGTGACCCGGCTGTAGGCAGCGGGGTTGTCGGCCTGCGAGGCGGCGGCCCAGGTGATGACCAGGCGCGAGGGTGGCGTGCTTTCCACCACTTGGCCGACCAGCTCGACCGAGCGCGTTTCGTTGGCACGCACATGCTGCCAGCGCGAGCCGGGCTTCCAGTCCGAGACGTTCTCGTGGCCCCAGTAGCGACTGGCGATCTCGGGGCGGGTGATGGCCTCGAACACCTTCTGTGGCGTGGACGCGATATAGATCACGTGGATGAAGCGGGTGGACTCTGCGGACATCGTCATTTTCCTTCCAGTTCGCGTTTCAGGTCATGCAGCAGGCTCAGGCGCTGCTGCTCGAACTTGCGTACCCAGCGCTCATAGACTTCATGCAGTGGCACCGGGTTGATGAAGTGCAGCTTTTCGCGACCACGGCGCACGGTGCTGATCAGGTTCGCGTCTTCCAACAGGCCAAGGTGTTGGGTGACCGATTGCCGGGCCATGTCCAGGTGCTCGCACAGCTGACCGAGGGTCTGGCCGTTGTCCTCGCAGAGCAGATCCAGCAGGGTTCTGCGCGTGGAGTCAGCCAGGGCCTTGAACACCTTGTCTGCATTCATGCGGGGCGTCTTCAGTTCCAGTTGTCGATCCTGACGTCATGCGGGTTGGGCTGGCCCTTGCCGGTTTCCAGCAGCGCTTTGAAGCTCATCAGGAACACCGCCCACTTGGTGCTGCAGTGGGAGGTGAACTCGACACGTTCCTTCCAGCCTTCGTGGGTGAACAGGACGATGCAGTAGTCGCCTTCCTGCTTCAGCGCGAAGCGCGCGTGCGTGCCGATCCATTCGGCAGGGCCGGCGAGGAACCGCCACAGCACGAGCTCGCCTGGAACAAGCTGTTCAAGCTTCATTTCCATGGCGCCGATTTCCTGGCCGTTGTTCGTGAAGCGCACCTTGACCGTGCCGCCGACCTCGCGGTCGCCATGGGTGTTTTCGGCCCACCATCCGGCCACGCCTTCGGGGGTGGCCAGCGCCTGGTACACCTGGCTTGCGGGGGCCTTGATGCCGACCCTGTGTGCGATATCCACCATTGCAGGTTCCTCGCGATGGGCAGGCAGGCGCCGCCCTTGAGTGGACTATATGCAGGCAAATGCCTGCATGGCATGGTGCGATGCTGGCCGCGCGCGGTTTCGGTGATGCGGCGACGTTCGCGGCACTGGCGCGATTGGCCATTGCGCGGGTGAGCGCGACTGCCTGACATGACTGTGGTGGGGCCTGCGGCGACGTGGGCCTTCTTTTTTGAACCATTAGTCTACCTACTAGTAGGTACATTTAACTCTGGAGATGTTCCATGTCGCACTCTCTGTCCCCCCTGGGCGTGATCCACACGGCAGTCAGCCTGGTACCGCTGTTCGCCGGCCTGTATGCCTTCATTCGCCATCGCGCGATCGACCCAGCCACACGTTCCGGCAAGTTGTACCTGCTCGGACTGGTGCTGTCGGTGGCCACGTCGTTCACCGTGTCCAGCACGGGCGGGATCAACCCCGGCCACGCATTCGGGGTGATCGTGCTGCTGGTGGCATTCGGCGGCGTGCTGGCCGCCCGGCTGCGCTGGCTGGGGCGCGCAGCGCGTTACCTGTCAACGTTCGCGCTGTCTTTCAGCTTCCTGCTGTCGTTGGTACCCGGCGTCAATGAAACGTTGACCCGCTTGCCGGCAGCGCATCCGATTGCTGCGGCGCCGATGTCCCCGGTGGTGCTGCAGACGCTGCTGGGATTGACGGTGGCGTTTGTGATCGGCTTTGCCGCGCAGTGCTGGCGCATGCGGTTTCAGGCGGTTTGCAGGCGAACTTGAGCAGATGCGCCTCAGTCCCGCACCGCGAGTGCAGCCAGCAGCGACTGCGGTTCGATCAGCGCAGCCGAACGTGCGGAATCGATCTGGACGTGTCGGCTGCAGAAGTTGAACGATCGACCTTGGGCAGGCGCGGATACGTCTGGAGATGCATCTGGCGTCTCGATCTGCAGCACCTCGTCAACAGCCAGTGCCAGCGTTGAAGTGCCTGCCTTGATCAACAGCATGGCCGGGCATCCACCCTCGAATGCCGGTTGACCGCTCATGCTGCACAGGTCGGCCACCGGCAACGCTTGCCCGCGCACCTCCAGGGTCGGCCTGCCCGGATGATCTACCGGGCCGAACCTCTCCGGGCCGCGTATTTCGATGGCTGCCCGCACGTCGATCGCGAACAGGGCCGTGCCTGCACGCATGACGACGATTTCGAACAGGTCAGCGGGCAATGCGCTTGCGTCCGTTGATGAATGAGCGGGTGGAGACATGCTGTGGGCGTGGAGAAGACCGTGGGGAAGACGCTTTGAATGATGACGGCCGCAGGAGTCACATGGCCGCGCGGGCCAGCGCGCGCGCGGCGGCGGTTCAGGTGCATCCGGCGGTCGCGCGTCGTGCACCGGCGGTGCCGATGCGCGGAAAGTGCGGACGCAGCAGGCCGACGAGCTGATCCATGCCCGGAATGGAATGGCCAAACTCGTCCCATCGCGCATTGACCAGGCCGGACACCACGATCTGCCCGGTCTCGATGTGGGTCATGGCCCAGTAGGGAACGGCACGGGTACTGATCGCCATGTCCAGTACCGGCACCACGGCAGCATGCGAACGGCTGTCATGGATGCGGCGCCTGACCGCCTCCAGGCCGTCGGGCGGGCCTTCGATGTACTGGAAAAAGCGCTGCCCGTCGACGAGCAGCGCTCCGGTGACGTCCACCCGGCGATTGAACGCGGCAGAGCCCGAGACGATCAGGCGGAGGGTTTCATCGGAAAGCCCAGCCGACATGTGGCTGGAGTAAGCAAATGCGTGGAGCATGGAAGGGGCTTCGTGTGACGCCCATCACTATACGTGGGTCTCCACCGTCCGCCGTGAGCCTTTTCTCACGTGGCGCTGGAGAGCGCTGAGTTGGATCAGCAGCCCACCAACCGATCCGCGCCAATACCGCCGCGATGCTGGCTGCGGTACTCGGTAGGGCTCGCATCGACCTGACCTCGGAAGTGCCGTCGGAAGGATTCCTGCGAACCAAAACCGGCCTGTTCTGCAATCCACTGCAATGGCCGGTCGGTGGTTTCCAGCAGTTCGCGGGCGAAGGCCACGCGCTCGCGGATCAGCCAGTCGATCGGCGACAGGCCGGTGGCTTCCAGAAACTGCCGCTGCAAGGTGCGTTGGCTGAGTGCAGCCTGCTCGGCGAGACTGCCCAGTGAATGGGGCTCGCGCAGGTTGCGGCGCATCCACTCCATGAGTTTCGCCAGACGCGTCGGTTCCCCGTTGGGGATCGCGCGGCTGACGCGCTGGCTGCGCCCGGCATCGCGCCACGGTGCCAGCACCAGCCGCTCGGCGACCAGGTTGGCCACGCGTGCGCCGTAATCCTTGCGCACCATGTGCAGCATCATGTCCATGCCGGTGGCTGAGCCGGCCGAGGTGATGATGCTGCCAGTATCCACATAGAGCACATCCTCGCGCACATCAATGCGCGGGAAGTCGCGTGCCAGCGCTTCGGTGAGGCGCCAGTGGGTGGTGGCCTGGCGGCCATCGAGCAGCCCGGCCCAGGCCAGCACGAAGGCACCGGAGCAGATCGAGGCGATGCGCGCGCCGCGTGCGTGGGCACGGATGAGTGCATCGAGCAGTGCCTGCGGTGGGCGCTCGCTGGGTTCGCGCCAACCGGGGATGACGATGATGTCGGCGTCGTCGACGGCATCGAGCGCGTAGGGCAGCTGCACTTGGGTACCACCGAGCATGCGCAGTGCACCGGGCTCGCCTGCGCAGAGCTGGGTGCGGTACCAGGCCACGCCGAGTTCCGGCCGCACGGGTGCGAACAGGCCGACCGCGCAGCCGAACTCGAACAGTCCCTGGCCGTGGCAGGCGACGATGGCGACGAGCGGCGCGTTGGGATCGGCGGATGGGCTGGGCATGGCTTGATGCTACGGGTGGTGATGTGCGCCGCAGAGTGATGCGCGGGCATGAGGTGATGCCTGTGGAGCATGTGTACGGGGGCATTCGTCTGGCTTGGGCACCCGACTCTACCCCGTCGGGTGTCGTCCGCCGCCGGCCGCGTGCGCAGCCCCGCCTAACCTCATTACCAGCAGTCATGTGGGTGGCCGGATATGACGGTTGGGTGACGCGATCCCGCCTGTTGCCGTGGGTGAACAGGCCCTTGAATGGAAGCGTGTTTCCGGCCCACCCCCACGAGCCCCCATGCCTGCCGCCCACGCCCCTGTCCTGAGCTCTCTCGCTGTTCTGATCACAGCCGTCCTTGCCGCGTCATCCAGCCATGCCGCTGAAGCCGATGCGGATCCTGCCACCACGGCAGCCTCCGCCAATGTCGCGGCATCCACGCTGGATGCGGTGGTGGTGACCGGCTCGCGCACCAGCACGCGTACGGTGAAGAACAGCTCCACGCCTATCGATGTGATCTCCGCCGAGGACCTTGCCTCCACCGGCCAGGCCAACCTGCTGGAAGCGCTGCAGCGTGCGCTGCCGTCGCTGAGCCAGATCGGCGGCTACCAGAGCGACCAGGAGAGCCTGATCCGCGGCTACCAGCTGCGCAACCTGTCGCCCGGCTACACCCTGGTGCTGGTCAACGGCAAGCGCCGCAATGCCAGCGCCTATGTGAGCGGGGCGAATGGCGGCGGCTTCCCGGGGCACGCCTGGGCAGACCTGGCACTGATTCCGGTCTCGGCCATCGACCATGTGGAAGTGCTGCGCGATGGTGCTTCGGCGATCTACGGTTCTGACGCGATCACTGGCGTGGTCAACGTGATCCTGAAATCGCAGGCGCACGGTGGCGAGTTTGCCGTGGAAAGCGGACAGAGCATCGATGGCGATGGTTCGCGTACCAGCGTGCGCGCCAATGTCGGCCTGCCGTGGGGCCAGGACGGCTTCATCAACCTGTCCGGCGAGTCCACCCGCCAGCATCATGCGATTCGTACCCGCCGCTACATCGATGGCTACCTGAGTTACCCGGCCGTGGATGCGAACGGCAATCGGGTGGCACTGCGTCCGAACAACCGGTTGCCGGCCGGCGCAACGCCGAACCCGGCCGAAGCCAGCCGCAATGCCGAGGCCAATACCATCCTCAGCTCGCCGTCGTATGCGCTGAAGGCCTTCGCGGTGAACGTGGGCCATGGCCTGGGCGACAGCGCGCAGTTCTACGCCAATGCCACCGCCAGCGACCGCACCGCGCAGGCGATCCAGAACTTCCGCCTGCCGGCGACCATCTTCACTACCTACAAGGCACCCGGCGTGCTGAGCGTGTTTCCCGATGGCTTCCTGCCGGTGCTGGAAACCAAGGAAAAGCAGTACACCGGTACCGCAGGCGTGAAAGGCCAGGTCGCGGGCTGGGACTACGACGCCAGCCTGACCGGCAACCGCAGCACAGTGCGTACCTATACGCGCAACTCGGTGAACTACTCGCTGCCGTACCCCGGCTCGCCCACTGATTTCTACGACGGCAAGCTGGACTACCAGCAGGGCATCGCCAACCTGGACCTGCGGCGTGGCTTCGAGGTGGCAGCGTTTGCCTCGCCACTGGAGGTGAGTGCCGGTGCGGAGTACCAGCACGAACAGTACGAGCGCGGGGCAGGGCAGTGGGAGTCGTATACCGGCTTCGGTGCCGCGGCGTTCGTCGGCTATTCCACCGCCGATGCGGTGAAGGCTACCCGCAACAGCAAGGCGGTCTATGTGGGCGCGGCCACCAACATCACCTCGCGCTGGTATCTGGATGCGGCCGCGCGCTGGGAAGACCATTCCGACTTCGGCAGTGTCTCCACCGGCCGCCTGACCACGCGTTTCGACTTCACCGATGCGCTGGGCGTGCGCGCCACGGTCAGCAACGGCTTCCATGCGCCCAGCCTGGGCGCGCAGTTCTACCAGGCCACTGGCAGCTGCCCGTGCGGGACCACGCTGGTGGCGCAGGTGTCTTCGCCGGCGGCGATCGCGCTGGGTGCCACGCCGCTGAAGCCCGAGAAAGCCACCAACTACAGCCTGGGCGTGACCTGGGACCCGAGCCCGGCGTTCCACCTGGCAGTGGATGCCTATCAGATCGACATCCGCGGCCAGCTCGGTCAGTCAAGCCAGATCGGTTACAACGCGCAGGATCCGGCGCGCGTCACCGACAACAGCGGCACGGTGCTGAGTGTGGCGCAGAAGAACACTATCGATGCGCTGCTGGGCTCGGCCGGCATCAGCATTCTGCCGGGTGATGCGTTCTATGCCAGCTACTTCACCAACGTGGGCAACACGCGTACACGCGGTGTCGAGCTGACGCTGGAGGCGAACCAGGAAACCACGTGGGGCAAGCTGCGCTGGAGCTACGCGGCCAACGTCGGCCGTACCACCATCCAGAAGGTCAGCGACATTCCGGCTGCGCTGCAGGGGCTGCCGAACATCAACCTGCTGACCAGGTCCAGCGAGTACGCGCTGCGCTTCCGCACGCCCAGCTACACCCAGGTGGCCGGGCTGGGCTGGCAGAACGGGCGCTGGCGCTCGAACCTGGACTTCACCTACTACGGCCCGATCAAGCGCCTGAACAACGGCGTGGAGTACAAGCAGCCACCGGTGCTGGTGACCAACCTGTCCGGTGGCGTGGAGCTGGGGGCGGGCTGGAGCGCGGCGCTGGGCATCAACAACGTGTTCGACAAGCGCACGCGCAAGGTGCCCGAGTACGCGCGCAGCGCCACCGATGTGGCCAGTATCGAGACGACCTGGGACAACGGCGATGTGCTGAGCAACGTTGGGGCGTACTGGTACGGGCGGGTCAGTTACCGGTTCTGATCTGGAGCAGTCGAGCATGGCTCGACTCTACAAAAGGCGAAGGGCGGCCGGACGTAGTCCGGCATCATCGAGGAGCAGTTCATGTCTTCTGCATTGAAGGTGGTTGCATTGGTGGGGTCGCCGACCAGTTCGGCGACGTCGCGTACGTTGCTGCTGGTGCGGTATCTGCTGGCGTCTCTGCAGGAGCGGGTGCATGCCAGCGTGGAGCGGGTGGAGCTGGCGCCGATTGCACGCTCGCTGGGCCAGTCACTGTCGCGGGGTGAAGTGGAACCGGCAGTGGAACAGGCGCTGCGGACCATCGAGACCGCCGAACTACTCGTGGTGGCAGCGCCCGTGCACCGTGGATCGTATCCGGGCCTGTTCAAGCACCTGGTCGACTTCATCGAACTGGAAGCGCTGGTGGATACGCCGGTACTGCTGGCGGCAACCGGTGGCAGTGAGCGCCATGCGCTGGTGATCGATCACCAGCTGCGGCCGTTGTTCAGTTTCCTGCAGGCGCACACGCTACCGATCGGGGTGTACGCCACGCCGGCCGACTTCGAGGGTGAGCACATCACCAGTGTGGCCTTGCAGGCGCGCATCGCGCTGGCGACCGAGCGTGCGGCCGGGCATCTGGCCACGCAGTCGCTGGCGGTAGCGGCGCCGCTGCGACGCATCGCCTGACGCCATAACCGGCGGCGCTTTGCTTATGGCCAAGGCGCATCTGCATGGCCGGATCTGACCGCCGATTGTCGCCTGGCATCGCCGTGCCGACGGCTGTCATCTCTAGCATCGATATCGACGCGGCATCGCATGGCCGCCCCCCAATGAGGACGACCCCGTGAGTCTGGACGCAATCGATAAGCCCATCCTGTTCCTGCTCGACCGTGAGTTCGAGGACGGACAGATTCCCGGCCAGCGCTTCTTCTGCCGGCACAGCCTGTTGCTGGAAGGGGCGCTGTCGAGCATCGACGGCCTCGACGCGCAGCTGGACGTACGTCGCATCGGCTTCGCACGGCCGCGCCGCGAGGTGATCGCCGAGATCGGCGAGCAGGACCAGTCGCTGCCGAAGCTGGTGCTGCCGCAGGGCGTGCGCAGCGACCTGGCCAGTGGCGCGCACCAGGATCGCCAGTACATCTCCGGTGCCGAACCGATCCTGGCTGCGCTGAACGGGTTGCTTGGCATTCCCGTGGCCCACCCCTGAGCGAGGACGCGACCATGAGTTATCAGATCAGCGTGTTGGACAAGAGTCCGGTGGCCGAGGGCGCCTCACCGGAGCAGGCGCTGCGCAACAGCCTGCAGCTGGCACAGCGCGCCGAGCAGTTGGGTTACCACCGGTACTGGTTTGCCGAGCACCATGCCGCGCCGACCTTGGCCAGCCCCGCACCGGAAGTGCTCGCGGCCTGGGTAATCGCGCAGACCCGGCGCATCCGCATCGGCAGCGGTGGGGTGATGCTGCGCCACTACGCGCCGTACAAGGTGGCGGAGAACTTCAACCTGCTGGCGGCATTGGCGCCAGGGCGCGTGGACCTGGGCGTGGGCAAGGCACCCGGTGGCCTGCCGGCCTCTACGGCTGCATTGGCAGCGGGGCGGCCGGCGTTTGCCGATTTCGACCAGCAGCTGCGCGACCTGGAGGGCTACCTGTCGGGTACCGACGCCGAGGCGCAGGCGCGCCCGATCCCGCAGCAGGCGCCGGAGCGCTTCCTGCTTGGTGCCAGCCCGCAGAGCGCCAAGCAGGCGGCCGAGCTTGGCTGGCGCTTCGTCTACGCCGCGCACTTTGATGGCGACCCGAAACACATCGAGGCTGCGTTCGATGCCTATCGCCGCGTCTCCTCGCAGCCACCGCTGCTGGCCACGGTGGCCTTCGCCGCACCGACTGCTGAAGCCGCAGCGCGTCACATCGGTGCGCTGCGGGTCTACAAGCTGCACCTCGGTCCCGGGCAAGCGGTGAACCTGCCCAGCCCGGAGGCGGCTGCCGAGTACGCGCGCCAGGTGGGCGTGGCCGACTTCCGCATCGAGGAAACCCGCCCGAGCGTGTTGTCTGGCGATGCGCAGCACGTGCGTGACGAACTGGATGCGCTGCACCGGCGCTTCGGCGTGGGCGAGTTCATTCTCGATGCACCGGTGGCCGACCTCGACGCACGCCTGACATCCCTTGAACTGCTGTCGCCCGCGCCGCGCGCGGCGGTGGCCTGACCTGCAGGAGCGATTCCCATGAGCACGACCCCGCGCCACATTCCGTTCGGCATCATGCTGCAGGGCCCCGGCAGTCACATGCATGCCTGGAAGCATCCATCCAACCCGGCCGATGCCAGCGTCAACCTGCAGTTCTACATCGACATCGCGCGCACTGCCGAGGACAACGGCATCGCCTTCGGCTTCGTGGCCGATGGCCTGTACATCAACGAGAAGTCGATTCCGCACTTCCTCAACCGCTTCGAGCCGATCTCGTTGCTGTCGGCACTGGCGACGGCGACGAAGAAGATCGGCCTGGCCGGTACGCTGTCGACCTCCTACAGCGACCCGTTCACGGTGGCCCGGCAGTTCGCCTCGCTGGATCTGCTCAGCGGCGGCCGCGCTGGCTGGAACGTGGTGACCTCGCCGTTGGAGGGCTCTGGCCGCAACTACGGCCGGCCGCACCCGGAGCACGCGCTGCGCTACCAGATCGCCGACGAGTACCTGGAGGTGGTGCAGGGACTGTGGGATTCCTGGGACGACGACGCCTTCGTGCGCGAGCGCGACAGCGGCACGTTCTTTGCACCGGAGAAGTTCCGCCGGCTCGATCACAAGGGGCGCTTCTTCCAGGTGGAAGGTCCGCTCAACATCCAGCGTTCGCCACAGGGCCAGCCGGTGATTTTCCAGGCGGGTTCTTCCGATGATGGCATTGCGTTGGCTGGCAAGTACGCCGATGCGGTGTTCACCCATTCGCCGTCGCTGGAAGAGACCCGCGCATTCACCCAGAAGGTGAAGAATTCGGCGATCGCGCACGGCCGCAGCGGCAATGACGTGAAGATCTTCCCGGGTATTGGCCCCATCGTCGGCCGCACTGCCGAAGAGGCCGAAGCCAAGTACCAGGCAATCGCCGCACTGGCCACGCTGGAGGACGCACTGGCCTATCTCGGCCGCTTCTTCGACCACCACGATTTCAGCCAGTACGACCCGGATGCACCGTTCCCGGAGCTGGGTGACATCGGCAGCAATTCGTTCCGTTCCACCACCGACCGCATCAAGCAGGATGCGCGTGAGAAGGGCCTGAGCCTGCGCCAGGTGGCGCTTGAAGCGGTGAGCCCGCGACCGAACTTCATCGGCACGCCGGAGCACGTGGCCGATGAGCTGATCCGCTGGTTCGACGCCGGTGCCAGCGACGGTTTCATTCTCGGCTTCGCCGCACAGCGCGAAGGCCTGGACGATTTCGTGACCCAGGTGCTGCCGATCCTGCAGGCGCGCGGCTACCACCAGCGCGAGCTGGAAGGGCAGACCCTGCGCGAGCACTTGGGCCTGCCGTACAAGGCCAGCCGTCATGCGATCGATGCCGAACCGGCGCGGAAGGTGGGGTAAGGCGATGAGCGGAGAGAATTCGGTAGCGCTGGGCCATGCCCGGCGAGATCCCGCGTCCATCGGCGTGCTGCCCGAAATCGCAGCACGCGCCGAGGCGGCGATTGCGATCCGTCATGACCTGCACCGGTACCCGGAGCTGGCCTTTGAGGAGCACCGCACCAGCGCCCGAGTGGCCGAACTGCTGCAGCAGTGGGGCTATGAGGTGACCACCGGCCTCGGTGGCACCGGCGTCGTCGGCACGCTGCAGCGCGGGCAGGGTAGCCGTCGTCTCGGTCTGCGCGCCGACATCGATGCACTGCCGATCCACGAGGACTCCGGCCTGGCCTATGCCAGCCAGACCGAGGGGCTGATGCATGCCTGCGGCCACGATGGTCACACCGCCATCCTGCTGTCGGCAGCGCATTACCTGGCTCATCATGGTGCTATCGACGGCACCCTGCAGCTGGTGTTCCAGCCGGCCGAGGAAACCGGTTCGGGTGCTTCGAAGATGATTGCCGATGGCCTGTTCGAGCGCTTCCTGGTGGACGCGATCTATGGCTTGCATAACTGGCCGGGCGTGCCGGTGGGCCACTTCGGCTTTGTCGATGGCCCGGCGATGGCGTCGGTGGACTGGGCGCGACTGAAGGTGATCGGCAAGGGCGGACACGGCGCCGAGCCGCAGGGTAGCGTTGACCCGATCCTGGCGGCGGCGCACATCGTTACCGCGTTGCAGAGCGTGGTGTCACGCAATGTCGATCCACGGCAGATGGGCGTGGTCACTGTTGGCTCGATCCACGGCGGACAGGCCGCCAATGTGATTCCGGACGTGGTCGAACTGAAGCTGACCGTGCGCGCCTACTTGCCGGAGGTACGCGACACCTTGCGGCGCCGGGTCACCGACATTGCCGAGCAGACCGCCGCCGCGTTCGGCGCACGCGCCGAGATCGAATTCCCGCGAGGCTTCCCCAGCGTGATCAACCATCCGCAGCAGACCGCCTACATCCGCGAGGTGGCGCTGCAGGGCTTCGGCAGTGAACAGGTGGTGCCGGAATTCGCGCCACGCACGGCCAGCGAAGACTTCGCATTCCTGCTGCAGGCGCGGCCGGGCAGCTTCGTGTTCGTTGGCAACGGCGACAGTGCGCCGCTGCACAGCCCGCGCTACGTGTTCAACGACGCGGCCATCGCACCGGCCGCCAGCCTGTGGGCGCGGCTGGCCGAAGACTATCTGGTGAAGGACGTGGCATGAGCAGCAACGAACGCTTCCTCTATACCTCGGTGGATGATCCGCTGGCACGGCCTCTGTTCGATGGCCTGGAACAGGAGTACGACAGCCGCTACGCCGACGTGCGTCGCCGCATCGGCGGCAGCGCCCGCGAGGAGCTGCAACGCTACCCGGCGCAGGCCTTCGCTGCACCGGTCGGGGCGTTCGTGCTGTTGCTGCGCGATGGCGTGGCGATCTCCGGCGGTGCCTTCATGCCGCACCGCGATCCGGACACTGCCGAATTCAAACGCATCTGGACGCTGCCCGGGCTGCGCCGGCAGGGCATCGCGCGTCGCGTGCTTCAGGAACTGGAAGACCAGGCGGCGCGGCAAGGGTACCGGCGGGTGTTCCTGACCACCGGCTTCCGCCAGCCTGAAGCGGTTGGCCTGTACCTCAGCCATGGCTACACCGCGCTGTTCGACCTGGAGGCCGACCCGGAAACCATCGCGCATCTGCCGTTCGAGAAGCATCTACGTGCGCCGGCGCCTGTTGTTGCGCCTACGCAGACCGTGTTGCACGGAGCCCACGCATGAGCACGCCTTCGACCGCATTGGATGGCATTGCCGCCCGTCCTGCGCCAGCGCCTGCGCTGAAGATCGTGCCGGCCCGGCACCCGCTGCAGGTGTTCGGCACAGTATTGGCACTGGCGCTGATCCTGATCGGGCTGCAGTCCGTGCTGGGCAATCCGCGCTGGGGCTGGGGCACCTTCGCCGAGTGGTTTTTCGCGCGCCCGGTGCTGGAAGGGCTGGGACGCACGTTGCTGCTGACCGCACTCGGAACTGGCCTCGGCTTCGCGCTGGGCACCTTGCTGGCGTTGGCCCGTGTGTCCGGTTCGCCGCTGCTGTCGGCGGTGTCGTGGGGCTACGTGTGGTTGTTCCGTTCGATTCCGCTGCTGGTGCTGTTGCTGCTGCTGAACAACCTGGGCTATCTGTACAGCACCATCGAACTGGGC
This sequence comes from Stenotrophomonas veracruzanensis, assembly GCF_032911525.1. NCBI lineage: Bacteria > Pseudomonadati > Pseudomonadota > Gammaproteobacteria > Lysobacterales > Lysobacteraceae > Stenotrophomonas > Stenotrophomonas veracruzanensis. Next base: position 82,932 of record NZ_JAWJTI010000010.1, read on the forward strand.
GTTCCCTTCACCGGCATCAGCCTGTTCTCGTACCCGACCACGCAGCTGATTGGTGTGTTCACTGCGGCGGTGCTGGGTCTTACCTTGAACCAGGCGGCGTTCTCGGCCGAGGTGATCCGGGGCGGGATTCTGTCGGTGGACCACGGACAGTACGAAGCGGCCGCCGCGCTTGGCCTGCCGCGTAGCCGCCAGGTGCGCCGCATCATCCTGCCGCAGGCGATGCGCTCGATCCTGCCGGCCGCGTTCAACGATGTAATTGGCCTGGCCAAGAGCACTTCGGTGGTCTACGTGCTGGCGCTGCCGGAGCTGTTCTACACCGTGCAGGTAATCTACCGCCGTAATCTGGAGGTGGTGCCGCTGCTGATGGTGGCCACGGTCTGGTACCTGGTAATCCTTACCGTGCTGTCGCTGTTGCAGCGGCGCGTGGAGCAACGCTTCGCGCGTGGCCAGCTGCAGCGCGAGCGCTCGGTGTCGCGGGTGTCATCGCCCCAGCGTGTGCAGAGCGATGCCGCGCCGCGCGTGGCAAGCCGCCCGCGCATCGCCACGCAGGTGGAAGCGGGCGAGGGTGCTGCGGTGTCGCTGCACGGCGTAGGCAAAGTGTTCGGCGACCAGCCGGTGCTGGAAGACGTGAACCTGGACCTGCGCGCCGGCAGCGTGACGGTGCTGATCGGCCCGTCCGGCGCCGGCAAGTCCACGCTGCTGCGGCTGATCAACCACCTCGAACGCGCCGACGGCGGTTACGTGACTGTCGGCGGCCAGCTGATCGGCTACCGCCGCGAGGGTGACACGTTGTACGAACTGCCCGAGCGTGAGATCCGCCGCCGTCGTGCGGAAGTGGGCATGGTGTTCCAGGGATTCAACCTGTTCCCGCACCTGACCGCGCTGGAAAACATCATCGAGGCGCCAATGGCGGTGCGCGGCGTGCCGCGTGCGCAGGCCGAGCAGCAGGCGCGGACGCTGCTGGAGCGGGTTGGCCTGGCCGACAAGGCCGATGCGTTCCCGCGCCAGCTGTCCGGTGGCCAGCAGCAGCGCATCGCGATTGCGCGGGCACTGGCGCTGCAGCCGAAGGTGCTGCTGTTCGACGAACCCACGTCGGCGCTGGACCCGGAACTTGTGGCCGAGGTGCTGAGTGTGATCGAAGAACTGGCCCGTTCCGGCACCACGCTGGTGATCGTCACCCATGAACTGAGCTTCGCCCGCCGCGTGGCCGACCACGTGGTGATGATGGACCAGGGCAGGGTGATTGAACAGGGCACGCCCGAGGCTCTGTTCGAGCGCCCGCGCCAGCAACGCACCGCCGATTTCCTGGCCAAGACCCTGTAACCCCGGAAGGAACACCATGAGCCCTGCAGCACCGCGTCGTCCCTCGCGCAGCACCCTGTTGATCGTGGGCGTGCTGGTCATCGGCATCGCCGGCATTGTCTATTCGCGCGTACGCCAGGCACCGGATGCCGGTACCGAAGCCGCGACCAGCCTGGCCGGCACCAACGCCGCCGTGCTGAAGGGCACGTTTGACCCGAAGGCGCAGGCGTTGATCCCGGCCGACTATCGCTTCGTCACCCCCGGTACGTTCACCGTGGCGACCCATCCGGGACAACTGCCTCTGGCCGATTATGGGGCCGACAGCAAGGACGTAGTCGGCATCGAGCCCGACATCGCCCGCCTGATCGCCGATGCGCTGGGCCTGAAGCTGGTGATCGTACCGGTGGCCTGGCCCGACTGGCCGCTGGGGCTGGAATCGGGCAAGTACGATGCGGTGCTGTCGAATGTGACGGTCACCGAGGAGCGCAAGAAGAAATTCGATTTCTCCAGCTACCGTTACGACCTGCTTGGCATCTACACGCGCACAGATGGGCCGATCCAGAAGATCGAGAAGCCGGCGGATGTGGCGGGGCTGAAGGTGGTGGTGGGTGCCAGCACCAATCAGGACCAGATCCTGCGGCAGTGGGACCAGCAGAACATTGCCGCCGGCTTGAAGCCGGTGGAGTACCAGTACTTCGATGACGCCGTGGTCGGCCGGTTGGCGGTGATCACTGGCCGCGCCGATGTCTCGTTCGAGCCCAATGCCACCGGCGCGTACTCGGCACGCGACGGCAAGGTGCGGCGTGTGGGCCTGTTCCCGGGCGGCTGGCCGAACGCCGCGGCGATCTCGGTGACCACCCGTAAGGGCAGCGGTCTGGCCGATGCGGTGACGCAGGCATTGAACACCCAGATCGGCAGCGGCACCTATGCGCAGGCGCTGAAACGGTGGAATGTGGCCGAGGAGGCGGTGCCGCAGTCGCAGACCAACCCGCCGGGATTGCCGACGCTGCAATGAAACCGGGCGTGGCCCGGAGGGCCCCTGTAGAGTCGAGCTTGCTCGACTGGCGCATGGTGATCGGCGACATGCAGTCGAGCAAGCTCGCCTCTACCAACGCGCCTCCAGCGTTTTGAACGGCTTTGCCAGCAGCACCCCCTCGGCATCGAAGTTTGAAACGCTACGCCCATCCACACTTACCGTCTTCGGCATCGTGCGCGCCGGCCACCAGACCTTCACCGCCGTCCCGCTGCGCAACCCCTTGCCCAGCGTGACCGTCAGCACCCCTTCGCGCTGCCGCGCCTGCATCTGCAGCGTGCCGTACGCCGTCGGCAGGCGTTCCACCGCCAGCCCATCGCCAGCCACCCACGACGGTGGCGTACCTGGCAGCAGCGACAGCGCATCATCGTCCTCGCGCATCAGCATGCCGAACAGCGTGCGGCCGTACTCGGCGCCGATCCAGGTGTGCGGCATGTCGCCCAGGTAGCGCGGGAAACGCAGGCGCGAGTGCACGACCTCGGCCAGCACCTGCCACTCAAGCGGGCGCCGGTCATGCAGCAGCCCCTGCAGCAGCTCATCGGCCTCCTGCGGCTGGCCCAGGTGCACATAGCTCAGCACGTTGCGGATCTCATACGGCGTATAGGCGTACAGCGCGCCGGGCTGGCTGCGCTTGCGCACGTCCTCCAGATAACGCGCGAAGGTGGTCCGCAGTGCCTCGGCGGGCAGCACGCTCTGCGCGCCGGTGGGATCCAGTGCAATCGAGACGCCGGTGGGATCGCCATCGCCCAGGTCGGCCGAAGAGGGAATGAAGTCGATGCCCTTCCACGCCATCGTCGCCCGGATCGAGGCGTGCAGCGCGTCGTAGAGCAGCTTGTACTGCTCGCGTGCCCACATTGCGGTGTCGTGGTCGCCCAGCGATTCGGCCAGCCACGCACCGTCATGCCAGCCCTTCAGCCCCCAGTAGTCATCCCAGTAGCTGTGGGTGGGCGACGGATAGCCCTCATGGCTGATCGACGGCGCAAGAATACCCGCGAATCGTTCCGGCGCCGGCTGGTCGGCCTTGTAGCCGGGCACCAGCGTGCGCTCGCGCAGTTCCTGCAGGAAACGCAGCGCCGCTTTCACTTTCGGCAGATAGGCACGTACCGACTCGGGTCCGCCATCGAGGCGCGCGACATCGGCCACCAGTGCCACGTACTGGCCTTGGCTGTCGTACTCGATGTCCGAACCGAAGCCGGTGTTGACAGTGCCATCGTCGTTGAGGATCGGCGAGACCAGACCGTTGGCATGCACGCCGTGTTCGCTGTACCAGGCCAGGTAGTCGCGCGCGACGCGTGCTTCGCCCATGCGCAGGAGCACCGCCGAAGTGGCCATGCCGTCGCGGATGAAGGAGCGGTTGTAGTTGCGCGGACCGGGCTGCATCGCCGGGCCGGTCTGGTTGATCAGCATGTAGGCGGCCTGCGCGCGCAGCATGTCGACCAGTGAGGGATCGGGCAGGCGCAGGCCGACCTGGCCCAGCCGTGCCTGCCAGTCGGCGGAGGCCTGCGTGGCCAGGGAATCGAACGCCGCATTGGCATCGCGGGGCAGCGTGGCCAGATCGAGCGCAGGCGCTTCGGGCAGTGCACCCTTGGTATCGGCGGCGGCGGTACCCAAGGGGAGCGCGACCACGATGGCATCGCTGGCGCCCGGCGCCAACGAGACGCGGTAGTTCAACGCAGCCGAGGCAAGACCCTGGTCATCGTGCGCCTGTTGCGCGGAAGGCAGTTGGCCGGCAGCAATGTTCGCGGTGATTTCCGTGGCGCCATCCGTGCCGAACGGCGCCGTACCAGACTCAGCCACCGGCGTGAGCGACTGCAGCAGCGTGCGCCCATTGATGCGCACAGCCTGTCCATCGATCGCCACATCGCGAATGGGTGACAGCCCGCCGTTCTGCCACGGCGGATTCATCTGCATCGGGCGCACGACCAGGCTGAGGGTGCCGTCGATCCGGGTTTTTCCGGTGTTGTGCAGGCGATGGCGCAGGAACGTTACCGGCTGGCCGTTGCGCTCGATGGCGAATACCTCGCTGCGCAACTCCAGCCCGGGCTGCGGTGACCACGTAGCGGAGGGCATCGGCTTCCAGCCATCCCGCAGCGCGTGCTGTATCGGCTGTCCTGCCGCGCCAGCGGCGCGGCCGTCAGCACTTCGCCAGATCGGCTGCACCAGTGGCGCGCCCTTGAAGGCTTCCAGATTGCCGTATTCGTCGAAGATCGATTTCTGCCGGCCCGCATGCACGCCCACTGCGGTCCAATAGGTCTGCTGCATCTGCAGCGACGCCGGGAACAACGCGCGCTGCGCGCCGCTGGCGGCGATCTGGTACTGCTTCATCGGTGTCATCACGGCTTTCGGGCCGAGCAGGCGCAGTCGCGCGATCTGTGGTGCGGCGCCGTCCGCGCTCAGGCGGAATGCACGCAATGGTTGTGCTGCAGTGGCGGCCAACCAGCTTTGCCGATGGCTGGCCGCCTGTGCATCGTGTGCGAGATCCTGCCAGCGGCCTTGCGCGTCCTGCGCCTGCAATCGAGCAGCGCCGCGCGCGCCATCCGCCCATTCCACTACCAGGCCAGCCGTGGACTGCGCGCGGGGCAGGGTGATCTCAAACGCGTGAGCGCCTCCCTTTCCGGCCGGCATTGCGACCGTGCCACCCCCTTGCCAGAGCGCCGCTGCCTGCGTTGCATCGATACCGCTGATGCGTGCGCTGAGCGTGCTGTCCAACGGCTCCATCTCGAAGATCGACACGCCCCAGTCGGAGGTGCGCTGCGGGCTGGCCAGCCGCAGGTAGCGCGCCTGCCGCGGTGCGAAGTACAGCGTTTCCACTTCGCCCAGCGAATCGGCCATGGTGTACGCGGTCTGCCACTGCTGGCCGTCCAGCGAGGTCTGCAGCGAATAGCCTTCCGGGTTGGAGACATCCCAGGTGAGGCGTACGCCGGCCATCATCGCGGGGGCCCCCAGATCGATCTGGAACCAGTGGCCGGGGCTGAAGGCGCCGCCGGTGACGGTCTTCGGGTCGCCGTCGATCAGGTGGCTGATCGCCATCGCCGGTACCTGCTGCGAGGAACTGCTGGCCTGCCATTGGCTGCGCGGGGGGAGGGTCTGTGCCTGTGCGCTGGAGGCCAGGGCGGCCAACAGCAGGGCAGCGGCAGGGCGCAACGGGAAAAGCGGTGTGGAGACCTTGGAGCGTTCGGCGCGCAACGTCATTACGGACAGCCTCGCAGGTTCGACCGGAATCGGGCGAGCGCTACGCTAGCAAGGGATGTAATCGGTTACATGACGCACTGCAGCGCCGCAGGCCGCTTCTGTGGTTGACGCAGCCGAGCATGGCTCGGCTCCACATGGTTTCCGGCGGGTCAAGCGCACCGCACGCTACAGCTCCACCGTCTCCCACCAGCGCGTACCCGCCTGCGGCGCCTGCATGTCCAGTGCTTCGCCCATCATCGGCGTGGCCACCGGCACATTCTTTGCGGCCGCCAATGCGGTGATGCGCTCGAACGGCTGCTGCCATGCGTGCAGGGCCAGGTCGAAGGTGCCGTTGTGGATCGGCAGCAGCCACTTGCCGCGCAGGTCCAGGTGCGCCTGTAGCGTCTGTTCCGGCTGCATGTGCACGAACGCCCAGCGCGGATCGTATGCACCGGTCTCGATCATGGTCAGGTCGAACGGACCATACTTTTCGCCGATGGCCTTGAAGCCGTCGAAGTAGCCGGTGTCGCCGCTGAAGAAGATGCGGAAGTCACCGTCCTGGATCACCCACGACGCCCACAGGCTGCGATCACTGTCGCCCAGTCCGCGGCCAGAGAAATGCTGGCCCGGGGTGGCGGTCAGGCGCAGGCCGTTGGCTTCGGTCGATTGCCACCAGTCCAGCTGTTCGACCTTGCTGGCGTCCACACCCCAGGCGATCAGCTGGTCGCCGACGCCGAGCGGTGCAATGAAGCGCGCGGTCTTGCCAGCCAGCTGCATCACCGCAGCGTGGTCGAGGTGGTCGTAGTGATTGTGCGAGAGGATCACGCCGGCGATCGGCGGCAGATCGTCGATGCTGATCGGTGGCGCATGGAAGCGGGCCGGGCCCATCCACTGCACCGGCGAGGCGCGCTCGGAGAACACCGGATCGGTCAGCCAGTACTGGCCGCGCAGCTTCAGCAGGATCGTGGAGTGCCCCAGCCGGAACAGACTGCGGTCCGGCGCAGCGGCGAGGGTAGCGCGGTCCAGCGGCTGCACCGGAATGGGGTGGGCCGGGACGGTGCCCTTGGGCTTGTTGAACAGGAACGTCCACCAGACCTCCGCACCGTCGCGCAGGCCCATCGCCGGACGGGGCAGGGCATTGCGGAACTTGCCATCACGGTACTGCGGCGAATCGGGGAAGTCGGGAAGGGACCAGGACTTGCAGAAGGTGTAGGCGGTCACGGCGAGGATTCCAAGCAGGAGGACAAGGAGCAGGCGCTTCATGGGTGACGTCCGCTGGGTACACTGCACAGTGTAGTTTCGTCTTTTTCAAAAGTACACTGATGGGTGTAAAATGGTGGCGTCCGTTCAGTTATCCGGTTCCCGCCATGCCCCGTGCCCCACAACGCCTGACCGACCGTAAACGCGATGCCATCGTGCGCGCGGCGGTGGAGGAGTTCCGTGCATCGGGCTACGAGGCGACCAGCATGGACCGCATTGCAGAGGCGGCCGGGGTCTCCAAGCGCACCGTCTACAACCACTTCCCGAGCAAGGAAGCGTTGTTCTCGATGATCCTGGAGGAACTGTGGGAACGCAGCGTGGCCAGCGATGCATTGCCGTACCGCGCCGACCAGCCGCTGCAGGCGCAGCTGCTGCAGTTGCTGGGCCAGAAGCTGGAACTGCTCAGCGATGCCAACTTCATCGACCTGGCGCGGGTGGCGATGGCGGAGATCATCCACTCACCGGAGCGTGCGCAGGCCATCGTCTGCCGCATGGGTGAAAAGGAAAGCGGCGAGAGTGCCTGGATCCGCGCGGCCATCGCTGATGGCCGGCTGCGCGAGGTCGATCCGGAATTTGCTGGCCACCAGCTGCACGGGCTGGTGAAGAGCTTTGCGTTCTGGCCACAGGTGACGATGGGGCAGGCGCCGTTGAACGCACAGGAGCGTGCACGCGTGGCCGAATCGGCGGTGGCGATGTTCCTGGGGTTCTACGCGGTCTAGCTGGCGGCGAAGCGGCGGAACTCGTCGGCAGGCAGCGCCGCCGAGTACAGATAGCCCTGGCCGACATCCACGCCCAGTGCGCGCAGTTGCTGTTCCTGTGCCAGGGTTTCGGTACCTTCGGCCACCACGATGGCGCCGCAGCGGTGCGCGACTTCGACGATGAAGCGCACGATCGACTGCGACTTGGCGTCGGACAGCGTGGCGATCAGCGCCTGCTCGATCTTGACCTCGGCGATGGCCAGCTGCGAGAGCAGGATCAGGGTTGAATAGCCGGCACCGAAATCGTCCAGCGACAGGGTGACCTCGGCCGCCAGCAATTGCGCGATGTTGGCATCGACGACGTCGCGCTCGACGATTTCGGTCCATTCGACGATCTCCAGGCGCAGCATCACGCCGGGCACATCGTGCAGCTGCAGCAGTTCCTGCAGGCGCAGGCCGAAGTCGGGCAGGCGCAGTGACTCGGCCGAGACGTTCACGGCGATTTTCAGCTGCGTGCCATCGCGTCGGCACTGCTGCAGGAAATGGATGGCCGACTGCAGCGTGGCCCATTCCAGTTCAGCCAGCCGCCCCTGCCGGCGCAGCAGCGAGATCACCCGCATCGGCGCGATCAGCCGGTCCTCGCCGTCGCGCATGCGCAGCAGTGCTTCGGCGCCAACCAGCTGGCGATCAAGCAGGCGATGCTTGGGCTGGTAGCACAGCGGTGCGTCGCCCTGCTGCAGCCAACGTTCGAGAGCGACTTCGATCAGGGCGTCGATCTCGCTGTCGCGCTGGATCGGGTCGTCGAAGAACACGACGCCGGATTCGATCGCACTCAGCGCCACGGTGATTGCCCGGAAAGGCAGGTGACCATCATCTACGGCGGCCGGCGGCTTCAGTTCGACCACGGCACAGCGGAACAGCGGCCGGAAACCGGGCCAATCGCGGCCGACCCGATCGGCCAGGTTGCTGGCCAGCTCGGTGATCTGCGGTTGCGTGCGCAGTTCGGACAAGGTCAGATCGCGCACCAGGATCGCCAGCGCGGCATCGCCGAACTGGTAGATATCCAGTTGCCCCGCCGGCAGCGAGGGCAGCAGCCGATGCACCTCTTCGGTACTGTCGCGCTGCCACAGGCCGTTGTCCTGCAGCGGGCCATAGCGCAGGCGCAGATCGCGCAGGTTGCCCATCTCGGCCACGATCAGGCAGGCCTTGCCGACGCCGTCGTTGTCGCGCCAGTAGTGCTGCAGGCGCTCGCCGAGCGCACGCATGTTGGGCAGGCCACTGATCGGATCGACGCGCAGCCAGGCGTGTTCGCGCTGACGCTGTGCATCGATCTGCGCATCGTTGTAGACCAGTGCGAACACCGCGCCCAGCATCAGCAGCGATAGTGGCAGTGCCAGCAGGCGCTGGATCGCCAGCTCCTCCACAGGCAGCTGATGGGCGCCGATGATAACTACGCCCAGCGCCAGGCCCAACGCAGTGACGACGATACGCACGCCCCAAGCCTGCAGGATCATGCGCAGCGAGAGTTCATTGAGCATGCGCGGGTGCAGGCGCCTGCGCAGCCAGACGCCTGCCAGCATCTGCAGCGTGGCCTCGAGGCCGGCCGGCAGGAAATACTGGGTGCCGACGAACTGGTAGCGGGCCAGCAGGCTCGCGCCCAGGCAGGCCAGGCCACCGCGCCAGCCACCGAGCAGGCCGCTGACCAGCAGGATGTCGAAACCCAGGTGGAGCTTGACCACACCCTGGGTGTAGCGGGCCACGAACCAGGAATTGAACAGGTAGATCAGGCCCAGCGCCACGCCCACGTACAGGCGGCGGCCTTCAATGGCATGACCGGCGCGGCGGGTGGCGATCAACAACACGCCGATCATGCCGATGACCGCCGTGGCCTGCAGCAGGTACAGCGGCAGGCTGGGCAGGGCGCTGTCCAGGACCTGGGCCGAGACCCGTGAAAGCGCATCCATAGCAGGTTCCCGCCTGTGACCGACGGCCAGTGCGAGCAGGGTAAACCACAGGCGCCTGCGCGGCCACCAAGGGCCCGACCAAGGTCTCTGCAGTCAGTAGCGCGGGTCGCCGATGGCCGGCAGCACCAGTTCGCGCACGAAGCCGGACGGCGACAACTGCAGCAACGCGCGCACCATCGCAACCACGTCATGCACGGGCACCAGTTCGCCTTCGCCGCGCGCTGCGGCCTCTGCCACCGGCACCGACAGTGCATCGTCGGTGTTGAGGTAGCCCAGCTGCAGGCTGGTCACCGCCAGGCGGCGATCGCGGAAACCCTCGCGCAGTGCATCGGCGATGCCGTTGAGCGCGAACTTGGATGCACCGAACGCCACTTCCGGGCGGCCGCTGCGTGAGAGTGCCGAGGTCGAGCCGGTCAGCACCAGCTGCGGGCGTGGTGCGCCCAGCACCCGCGGCAGCAGGCGCTGCAGCAGCACCAGGGTCGCGGTGATGTTGACGTCGACCAGTCGGGTGAGCGCGGCATCGCTTTCGTCGAGGAAGGCGTACTGATCGCTGAAGGCGGTGTCTTCCCAGATGCCCAGGTTGTGGATCAGCACATCCAGATCGGCCGGTGCCTGCGCTGCGATGTGATTGGCAGCCAGGGTGGGCTGGGACAGATCGGCTTCGATCCACTGCAGGGTGACACCCTCGGGGCATTCAATATCGCGTGGACGCTTGCGCGAAACGCCGATGACGGTGTCGCCCGCACTGCACAGGCCTTCCACGAACGCACGACCGAGGCCCTTGCTGGCGCCGATGACCATCAATTTCATGTTGCTTCCTTGTGGTACTGCGGCAGCCTCAATCGGCTGCCAGAACGGTGTCCCAGTCGGCGAACGCACGCAGGCCGCTGCGCTCGGCGGTAATGATCGAGGCGGTGTTGTCGAGCTGACAACGGTACTGAGGCTGCAGCCCGGCCGCCTGCGCGGACACCGCCATGGCGTGTACCAGCTGGCGCGCGTGCCCGCGACCGCGGGCCTCGGGGAGGGTCAGCACGCCCATGTCGGCCAGGGCTGGATCCAGGCTTCACGGGTACATGCTTCCTGCGGCAACCAGCCGCTCGCCATCGAAGGCGCCGAACACCTGCCAGTGGTCCAGCTCGACCCAGGCGGCGTCGAGATCCTCTTCGCTGGCGCTGGCCTGGAACACGTCGAACACGGCTGCGTCGGCCGGGCCGAGACGGCGGATATGGGAGGGTGCAGGGCGCGCGGCCAGGATCGCAAGTTCTGCGGCAGGGAAGTAGAAGACACGATCCGCGCCATGCGTGCGCTGGCCGAGCTGCTGCAGGCGCTGTTGCAGCTGCGCCAGCGTCCAGTGCGGTTGCACGTGCAGTTGCAGGCGAGCCGCCAGGGCAGGGCGCAGCAGGGCGCGCGCAGGGCCGACGAGTGGCTGCAGCAGCATGCCGTCCTCGCCCTCATCGAAATCATCGCTGCACGCCAACTGCAGCAATGGATCATCCTGCAGCGTGCGCTGCCCGGAGAACACGCCGCGCCAGGTCGCATCGATCGACGGGGCAAACACATCATCCATGACCGGTATCTCGCTCAGTGCCGGGGCAGGTCCACCTGCAGGCCGGCGGCCTTCCATTCGGGGTAACCGGCAGCGAGCCGCTGCGCGGTCAGTCCGGCCTCGCGCAGCATCGCCACCGCATCGTTGGACAGCACGCAGTAGGGACCGCGGCAGTACGCGACAATGTGGACGGCACGCGGCAGTTCGTCCATCCGTGCGCGCAGTTCCGTAACGGGAATGTTCAGCGCGCCGGGCAGGTGGCCCAGATCGAATTCCTCGCGCGGCCGCACATCCAGCAACACCACGCTGCTGCGTTGTTCCAGCAACTGCTCCATGGTCAGTCCTTGCAGTGCATCGCGGCGCTGCAGGCTGTCGTGGATCACGCCGTGCATCTCGCTGCGCTGGTGGTCGGCATAGTCGCGCAGCGCAGCCAGCAGGCTACCCAGCGGACCCCCACCACTGCGGTAGAGGATGCGCTTGCCATCGCGGCGGGTCTGTACCAGGCCGGCACGCCGCAGCTGCTGCAGGTGCTGGATTGAAGGCGTGTGATATGCCTGTCGTGGCGACATTCGTGATGGATGCGGTAGTAGTCGGTGTGGGAGCAACCGCGGTGATGGACCTGTGGGCGCTGGTGCAGCAGCGGTTGTTCGGCATTCCCTCGCTGGATTTCGCGATGGTGGGCCGCTGGCTGGGGCACCTGCCACGCGGGCGCTTCCGCCACGATGGCATCGGCCGCTCGGCAGTGATCAGTGGCGAGCGCGCGCTGGGGTGGACCGCGCATTACGTGATCGGAGTGGTCTTCGCCGCGTTGCTGCTGGCCGTGGTAGGGAGCGATTGGGTGCAGGCACCGACCCTGTGGCCGGCGCTGGCCTTCGGCATCCTCAGCGTTGCCGCGCCGTTCTTCATCCTGCAGCCGGGCATGGGTGCCGGCATTGCCGCTTCAAAGACCCCGGCGCCGGGCAAGGCGCGCCTGTGCAGCCTGGTGGCGCACAGCGTGTTCGGCGTAGGCATGTACCTTTCCGCGCTGCTGTTGGCCGCGGTCCGTGCAGGATGAGCGAGAATCCGTGGGGTCACCGGCAACAGGAACACCGCGGCATGGAAGCACCCAATCCCTTCACTGATGGCCTGCCGCTGCCCTGGGCGTGGCGGGAAGCGTTGGCCAATGCGCGCATCGAGCGGCAGTCGATCGGCGTGTCGCGCGCGGATGTTGCCCGTGTGCATCGGCCAGGCCAGCCCGATGCCTTCGTGAAGTCGGAAGTGATCGACGCCTTCAGTGAGCTCGGTGATGAGATCGCGCGCCTGCGCTGGCTGCAGGCACAGGGACAACCGGCGCCAACGGTGATTGCCACCACCGAAGAAGCGGGCCGGCGCTGGTTGCTGATGAGCGCGCTGCCCGGCCACGATCTGGCCTCGTCGCCGGAACTCGCGCCGCAGGAGCTGGTGGAACTGCTGGCCGACGCGCTGCGTGGGCTGCACGCGTTGCCGGTGGCAGCCTGTCCGTTCGACCAGCGACTGGCCTCGCGCCTGCAGGCCGCGCAGGCAAGGGTGGAGGCGGGCCTGGTCGACGCCGATGACTTCGATGACGAGCGCCTGGGCCAGAGCGCACAGCAGGTCTTCGCCGAACTGTGCAGCACCCGGCCCGATCATGAAGATCTGGTGGTCAGCCATGGCGATGCGTGCCTGCCGAACCTGATGGTGGCCGAGGGACGTTTCAGCGGTTTCATCGACTGTGGACGACTGGGCGTGGCCGACCGCTACCAGGACCTGGCGCTGGCCGCGCGCAGCCTGGTCCACAACTTCGGCGACACGCGTTGGGTCGCGCCGTTGTTCCAGCGCTACGGCGCGGTGGCCGACGAGCGCCGGCTCGCGTTCTACCGGTTGCTCGACGAGTTCTTCTGAGCCCGCGCATGGCTGGCGATGGCCGCGCAGATCAGGCCGCCGACCACGCTCAGGTGCTCCAGCGCGAAGAACAGGGCCAGCTGCTGTTCCGCACCGTGCTTGGTCCAGAAGGTATGCACGATGACGATGGTCAGCAGCAGGAACACCGCCAGCGCGCCGGCGCCCAGCCAGAGCAGGCGATCAAGCAGCAGGCACAGTGAGCCACCCAGCAGCACCACGGCGCTGGCGAGGTTGAACAACACAGGCGGTTGCAGCCCGGCCGCCTGCATTTCGGCCACGCTGTTGTCCCACGCCAGCAGCTTGGCCAGGCCCGAGGACACGAACACCACGGCCAGCAGCAGTCGGGCGAGGAACCACAGCACGCGGCTGTCGAGCAGGGGGGTGATCATCCGTGGCATGCAGGAACTCCGGGTTGAGCGTGGGACAGGCCGCGCAGCATCGGGCCTCAACCGCGGTTGAGGTCAAGGCTGGCTGAACGGAGCCCGACGGTGATCAGGTTGTTGCCTTCTAAGTGGACGAACGTTCGTTCACTATTTACACCATGAACCGAGCCGACCGCAACGAGCAACGCATTGCGCAGATTCTGCAGGCCGCCCTGCAGTGCTTCCTCGCAAAGGGATTCCACCAGACCAGCATGCGTGACATCGCGCAGGCGGCCGGTGTCAGCCTGGGCAATCTCTACAACCACTTCCCGGGCAAGGAAGCGATCATCCTTGCCGTGGCGGTGGCCGAGAGCGAAGAACTGGCACCGTTGCTGCAGCGACTGGCCGCGTCCGATGGCGAGCGCGCACAGGTGCTGGTGTTCCTTCGGGACTTCCACGCACTCTGCCGGCAGCCGGAATGGGCGACGCTGGCCGTCGAAGTGCTGGCCGAGAGCGCACGCAATCCGGCCGTGGCCAAGGCATTCGCGGCCAATCGCAGGCAATTGCAGGCGACCCTGGCCGAAGCCCTGCAGCAGGTGGCACAGCGCGAACGTCGGCGTCCCGTGCTGGCGCCGGCACTGCAGGCGCAGGTGCTGCTGGATGCCATCGAAAGCGATGCGCTGCGTCGGGGGCTGGGCGAAGCCGATGGCAGCGATGAGGCTTCGCTGGATCCTGGCCTGCTCGCGCTGCTGCTCGGGGCGCGCGCATGAACGCCGCTGACCGGCGATTGCACGGCCTTGATCTGGCGCGTTACCTGGCGCTGGCCGGCATGGTGCTGGTCAACTTCCGCCTGGCGATGGCCGTGCCCGCAGAGGGAGAGGGTTGGTTGGCAGGGTTCTTCCATCTGCTGGAAGGCAAGGCCTCGGCGACCTTCGTCACCCTGGCCGGTCTTGGCCTGGTGCTGGCCACGCAGCGGCAGGGGTGGTGGCCAGCCAGTGTGCAGACCTGGCGCCGCGCACTGTTCCTGCTGGTGCTGGGCCTGCTGAACCTGACCCTGTTCCCGGCCGATATCCTGCACTACTACGCGGTGTATTTCGGGTTGGCGGTGCTGTGGCTGCGGGCCTCGCCGCGGGTGTTGCTGGCCAGCATCATCGCTCTGGCGGCCGGTTCGTTCTGGGCGTTGCTGCACTGGGACTACAGCCAGGGGTGGAACTGGCAGACGCTGGAGTACGCCGGTCTTTGGCACTGGCCGGGCGCGGCCCGCAACCTGCTGTTCAATGGCTTCCATCCTCTGCTGCCGTGGCTGTGCTTCTTCCTGCTGGGGATGTTGCTGGCACGCCTGCAGCTGTCGCAACCGCGGGTCCAGCGCGCGCTGCTGGTACTGGGCCTGCTGCTGATTGCGGCTGGACATGGCGTGCAGCAGCTTGCGCAGGGAACGCCCTGGCAGGTGTGGTTGGGAACGCAGCCGATGCCGCCGGGGCCCGCCTATGTACTCACCGGTGCGGGCGCGGCGTGCAGTGTCATTGCCGCCTGCCTGTGGCTGACACGTGTGCGACCGGGTGACTGGCTGGAACCGTTCACCGCGGCCGGGCGCATGACCCTGACCCTGTACGTCGGCCACATCCTGCTGGGCATGGGTACGCTGGAAAGCCTGGGCCTGCTCGATGGCAGTGCATCGCTCGCGTCGGTGCTGCTCTGGGCACTGCTGTTCCTGATGCTGGCGACCGGCGCGGCATGGCTGTGGTCGTGGCAGTTCGCACGCGGCCCGCTGGAGACGGTGATGCGGCGCATCGCAGGCTAGTTCTCCGGTCGTGCCGAGGCGATGTTGTGACGGACATGTCTGTGTCGTGGCGAGCGCATCTGCGATAGTGGTGGCAGGTAACACTTTCCGCTTGCATCCATGTCATTCGCTTCGGCGCAGCATCTCGGCGAAGTCCTGCAACAATCCTATGGCATCACCCCCACCGCCGTGGTGCCACGCCCGGTGGGCGCTGACGCCAATGCCAGCGTGTATCGCGTCGATGCGCGGCACGGGCAGTGGTGGTTGAAATGCCGCACCTACCAGGTCGACCCGGCCGTGTGGGACAGCCTGCATTGGTTGCGCGGCACGCTGGGGATCGATGAGATCGTCGCGCCGTGGCCGGCACTGACCGGTGGTGCGTCGGTGCAGCGCTGGGGATTGCAGTTCACCCTGTTCCCTTATGTGGAAGGCCAGTCCGGGTTCGAGGCGGCGTTGAGCCGCACGCAGTGGAAACGGCTGGGGGAGGTGCTGCGGCGCCTGCACGGCGCACAGCTGCCGGCGGAACTGCAGCGGGCGCTGCCGATTGTCCGGCTGGAAACCGCGGCGCTGGAGACCGTCGGGCAATGGTTGGCCGGCGAAGACCTGGCGGCCGCGAAGGACGGGCTGGGCCGCGCATTCGTTTCGGTATGGGACCAGCAGCATGCGCGCATCGCGGCGCTGCATGCGCAGGCACGGGAACTGCTCGCGGCATTGCAGGACGTGCCGGTAGACCTGTATCTGTGCCACACCGATCTGCATGCCGGCAACCTGCTGATGGGCAATGACGGTGGCCTGCACCTGATCGACTGGGATGGCCTGTCGCTGGCACCGCGTGAGCGCGACCTGATGTTCATCGGTGCTGCCGTTGGTGGGCGCTGGGGGCGCGAGAATCCGCTGGGCTTCGAGGAGGGCTACGGCAGCGACCGCGGCGACCCGCGCTGGATCGCCTGGTACCGGCATTGGCGCATTCTGCAGGACCTGATCGAGTTCCAGCAGGTGCTGCTGGGCAGCGATGGGGAGGAGCGTTCGCCGCAGTTGCGCCGGCAGTCACTGCATTACCTGGGGGAGCAGTTCGCACCGGGCAATGTGTTCGATGCGGCGGAGCGGGTGTATCGCGCGCTGGATTAGGTTCTGGGCCGTTGCCAGCATCGCCCCGGGTAGAGTCGACTATCGCGCGCAGCGCGGTTTCTGCCCGCTCCGAACGAAAAGCAGTCGACCAACAGTCGACTCTACCGATGGCCTGTCCATGCACGACCCGTGGCTTGCCCGTGCAGGCCCCATGGCTTGTCCATGCAGATGGTTTTCATTCTGCGGGCTTGGCTGCTGCCGAGGCAGCAGCACTTGCGGCGCGGCGCGACAACACGGCCTCGCGATGGGCGATGTACGCGTTGGCGGCGAGGATGATGCCGGCACCGATGATCGTCCAGCGGTCCACCGTTTCGTTGAACAGCAGCCAGCCGCATAGCGTGACCAGCGGCAGCTGCAGGAAGCTGATCGGGGTCAGCGCCGAGACTTCGCCCAGCCGCAGCGCACGCGTCCACAACAGCTGGCCGACGGTGCCGAGCACGCCGGTGGCCAGCAGCCACAGCCACGCCATGCCGGTGGGCCAGACCCAGACGAACAATGCCGGGACCAGCGACAGCGGTACCCAGAACACGTAGGTATAGAGCACCACGGTGTCCGCGTTGTCGATACGGGTCAGCTGCTTGATCTGGATCGCCACCAGCGAGCTGAGCACGGCCGCACCGACAGCGACCAGGCTGCCGGCCGTGAAGCCGGCAGTGCCGGGGCGGACGATCACCAGTACACCGATGAAGCCGACCACGACTGCGGCCCAGCGGCGCACGCGCACGGTCTCGCCCAGCCACAGCACGGCGGCGATGGTGACGAACAGCGGCGTGGAGTACGAGAGCGAAACCGCCTGCGCCAACGGCAGGTGGCCCAGTGCCCAGAACGCGCACAGCATCGAGCCCAGGCCGATCGCACTGCGCACGAAATAGCGCGGCAGCTGCCGGGTCTTCAGCGGCGCGTGGCCGGGACGCAGCAACATCGGCAGCAACGCGAGCAGACCGAAGGCATTGCGGAAGAACGCCACTTCCTGGGTCGGCACGTAGCGCGTGGCATAGCGGATGGCCACCGCCATCAGGCCGAATGCCATGGTGCTGCCGAGCATCAGCAGCGCCGCCCGCATCGGGGTGGCGCTGGGGGAAAAGGCGGGGGTGTTCACCACTGTGCGCCGAGCAGGCGGGGCTCCGGTTCGATGGGCACGCCGAACTTTTCCAGCACCGAAGCGGAAATGCGGCGCGCCAGTGCCAGCAGCTCGGCGCCGGTGGCGTTGCCGTGGTTGACCAGCACCAGTGCGTGGCTCGGTGCAACACCGGCATCGCCTTCGCGGAAACCCTTCCAGCCGCAGGACTCGATCATCCATGCCGCCGAGACCTTGCGCTTGTCCTCGCGGTCTGCCGGGAACACCGGCAGTTCGGGGAAGTGCTGCAGCAGCACGTCCACCTGTTCCAGCGGCAGCACCGGGTTCTTGAAGAAGCTGCCGGCGTTGCCCAGCACATCCGGGTCGGGCAGCTTGCGGCGGCGGATCGCAATCACCGCGTTGGCCACGTCCACTGCGCTCGGCAGCTCCACGCCCTGTGCCTGCAGCTCCTCGCGGATGCCGGCGTAGTCCATGCGCAGATCGTGCAGCAGCGGCAGCTTGAGCTCGATGGCGGTGATCAGGTAGCGATCCGGCTGCTGCTTGAACACGCTGTCGCGGTAGGCGAAGCCACACTGTTCGTTGTCCAGCCGCACCCAGGCCTGCTCCTGGCAGTCCCAGGCTTCAACGGCCTGGATGAACTCGCCGACCTGCGCACCGTAGGCACCGATGTTCTGGATCGGCGCGGCACCGGCGGTGCCGGGAATCAACGCCAGGTTTTCCAGGCCGGACAGGCCTTCCTGCAGCGACCACATCACCAGGCCATGCCACGGCACGCCGGCGCCGGCGCGGATCACCGCATGGTCGGCGCGATGTTCCAGGAAACTGATGTCACGGTTGCCGAACACCAGCACGGTGCCCGGCAGGTCTTCGGCGATCAGGACGTTGCTGCCGCTGCCCAGCACCAGCAGCGGGCCACTGGCCACGTCGGGCAGCGCGAGCACTTCCGGCAGCAGTGCGGCATCGTGCAGTTCCAGCAGCTGGGCTGCGCTGGCCTGCACATGGAAGGTGTTCAGCGCCTGCAGCGGCGCATTGCGGGTGAGCGTCCAGCGCAGCGGGGCGTTGCCGTCGACGGTATCCATGGGCGCGCTCACAGTGGGGCCACCGCGCCGCGGCTCGGCGCTTCGCGGCGGCGGCGGATCGCCTCCACGCATTCGGAGACCAGGGCTGGGCCACGGAAGATCAGGCCGCTGTAACACTGCACCAGCGCGGCACCGGCCGCCATCTTGGCCGCCGCATCTGCACCGGACAGGATGCCGCCGACGCCGATCAGCGGCACCGATTCGGGCAGGCGCGAACGCAGGCGGCGCAGCACCAGCGTGGACTGCTCCAGCACCGGCGCGCCGGACAGACCACCGGCCTCGTTGGCCAGCGGATCGCCGGCCACCTTGCTGTGGTCGATGGTGGTATTGGTGGCGATCACGCCGTCCACCTGCAGCTCGCCCAGCACGCGGGCAGCGGCGTCGATGTCGCGCTCGCTGAGGTCGGGCGCCACCTTCACCAGCATCGGCACGCGGCGGCCGTGGCGGGCAGCAAGGTCTTCCTGGCGGTCACGCAGCTGGCTGACCAGCTGGCGCAGTGCGGTCTCTTCCTGCAGTTCACGCAGGCCGGCGGTGTTGGGCGAGGAGATGTTGACGGTGATGTAGTCGGCCAGCGGATAGACCTTGTCCAGGCAGGCGATGTAATCGTCCACGGCCTGTTCGTTGGGAGTGTCCTTGTTCTTGCCGATGTTGATGCCGAGCATGCCGCGGCGGTTGCGCGCGCGTTCGACATTGCGTACCAGCGCGTCCACGCCCGCATTGTTGAAGCCCATGCGGTTGATGATCGCGTTGTGCGCCGGCAGGCGGAACAGCCGCGGCTGCGGATTGCCGGCCTGCGGGCGCGGGGTGATGGTGCCGATCTCGACGAAGCCGAAACCCAGCGCGAACAATGCATCGATGTGCTCGCCATTCTTGTCCAGGCCGGCGGCCAGACCGACCGGATTGGGGAAGGTCAGCCCGAACACCGTGCTGGGCATCGGCGCGATGCGTGCGGCCAGCAGCGGCGTGGTGCCGGTGCGATAGGCCAGGTCCAGTGCGGACAGGCCGAGGCCGTGGGCGCGCTCGGCGTCGAGCGAGAACAGGAAGGGGCGGGCAAGCGAATACATGCGTAGGTTTCAGTCCAGCGTGCCGAGGAAGGCTCGGGTTCGATATTCAAAAGCGACCTGGCCGTCGACCGCGTGGGCGGCGAACAGGTCCTGCAGAGCGTCGATCATCAGCGCGTGGCGCGGATGACCAGATTGCGGGGCATAGGAGGAGGACAGCAGGCGCCCGCGCAGGGCATCGAAATCCAGATGCTGTACGTTTGGCAGCTCCACCCTGCCGCGCAGACCGGGGCCGAACCAGGCCTGCATGGTGGCATCGTCCTGGTAGCGCTCGGCCACGGCGGTGTAGTCGGTACCGTAGTCCAGCAGCAACTGTTCGTAGCCGATCAGGAACGGACTGGCATCGAGCAGTCGTGAATTCCAATAGATCAGTGCCAGGCCACCCGGACGCAGGATGCGCTGCCACTCGGCGCGCACCGCCACGGTGTCGAACCAATGGAAGGCCTGCGCGACGCTGACCAGATCAACGCTGGCATCGTCCAGGCCGGTGGCCTCGGCGCGGCCATCGACGGCGGAAAAGTCCGGATACTGTGGCGCCAGCCACTGTTCGGCGGCGGCGCGCATGGCGGCATTCGGCTCGACCGCCACCAGCGGATGACCGCTGGCCAGAAACTGGCGGCTGGAGATACCGGTGCCAGCACCGATGTCGGCCACCCGGGCCTCGCGGCTGACACCCATCGGGCCGTGCAGCCATTCCAGCAGGGCCGGCGGGTAATCGGGCCGGTAGCGGACGTAGTCGGCGACGCGGCTGCTGAAGCGTTCAGTGCTGTCGGAGGCGGTCATGGCGTCAGTTCGACACCGCCGCCAGCCACGCCAGGCCACCGAAGAACAGGATGAAGACCAGGATGGCGGCAAGCGCGGCGCCGACCATCACCCAGCCCAGTACCAGGCCGGTGACGGCCAGGCCATCGCCTTCCAGTTCATGCGGGCGGCGGCGGATCTCGGCGCGGGCCATGTGGCCGGTGATGATGGCCACGATGCTGGCCACGAAGGGCAGGACGGTCCAGCTGGCGATGCCCATGACCAGGCTCACCACGGCCAGGGCGCTTGTCTGTCGGGGTGCCACGCTCATCGGGGTCCTCCTTGGCAGTGTGCACATGATAGTGCCTCTGCCCGGGCAATCCCATGCCCGGCGGATGCGAGGGCAGGCGTCGACCTTGGTCGACAAAGGGCAATTCAGCAGGGTAGGCGTCGACCTTGGTCGACGAAAGGCATGCCAACCAAGGTTGGCAGCTACCGGGGGCCGGTATCAGCCCATCAACACCTGGCCGCCATCCACGTTGAGCACGCTGCCGGTGACCCAGCGCGCCAGCGGCGAGCACAGGAACAGGGCGGCATCGGCGATCTCGCGCGGGTGGCCGAAGCGGCCGAACGGAATCTTCGCCAGCGTGCCGTGGTACAGGTCGGGGTCTTCGACGCGGCGGCGATCCCACAGGCCGTCATCGAACTCGATGGAGCCCGGTGCGATGGCGTTGACCCGGATGCGGTCCTTGGCCAGGGCCAGTGCCTGTGAGGTGGTGTAGTGCGAAAGGGCGGCCTTGGCAGCGGCATAGGGTGCGCCACCGGGACGCGGCTGCTGCGCGGCAATCGAAGAGAGGTTGAGGATGCAGGCGTCGCCGGACGCACGCAGCCATGGCAGGGCCAGGCGCGAGGCCCGAACGGCTGCCATCAGGTCGATCTGCAGGCTGGCGGCCCAGCCGTCCTCGTCGTCGGCCATGCCGTAGCCGGTGGCGTTGTTGACCAGCACATCGATGCCGCCGAGTGCACCAGCGGCGGCCTGCAGCCAGGCCTGGATCTGGCCGGGGTCGGCCAGATCGGCGGAAAACGTGTGCAGCTGGAAGCCCTGTGCCAGTGCATCGGCGCGCAGGGCATCCAGGCCGGCCTGGCCGCGGGCGCAGACCGCGACCTGCGCACCGGCGCCGGCAAAGGCCAGCGCCATTTCACGACCAATGCCCTTGCTGCCGCCGGCGATGAGCACGCGGCGGCCGGTGAAATCAATCACCGGCTTGCCAGCCTGTAGCGCCGAGCCATGCTCGGCGGCACTTCCTGAAGTGTTCATGGCCCGTCCTGCCGAGCATGGCTCGGCACTACAGATAGCGTTACAGGTCGAACTTGATGCCCTGGGCCAGCGGCAGCGAATCCGAATAGTTGATGGTGTTGGTCTGACGGCGCATGTAGACCTTCCACGCGTCCGAACCGGACTCGCGGCCACCGCCGGTGTCCTTCTCGCCACCGAAGGCGCCGCCGATCTCCGCACCGGACGTGCCGATATTGATGTTGGCGATGCCGCAGTCGCTGCCGGCCGCCGACAGGAACTTCTCGGCGGTCTTCAGGTTCTGGGTGAAGATCGAGGACGACAGGCCCTGCGGCACGCCGTTCTGCATGTCGATGGCTTCGTCGAGGGTGTCGTACGGCATCACGTACAGGATCGGCGCGAAGGTCTCGTGCTGGACCACGGCGTCGCTGTTCTTCAGGCCGGAGACGATCGCCGGCAGCACGAAGTTGCCTGCGCGGTCGATGCGGGTGCCGCCGGTTTCGATGGTGCCGCCGGCGGCCTTGGCCTGGGCGATGGCATCGAGGAACTGCTGCACGGCGCCGTCGCTGTTCAGCGGGCCCATCAGGTTGGCGGCATCGGTCGGGTCGCCGATCTTGCCTTCCACCTGCTTGTAGGCCTTGACCAGGGTGGCCAGCACGTCGGCGTAGATCGAGCGGTGCACGATCAGGCGGCGGGTGGTGGTGCAGCGCTGGCCGGCGGTACCGACCGCACCGAACACGATGCCCGGCACGGCCAGCTTCAGGTCGGCGGTTTCGTCCAGGATGATGGCGTTGTTGCCGCCGAGTTCCAGCAGGCAGCGGCCGAGGCGGCGTGCGACCTTTTCATTGACGGTGCGGCCGACCTGGGTCGAGCCGGTGAAGCTGATCAGCGGCACGCGACGGTCATCGACCATCTTTTCCGACAGCGCGGTGCCGGCATCGTTGATCAGGAAGAAGATGTCCGGGAAACCGGCTTCGCGCAGGGCGTCGTTGCAGATCTTCAGCGAGGCGATGGCGGTCAGCGGCGTCTTGTTGGACGGCTTCCAGATGCACACGTCGCCACAGATGGCCGCCAGGAAGGAGTTCCAGCTCCACACTGCCACCGGGAAGTTGAAGGCCGAGATGATGCCGACCAGGCCCAGCGGGTGGTACTGCTCGTACATGCGGTGGCCGGGGCGCTCGGAATGCATGGTGTAGCCGTACAGCATGCGGCTCTGGCCCACGGCGAAATCGGCGATGTCGATCATCTCCTGCACTTCGCCATCGCCTTCCGGCTTGCTCTTGCCCATTTCCAGCGCAACCAGGGAACCCAGGGCGTCCTTGTGCTTGCGCAGTGCTTCGCCGCACAGGCGCACGGCTTCGCCGCGGCGCGGGGCCGGCGTGGTGCGCCAGATCTTGAAGGCTTCCTGGGCGCGGGCGACGACGGTCTCGTACTCGGCCTCGGTGGTCGCGCGGACCTGCGCGATCGGCTCGCCGGTGGTCGGGTTGACCGGGGTGATCAGCTCACCGCTGGTCGCGCTCGACCACTCCCCGTTGCCCAGGTACGTGCCAGCGTTGATCGCGTCCAGGCCAAGGGACTTGAGCAGCTCGGAAGACATGCAGACTCCTGTGTTTCGTTACGTTGTTTGGCGCCATCGCGGGCAGGTGGGGGACGCGATGAACAGAACCGCCGATGGTAGCAGAGGGCGGTGCGCCGCTTTGATGCGGTGCGGGGCAGGGGGCGGCGACCCGGGCGTCAAGCGGTTGGCATCATGTGAAGATGAGTTGACGGTTTGTGACGCAAGGTGACGCATGTCGACACCCTGCGAAACAAACAAAAATAGTAATGGTTCTAATTACTTAGGTCTGTGCGAGGCGGAAAGTGGTCGCCATTGAGTGACCGGGTTCCTATCTTTTGCGCGTGACATCATTCACAATCCCCGCACATTTAATTGACACAACCTCGACATTTCCGTGCGGGCTGGGGAGTCCCGCGCGCGACAGCGAGCCGCTCGCTGTCGGGTCGGGTAGACATGGAGAAGTGCTTTGCTACATGGATCCGTAGAAGACCTTCCCGCCGAGCGGGCCCGGGCGGGTCGCCGCCGGGTCGAGGCCCGGGCGGCCCTGGAACTGGGGCTGCGCCTGGGTGATCTGTTGCTGCTGCCGGGCATGGCGGTGCTCTCGCACCTGCTGTGCTACGCCACTGGGGCGCCCAATCCCTCGCAGCGCATCGTGTTCGGCGCGGTGATTCTCAGCGCCATCGTCTGCTTCTCCATTGCTCCGGTCTATCGCAATTGGCGAATGCGCGGCCTGCTCGCCGACCTGTGGTTGCTCCTGCTGGCCTGGTCCAGCACGTTCGCCCTGTTCTCGCTGTACGCGGTGCTGGTCGGCCTGGGTGACTCGGTGCCGGTGCGATGGCTGGTGGGCTGGTATTTCACCGGGCTGGCCTCGATGGCGACCGTGCGCGTGCTGTTGCGGGTGCAGTTGCACCGGCTGCGTTCGCGTGGCCTGGATCGGGAGCGCGTGTTGCTGGTGGGCCTGCGGGCGCCGGCCCTCAGGCTGCACCGCCTGCTGCGCGGCAAGCCCGAGCTGGGCAAGGAAGTGGTCGGCTATTTTGCCAGTGCCGGCGACATCGCCACCCGCCGGGGCGGTGACGCGCCGCGTCGCCTGGGCGCCCTGGGTGACGTTTCGCAGTACATGGATCTGCACCGGGGTGAGTTCGACCAGGTCTGGGTATCGATGCCGATGGGCGACACCGGGCCGATCAAGGACATGCTCAAGCAGATCGAGCGCTTTCCCGTGCCTGTGCGCCTGATCCCCGATACCACCGGTCTGGGGGCGTTGAATCCGGGGGTGCATCAGGTGGGCGATGTGCCGATGATCGGCGTTCGCCAGGGCCTGGCCGACCATCGCTTCCGGTTGTTCAAGCGCGTCGAGGACATCCTGGTGGCCGGCGTCGCCGTGGTTCTGTTGTCGCCGCTGTTCCTGGTGCTGGCAGTGGGGGTGAAGCTCAGTTCGCCGGGCCCGGTGTTGTTCCGGCAGCGGCGTCATGGGTTGGGTGGCAAGGAATTCTGGATGCTCAAGTTCCGCTCCATGCGCGTGCATGAAGAGGACGTGGGGCAGTTGACCCAGGCCACGCGCGGCGATCCGCGGGTTACCCGGTTCGGTGCGTTCCTGCGCCGCAGCAGCCTGGATGAGCTGCCGCAGTTCTTCAATGTGCTGGGCGGCAACATGTCGGTGGTGGGGCCGCGGCCGCACGCGATCCAGCACAACAACCACTACGAGCGGGTGATCGAGCGCTACATGCATCGCCACTACGTCAAGCCGGGCATCACCGGCTGGGCGCAGGTGCACGGGCTGCGTGGCGAGACCCCCGAGCTGCGCTCGATGAAGAAGCGCGTGCAGTACGACATCGACTACATCCGACGCTGGAGCCCGACGCTGGACGTGCGGATCATCGCGCTGACCGTGCTGAAGGTGCTGGGCCAGAAGTCGGCGTATTGAGCTGGCCGATATGCGGAACTGCGACGTAATTCCATGAATCTGTTGGCGATTTCATCGCCTGTAATGCGCTTGTAAGGTATCCTGTGCGGCTGCCGCCGGCCGACGCTTGTTCTGGTCGCGCGCGCCGCAAGGAATGCCACAGGATCCAGGTCAGTGTTCAAGAACGTTCTTTTTGTATGTGTAGGCAACATCTGCCGCAGCCCTTCGGCTGAAGTCATGCTCAGGCAGGCCGTGGCCGGCAGGGGCATCCAGGTGTCTTCGGCGGGCCTGGGCGCGCTGGTGGGGCACGGCATCGATGCCACCGCGCAGGAGCTGCTGGCGGAGCGGGGCATGGATGGGTTGGCCCACCGCGCCCGCCAGATCGATGACGCCATCCTCGGCGCCGCCGATCTGGTGCTGACCATGGAGCGCAAGCACGTACGCCGCATCGCCGAGATTGCGCCGCAGGCGTCGGGCAAGACCTTCCTGCTGGGCAAGTGGCAGCAGGATCGGGAGATTCCCGATCCGTACCGCCAGCAGCGTCCCGCGTTCGAGCATGTCTACACGCTGATGGCTGAAGGCGTGGAGAGTTGGGCGCGTCATCTGTAGTGCTGACCTCTCATCCCTGACCGCACCTACATCCAATTGAAGAGTTCTTACTGATGACCACCGATACTCGCAGTCCGGCGCAGGACGATGCCGATGAAATCGACCTGCGGCAGTTGCTCGGCACGCTGGTTGACCACAGATGGTGGATTGCCGGAATTACGGGGACGTTCTTCGTCATCGCGGTTGCCTATGCCTTGTTGGCGACGCCCATCTATCGTGCCGATGCGATCGTGCAGGTTGAATCCAAGGTGCCGAGTCTGCCAGGGCTCTCTGATATCAGTCAGTCGCTCGGCATCGGAGGGGGCACGGCGGAGGCGACAACCGAAATCGCGCTCATCACTTCTCGTTCGGTGGTCGGCAGCGCAGTCGATGCGCTGAAGCTGGATATCACCATCGAGCCCAACCGCTTCCCGCTCCTGGGAGGCTACGTTGCGCGCAAGGCAGAGCGTGCAGATCCGGACGCTCTGGCTGATGTGCGCTTTGGCATGAGCCGTTTCGGCTGGGGCGGCGAGAAGCTGGAGATCTTCCAGCTGGATGTGCCGCGCGCGCTGTTGGCGCGACCGATGACTCTGGTTGTCGGCGAGAACAGCAGCTATGAACTGTTCGACGAAGACGACAATCCTCTGTTGAAGGGGAAGGTCGGCGAGTTCGCCAGCGGCAAGGGGGTGACCGCGCAGGTTGCGGAGATGCGCGCGCATCCGGGTATGCGCTTTGAAGTGACCCGCCAGCGCCACCTCACGGTGGTGGGAGAGCTGCAGAAGAAGGTTGCTGTAAGTGAGTCGGGCAAGGAGTCAGGTATCCTGACGCTGGCCTATGAGAATGCGGATCCTGATCTTGCACAGCGTTTCCTGCAGCAGGTCGCCCAGGCCTATGTGCGGCAGAACGTGGAACGAAACTCGGCCGAGGCCTCTGCCCAGCTGACCTTCGTGAAGGAGCAGTTGCCCAACGTGCGCAATCAGGTGGACGCCGCGCAGAAGGCGCTGAGTGCCTACCAGACGCGTGCCAACTCCGTGGATCTGAGCCTGCAGACCAAGGGACTGCTGGATCAGGAGGTTGCTGTGGAGACCAGCATCCAGCAGCTGCGCCTGCAGCAGGCGGAGATGGATCGCAAGTTCACGCGCGATCATCCGGCGTACCAGGCGCTGATGCGGCAGATTGGAGAGCTGGAGGGCCGGAAGAGCGGATTCCAGGGGCAGGTGAAGCAGTTGCCTGAAGCGCAGCAGGAGCTGCTGCGGCTGACGCGCGACCTTCAGGTCAGCAATGAAATGTATACCGGCATGCTGAATCAGGCGCAGCAGCTGGATGTCGCGCGCGCTGGCACGGTGGGCAATGTGCGCATCGTCGATGCGGCCGAGGTGGATGCATCAACACCGGTGAAGCCCAGAAAGGCACTGGTTGTTCTTGTTGGCACCCTGCTCGGTGGCTTCCTATCGATTGCCTTTGTACTCCTGAGGCAGATGCTCAACCGTGGCGTCGAGGATCCGGCGCAGATCGAGGAGCTGGGATTGCCCGTCTACGCGTCGATCCCGGTAAGTGCGCAGCAGCAGAGCGACTCGGTGCGAGGCAAGTTCCGCGCCGATGGCAAGCTTCACCTGCTGGCCATCAAGGATCCTGCGGATCTTGCGATCGAAGCCGTGCGTAGCCTGCGAACCAGCCTGCACTTCGCCCGCCTGGAGGCAAAGAACAACATTGTCCTGATCTCGGGCGCCAGCCCGAACGCAGGCAAGACGTTCGTCTCCTCCAATCTCGCCGCAGTGATCGCCCAGGCGGGTCAGCGCGTCCTCATCATCGACGCAGACATGCGAAAGGGTACCCTGCATAAGGCGTTGGGTGCAGTGCAGTCGCCTGGCCTCTCTGATCTTCTGGTGGGCAAGGCAGATCTGGCGCAGGTTGTGCGGACGCTGCCGGGCATCGACAGCCTTAGTTTCATTACCCGTGGTGAGGTTCCGCCGAACCCGTCCGAGTTGTTGATGCACGCCAACTTCACGCAGCTTCTTGAGGCACTGTCGCCGCAGTACGATCTGGTAATTGTCGATACGCCGCCGATTCTTGCTGTGACCGACGCGGCAATCATTGCGCATCACGCCGGCACGTGTCTGATGGTGGCGAGATTTGGACTAAATCAGGCGAAGGAGTTGGCGCTAGCCAAGCATCGTTTTGAGCAAAACAACGTTCGAATCAAGGGGGCGATCTTCAACGCTGTGCAGCGTCGTGCTACGGGCTATTACAGCTATGGCTACTACGAGTACAAGTCTTCAACCTGACTTCGGCTGAAGATGGACGCGGAGCCGTGATGTTCGGCTCCGTAGTCGTTCATGACGAGGTGCTGTTGTTTCGATAAGGGAATGAATGCTGCCTGCGCGCTGAGCTTGAGCGGTGCTTGGGTGGAGTAGGGAGCATTGGATATGAAGATCGCGGTTGCAGGGATGGGATACGTCGGCCTGGCCAATGCTGTGCTTCTTGCTCAGCACAATTCTGTCGTCGCGCTGGATGTGGACGCGGCAAAGGTGGAGGCGATCAACAAGCGCCGTTCGCCCATCGAAGACGTTGATATCCAGGGCTTTCTGGACCGAGGGACCTTGGATCTCCGCGCGACCGTGGATAAGGAATCGGCTTATGCCGGCGCCAGGCTCGTCATTATTGCAACGCCGACGGACTACGATCCGGATACGAACTTCTTCGACACGAGCTCGGTCGAGGAGGTCATCCGTGATGTGCTGGAGATCAATCCGTCCGCGACGCTGATCGTAAAGTCCACCGTACCCGTGGGGTTTACCGATCGTGTACGTGCTGAGCATGCAGGCATGAAGATCATCTTCTCGCCGGAGTTTCTTCGCGAGGGTCGCGCCCTGCACGACAACCTCTATCCCAGCCGCATCATCGTGGGTGAGAGTTCGGAGCAGGCCACGGAGTTTGCGTCACTTCTTTTGCAGGGGGCTGCGACGGATAACGTTCCCGTTGTCTTCTGCGGAGCAGCTGAGGCAGAGGCCATCAAGCTGTTTGCGAACACATATCTGGCGATGCGCGTGTCCTACTTCAATGAGCTGGATACCTATGCGGCCTGCCATGGTTTGGATGCGCGTCAGATCATTGATGGCGTGTGCCTGGATCCCCGGATTGGAGAGCACTACAACAATCCCTCCTGTGGCTATGGAGGCTACTGCTTGCCAAAGGACACGCGACAGTTGCTGGCGAACTATCGCGACGTTCCACAGAATCTCATCCAGGCCATCGTGGCGTCCAACTCGACCCGCAAGGACTTCATTGCTGCGGAAGTACTTCGCTCCAATCCCAGAGTGGTGGGCATCTACCGTCTGGCGATGAAGGCCGGGTCGGACAACTTCCGTTCGTCCAGCATCCAAGGCGTCATGAAGCGAATCAAGGCTAAAGGCGTTGAGGTGATTGTCTATGAGCCCACCATCGTCGCCGATGAGTTTTTCCGGTCCAGAGTGTGCAGGGACCTGGGTGAGTTCAAGCGCACTGCTGACGTGATCATTGCCAATCGACGCCACCCTGATCTAGACGATGTGGCAGGCAAGACATACAGTCGCGATCAGTTCGGGGTCGACTGATGCAGGTAGCTGCTGGAAGCGTGCGAGCCGGAACATCGATGTTGATGCTGGTCTCGCTGGTCCTCGCCAACCTGGCGAGTCTTGGTATCCAGTTCGTGATACCGAGGCTGCTGGTCCCGGAGGAGTACACGCGTTTTGCGATGATGTGGGCGTCGGGCCAGCTTGCGGCTGCTGTTCTTTTCGAATGGCTGCGGATTGGCGTGGTCCGTTATTCCACAAGTGACTCTCGCGATCCACGGCAGTTGCCTGAAGCCCTTGGCGCACTTTACCTGGGCGTTCTGGGTGTGGCGGTAGTCCTGGCGGTGCTGCTTCTGGTAACTGGCGATGCTGGGGGGGCAATCTTCACTGCGGGCTTCATCCTCTTCTACGCATGTGCTCAAGGGGCATTCGATGGTCAGCAGGCCAGCCTGAGGGCCAGCTTTCGCAATGTTCGCTTCTCCATTACCTGGATGGCGCGAAGCATCCTGTCATTCATCCTTACGCTTGCCGCGGCGTCGACGTTCTCTGATGGCAGGTTCGCACTTGCGGGCCTGATCATTTCCTTCCTGGTTGCCTCGCTGTTCGCCGGATCATGCCCGCGCTCACTTCGGTGGCCCGCGCGATCGAGCGTGATCTTCCTGATGAAGTTTGGATTGTTCGCTGCTGCCGCAGGGATGATCTCGTTTGCGCTGCCACTCGCCGCGAGATACGCGATGGTGCATTACGCAGGTGGAGCTGAGTCGGCAGGCGCCTTGCTGGCAGTGGATATTGCACAGAAGATCCTGATGGCGCTCGGAACGGCGATCAATCTGGTGCTGCTCCAGCCGGTAATTGGTCGCGTCAATCTTGATCCGGTGGAAGGCAGGCGTCACATGGCCGGCCACTTGGTCAATGTGGTGGCGCTCTTCTCTGCCGCCATGGTTGTGCTGCTCTATGCGAATCGTGTAATGGTGACGTATTTCGTGCCACCTGCATTCCTTGATTCCTACTCGAAGGTTTCGCTTCTCGCGGTCATCTCAGTCGTGCTTGTTTGCTTGAAGAGCTATGGACTCGATGCATTGTTCGCCATCGGGGGCAAGACGGTCTACTCGGTAGCTACCAGCGCATTGGCGTTGATCCTCTTCGTACTCGGATGCGTTGGTCTGTACGCGACCCAATCCATCGGTCTGGTCAGCATCCTGATCGCCTTGCTGCTTGCGTTGACCGCGGGTGTCATTCTGGCTGCCTGGCTCGCGGCCTCCAAGCTGTCAATGAAGCTTCCGTGGGCCAAGTTGTCAAGGATCCTCCTGGTCACCTTCGTTGCCCTGGCTGCCTCCTACTGCCTTGCTGTGTATGCAGGGCCTGTTGTCCAGATGTTGGGAATGGTGATGATCGTGCTCGTCATTCTTTGTGGCTATCGCTCGCTTGGTGTAGGCGGGCCCAAGCAATGGTTGGGCCATTCGTGAGCTCGCAGGAAAGAGGTGGAGATGAGATGCGCAGCGATCCTGATCGTGTAGGCGAACAGACGGATTGCGTGGAGAACCCGGTTTCGTCCCTCAACGTCCTGATCTTCACTACGGATGTCCACGCCGGTGGGATCAAGGCATCCACCCTTCGCCTTAGGGAGATGCTGGCTGACGGCGTCTCCAATGTGAGCATCCTGTCCTATGAGCCCGCAGAAGAGGGTGGAGAGGCGGACTATTCCCTCGGTCTTCCGCTGGTGCGGGAGTTCCAGGCCAATGCGCGGTGGGATTATGACCTTCGCCGCGCCATGGGTATCCTGGTGGCTGTGCTTCGATTCCGCAGGCTGATGCGGAATGAACGCTTCGATGCAGTTGTTTCAATGTCGTATGGTCCGAGTATCGTCGCGTTGATGGCGAAGAAGCTCGGGCTTGACTTCAAGCTCGTCGTTTCCGAGCGACAGGATCCTTCGCGGGATCTTGCTGCCGGCTGGCGAAAGCGCCTAGTGCGGAGTTTGTGTGGTTGGATGTACCGCGGGAGTGATCTCTATCACTGCAATTCCCCAGTTGCTGCCGAACGCGCCCCAGTTCTCTTCAAAGTGTCGCCGAAGAAGACACTTTACATCCCCAATGGATACGATTTCTCGCAGCTGGATGAGCAGTCCCTTGCTCCGCCAGTTTCGGCGATATCCGGGCCATACGTTGTGTCATGCGGTCGATTGAATGAACAGAAGGGGCAACACATCGCCATTGCTGTTTTCGCCGGAATGGCGAAGCTGGGTTACAAGGGCGTACTGGTGTTCATTGGTGACGGCAGCTTGAGAGAGTCTCTGGAGGCACGTGCTGAAATGAGTGGGGTATCGGACCGAGTGGTGTTCCTCGGAGCGGTGGACAACCCCCTTCCGTACTTCCGCCAGGCCGATCTCGTGCTTGTCACTTCCTTGTGGGAGGGATTCGCCAATGTGCCCGTTGAGGCGATGGCTGTCGGCGGAAGGGTGATCAGCACGCGTTGGAGTGGGGCCAAAGAAGTGCTTCAGGACGCAGCCGACTTCTTCTCGTCCGATCTTGACGCACTTGATCGATGCGATAAGGCCGCAGTGGCAATAGCGTCAATCGAGGCCATGGCTGCGATCACCGAATTGCCCCGACTCGCTGCCGTCCAGTCTTTGCGCGAGCAGTACGGATACGCGGGGACATCGCGCAGGTTCGTCGCGGCCATCGAGGGCCTTAAATGATCAGGATCAGGTTTGTCAGCTGGCTTGGTCTTCTGGCGATAGTTCTGTTGCCCGTTTTCAAGATGTCGTTTGTCCCTGTCAGTTACAGCCCGCCGTCGCTCATCCCGGCAGCACTGCTTGGCATCGTCTTCTTCTTCGGTTCGCGTGGAAGGATTGAGCGCGCCGACGTGGCGACAATCTGTTTTGTGCTCTACGTGGTCCTGGTCAGTTTCATCTTCCTGGGCGTGAAGGACATTGGCGTGGATCGCGTCCTGAGAGGAATTCTGCCTGTTCTAGCGGGGCTGGCCGCCTTTCTTGGTTTCCGCTACTACTTCAGGTTCGTCTCTATCGATCAGTACCTGAACATTCTTCGTTCCGTGCTGAAAATCGTGCTGTGCTATGGAATCTTCGAGATCGTCGCCATCTACCTGGGTATTGGTGGCATGTTTCGCGACGCACTGGCGCTTGCACTGAGCGGAAATGCAGGGTCGCGGGTGCAGCTGTTTACCTCCGAGGCATCCTGGGCCAGCCTCTATCTTGTGTTCGCATTCCCGCTGCTTGGCCGCTTGTCCTGGATCTATCGCGGGATGTGGTTGATGCTTTTTGCCGCCACTTTCTCTCTCTATGGCTTTGCGACGCTGGTCATCGGATTGATCGGATACCGCCTTCTGATGGGGCGCAGCTTCACCAGGACCCTGTTTCAGGTGCTCCTCATTGGGGCAGGTACCTTGTTGGTGGCATATGCGGTGAAGCTGATCGTGTCCAATCTCGCATCTTCAGGGGACCTTCCTTACTACTTGACACGCATCATCAAGCTCGACGAGGCGTCGACCGTTGAGGCATCGCTGCTGGAGTCCCTCGACGGATCCGTCTTTGTGCGCATCATGTATCCCGTGTACGCGTTCCTTGTGTCGCTTTCATATCCGTTCGGAATGGGCGCAGCGATGTATCCGTTCAGTTTCAATGACGCGATGTCATGGTTGCCGCTGAATCATGTTGCGTATCGAAATTTCGAGATCATGGGCGACATCTCGTCGGTCTCGGCTGATCCGCGCAATCTGTATGTGGGCATCTACGTGATGGGCGGGTTGCTGGGGCTGGCGTATCTCATCTTCATGCTCAACCGCGTTCGTCGAGATTTCGGCCTCATCAAGCGCTTCGGTTCTCCGGCCGAGAAGCTGGTGGTTCTCCAGCTGGTGCTCATGGGCGCCGCTTGCCTTCAGTTTGGCTCATTTGCCTTCGTGCTCCTGTGGATCCCGCTTGCCGCAGTACTGACCATTTCACGTGGCATAAGGATGGTGCGTCATGGCTAAGGCCGTCTTTCTCATGACCAGGCCGTTCCTTCCTGTGGTCGGCGGCCGCGAGCGCATGCTGCGCCAGCACCTCGAGTACCTGGTTGGTCGGTTCGATGAAGTGATGGTCATCTGTTTCAAGGGGCGGGGCGAGGCTGTTGATGTTGAGCGGTACCGGCGGGAGTTCCCCTCGGTGGCGTTCCATTTCACCAGTTATCCGGGGGGGGGGGT